>JADLDM010000106.1 GCA_020846695.1 bacterium | reverse complement strand
GGAACAGTGCTTGGCGGCTCGCAGGCCGCGTCGCGATCTCTTCAGGCGATGCTCATCCCTCCCGCGAAATCTGCGGAGTTCTTCAGCTTCTTCGCCATATCGGGAAAGTTTGCCAGCGCGGTGGGACCTGCAATTTTCGGAATCGCAGTATGGATTACGGGCAGCTTGCGCCTTGGAATGCTGTCGCTCCTGATCTTCTTCCTCGCGGGAGCGCGGCTGCTGTGGACTGTGAAAGAATCGCGCGGACGTGAAGAGGCGCTCGCCTTTGATGCAGAGGAGTGTGAATCGAAACCACGGAACGGAGAGTAGATGAACCGAATCTTAATGCTTTTTCTTTGGGCTGCATGTCTTCTCGCCGGGACAATGTCATTCGCGGAGGAGATGCCGGAACTTGCAACACAGCTTTCACTCTTCAGCGCAAATGCCACGGAGAATCGCACGTTGCGCCTCAATTGGTCGCTCGATCAGCAATCTCCCGCCATCGTGAAGTTCCGCATTTATCGCGGCTACGAGGAACTCGGAAACTTCTCTGTTCTCGAGGAAATCCCCTTCAGGCCGGATTCCGGCGCTGCCGATTATCTCTTCGCGGACACGCTCGCCGTTCCCGGAGTTTCCTACTTCTACAAGCTCTCGTCGGTCGGTCAGTCAAAGGAATCGGTGTTCCCGGTTGTGATCTCCGCTGCAATTCCGTTAGCCGGTCGCGATGGCGGACAGAACACGTCCGCTCCCGCGATGATCCTCCCGGGAGAGAAAATCACTCTTTATGTTCGCCATACTGCGCCGATCAAACTTGAGCAGACCTCCCCACAGAGCAAAGTGCTTATTGAGAAGCAGCTCCCTGCAGGACTCTACGAATTCGAAGGCGGCAATGGCCCTGTGACGTTGAAGCTATCAGGGCCGGACAACTTTGAGAAGACGGTCAACTGGCCGATTCCTTGATCTGAGCTTTGGCAAATTGAAAAGCCACTCTTGCGGGTGGCTTTTTTCGTTACAGGCTGCCGGAAATTGGTTTGACGAGATGAAGTATCTCCTCATGAATAGGCGGCGACGCGCCGATGATGTTGCCCGACTTCAAGAACTCGCGTCCGCCTTTGAAGTCCGAACAGATTCCTCCCGCTTCTTCTACGATCAGCGCCCCTGCCGCGACGTCCCACGGCGACAGTTTGTGTTCCCAGAATCCATCGAAGATTCCCTGCGCGGTCCAACAGAGATCAAGCGCCGCCGCGCCCGCTCTTCTGATCGCTCTGCACTTCGGAAAGATCGAAGCGAACTCCTGAAGGTAGGGCGGCAGCTCCTCATAATATCTGCGCGGAAATCCCGTTGCAAGCACTGCGTCACTCAATCGAGTCTTATCTGAGACACTAAGCCGCTTCAAACCGAGATAACTTCCTTGTCCCTTCGCACCCCAGAACAGCTCTCCTGAAACCGGATTGAAGACGACGCCGCACTGCAAGACGGGATTCTCGGACAACGGATTCTCAACCAAACCGAGACTCACGGCGAAGATCGGAAATCGCTGTACGAAATTCGTCGTGCCATCCAAGGGATCAAGATACCACACCAACTTGTCGTTGCGGTGCTGCGTCCCCTCTTCGCAATGCACGCCCGTATCAGGATAGGCATCGCGCAAAAAACTCGAAACCACGCGCTCTGATTCTAAATCTGCGCGCGTCACAAGATCGCCCTTGCTCTTTTCACGGATATCTTCGGCGGAGAGTTCCTGCCAATACTTCAGCAGCACGTCGCCGCCCATTTCGCAGGCGCGCAGAGCAACGGCGAGGCGCGAATCACGCGCCTCGGCCTGTTTGAGCAGTTCCGTTGAAAAGGGAGTGTGGTTTGATGCCGTCACAATCGCCGCCGAATGGTGAGTTTCAAGATGCTATAGAATAGCAGTTCAAACTCACAATATCAAGCGGTCGGGCATTGTCTCGGAACTTTGAGCTCCAGTTTGAGCAAACCGGACGTGTGCTCAACCTGATAGGCGCAGCCGTTCTCCGCCGTGCGGGCGAGATACATCTCAAGCGAATCCGTCGTCAGAGGATCATCCTCTGTCTCGGCGAACTTCGCCACAACCTGCACGGTTCCCCATTGAGGATCGAATGCCGTCTTCACGGAGAGTTCCACGAGCCCCTGCGAGAAGTCATGAATCGCCAGAACACGAAGTATTGCCTCGTCGAGCGCTGCAACGACGTGTCTGTAGCACATGTAGACCACATAAGGATCCGTTGAAAGATCAAAGTGCTTTCGCACCTTGTGCTTATAGGTCAGATTCGCATCGAGAAATTGCAGTTCGTTGCTCACCGTCTCATAGAGGGACTGAAGCTGCGGCAGATCATTCGCGCTGCGATGGAATCTTCGGATAATCGTCTGCAGGAGTTCTGTCAACTGCCGAGCATTGCGCGACATGATATCGAGGTTGCTCTTGTTCTTATTGATCTGAACCCGCAGCGCGTCGGCATTGCGTGAAGATGCGGTTTCCAATTCGGCAATCAGCTTTTCCTGCTCGCCGACTCTCATCTCAAGAAGCTGCGTCGCGCCGATCACGCCGGAGAGCGGTGTCGCGAGATTGTGCACGATTCCCGGCAACATGCTGCCAAGAAATGACATCTCCAAGGTTTCATAGTCCGGCGTCTGCGCGCCGTCTCGGTAGTGGGAATCAAAGGAAGTGGTCTTTTCGACGTTCGACATGTGTCGCTTTCGGCTTGGTGATGAACTTCGGAGTCAGCCCGCACCCAGAGTTTCTCTGGGGCAAATGACCAAAATTACGCGTCCATTTCGGGAATCCGGAAGGATACTTCGCAAATACGGATCCTAAACACTACTGATTCGCGCATCGCAAATCCTGAAAACCCACCCGGAGCAGGATTCAAACTTCACTCTTGCATCATGCCCATTTTTCTTGACTCAATTGAGTTGGAGCGCGGAAATGCTTGCAGAAAAATGTCCCGACGTTGAAACTTTGCAGCGAAACATGAGCGGCTGCGCATTTCCATTCGGAGCTTTTCCTGCGTCACTTCGCGCGGAAACTTCCGTCGCAAAACCGCTTCACGGGCAAATGCACCGGGAAACAAAAAAGGGCCGTCCCGCGACTGCCCTTAGAAAGCGATAGATAGAATGCTATGCGATGAGTTCAAACTCGTGTTCACCGACCAACACTTCCGGCGCGCCGCCCCACGCGCGGATGCGCGCATCGCGAGAGAAGAGAATCACCTGCCGCTCACTTTCCAACGCGTGAACCATTCTCCTCGCCGACTCCAAATGCAGGTCATCAAGCTGTGAGCAGACGTCGTCCCAAAATATTGGCAGCAACTCGCCGCAAGCGGACCATTTCAATACGCCGAACGTGAGACTGAGCCGAACCAGCTCAGCAAGTCCGCGCGGCAGACGACTTAGCGGTTTTCTGCTCCCGTCTTCCAGAGTCGCTTCCCACGTGTCATTTACCGGATCAACGGAAACGACCCGCTCCCCGGCGGTCTCAAACACGCACTTCTGGAGATGCTGTAGAGTGCGCGCGTAGCACTGCTGTTCCTGCTCGGAAATCTCCGCGTCCAATGTTTCGATCATGCGACGTGCTGCGGATATGCTGCGCTCCGACTCCTCGTGCTTCGCGGTAGCTGCGAACAGATCGGCCGCAATCGCCTCTTCACTCCGCATGCGCCCAACCTCCGTCTCCAGCGCGCTCACGTCGAAGCCGTTCAGCTGTTTCTGTAAACTGTTTTCGAGCTTGCGTCCCGTTTCCGATTGCGCCGTTAATTCGTCCAACTGTGCGCGATACTTCAGCAGGTCGGCGATGATGGAATCGCGCTCGGCGAAAAGCGGGTCCATGACGCGGACGCGTTCCACGATTTCTCTCCGCTCTTCGTCAATTACCGCGGCGCGCGCCGCCAGCTCCTGCCAGGAGTGCTCATGCGTAAGCTGCTGCTTCACTTCACGCAGTTGCTCTTCGATATGTAGTCGGTTTGCTGCAGCCGCCAACACGGCGTCGGCGCCCGGAGTTTCCAACTTGCCTCCGCACTCCGCATTCAACCGCGCGCACTCGCCTTCCAAATCCGAGACGTTGCCCGCACTCTCGATTTCCTGTTCAAGAATAGAAAGCTTGTGTTGAAGAGCGCCGATCTTCACCTCCGCGCCTTTGAGATCGTCGGCCGTCTCATGTCGGCTGCGCGAAGCCTGATCATCCCAGTCCCGCAACTCCAGCTCATAAGTCTGAATCGCCGCTTCGAGATCCGTGGCGCGACGGTGCATGTCTCCGCCGCGTTCATAACGAAGAAGCTCGTGCGCGCAGGTTTCTATTTCGCGCCGCGCAGCATCGTATAGCCCAATACGGGACAGAATATCCGCCTTCTCAATCGAGCGGAATGCCGAGGGAATCTCGGGCTGCTTCCGCTGCAACGGAACCGCGCGTGAAGCCTGCTGCGATTGCTGAGTTAATTCGCGCTCGGCAATCAGAAGGTCTCGATAGCGATGCAGTTTCTCTATCGCGATCATTGCGCTGTCTTCACCCGCGAGAGGTCTTAAGACTCGCTTCAAGTTGTCGCGCGTGCTGAGTGACGAAGCCAATTCCTGCCCGCAACGCTCCGACTGGTCGTGAACAATCGCAAGCTCTCTCTCCTGCGAACGTGAAATCAGCCGCGCCAGACCATAGCCCAATCCGCCTCCGACGAGCCCCGCGAAGAACCCGATATCCATTCCCAAAGAGAGCCATGCGGGAATCCCCGCCGCCGCCGCGCCCATCACGCTGAGTCCGATCTTCGCGCCGGTCTGTTTTCCGCCCTGAAGTAAAGTCATGCGGTGTTTGAGCGCTTCGCTTTCCGCCATGCGCAGCGTGGCAAATTCTCGCGCCGCATACAGCGCCTTCACTTGCTCTTCGGCGTCGGCAGGCAGATTTTCGTAGCCGGCGTACTCCCGTAGCGTCTTTCGCACACCTTCGAGCTTGGTCTTCAACTCGCCTGCGTCAACGTCCGCAGTCGAAACGGCGGGTTCGTCGAGCGACTCCGCATACTCGCGCAGCATTGTGATTTCGCCCGGTAGAAGCGACGAAATGTCTCTGAGCGACTCACTCATTGTCCGGTGCAGCCCGTCGTTCTTGCGCAGCAGGTCTATTCGCGCCCGATGCAGTTCGGTCAACTGACTCTCGGCCTCGGCAAGTTTGTGCGCCAACTCATGACGCGGAGTCTCATCCGTCGCTGCCGATTGCAGTGCAAGTTCGCCGCGCAAGTCCAGCAGCGCTTGCAGTTGTTCCTTGGCGGCGCCCCGCTCACGAGCAAGCTCTTCCTGCCGATGGAAACGACCCGCTATCTCCGTCTGCAAATCACGATAGCGTTGCGCCCTCGCCTCGGCGAAATCGGGCAGGCCGTTCAGGATACTTCTCACGCGGTCGAGTTCCTCCTGCAGCGCCTCATATTTCGCGCGCCGTTCCTCGACCGTTCGTCGCTGCGCGTCAATCTCCCCGTACCACTCCTGCAAACGCGCCGCGCGCTCCGCAATCTCAATCTTGCGGGTCAGTTCGCTCGATTCCAAGTCAAGAATCTGGCGGCGCATGATCTGTTCCTGAAGCTCCAAAGAAACACGTTCGCGCTGCCGCATCGCTTCTTCGTAGTCTCGCCGAAGCGACAATGCCGCTTCGCGCTCTTCCTCAAGCGCCGCAATTTGCGCCCGCAGCTCTTCTGGAGAACAACCACCGCTCTGTCCATTCAACAATCCCTGTGCGCGACTGATCCAGAGTTCCCGTTCGCGCAGAAGCGGCTTGCGATTCATCGTCCCCGCCCACTCCATCGTGCGTGAATCCGGTTCCCTCCACTCTCCATTGAGAATCCAATGAAGATGTGGCGAAGGCAAATCCGCAAGATCGGTGATCCGATTCGGTCCGCGCCACTCATCAGCGCTCAAATCGAGGCTATGCGTCCACGGTTCGTCCCCGTTAGAGACTCTCACCGTGATCCGATCAATCCCCGCGTCGCGCAACCCCGCAACAAGCCCCGCGTTTGCCTCAGGATACATGGCAGCGCACAGCGCCGAACAGAGCAGCGTCTTCCCGCTCCCGTTTGAACCCGAAACCACACAGACTCCCGTACGCGTGAACCGCCACGTCACTTTCTCCGCGCCCAGAAGGCTCCGCCTCCCCGCAAGCCTAACGGCATGGATCCAAACAGGTTGGCCGCTTGATGTGGTCAGGTTCAAGGAAGAGAAAGCAGTTGCAGCGGAGGTCGTTTCCATGGGCGTCAATATATTTACTATAACACCCAATATACGCTCGAAATTGCATTTCTACAAGCTATCAAATTATTTTTCCTAAAGTCACGAGGGTCAACAGCGCTTGTCGCACAAAAGTTGGCATCGTGTTTTTCTGTAACTTGTGCGCTTCATGCTACAGGCTTGGCTCTCCAATGCACCCGCGCGGCGCGCTACGGGTTGTCATGCCTCAACTATGGTCTTTCTCCACGGAATTACGTATGTTAGACAAGTCCCGGTTCATTCTAATTATGACTGCCATGAAACTTCTTTGGATCGGCCTCCTGCTCAGCAGCGCACTTGCCCTGCACGCCGAAGATGTCGTTCGCCTTCGCAATGGGCGCATTATCAAAGGCGCGGTCGTGCGTCAGGACACCTCTGCCGTCTACATCACCCCTTGGGAGCAGCGTCTTCTAAGGCAGCCCGAATTTGAAGTGTTCGCGCGCGATGAGGTGGAGTCTATCTGGTTCATCGCTCCACCTGAAGGTGCGCGCACCTTCTCATTCAGTCCGCACAGCGGGATGTTTGAGATCGCGGGCGGGGTCACTTTCCAGACGTGGGCTTCGAGCATTCAGCACCGCCGCTATCTTGCGCAGGCGTCGCTGCTCGCGGGTTACATGATCACGAAGCACGTCGGTTTCGAGTTGAACGCGGACATCACCGCGCCCTATGCGCAGAAATCCGACACGCTTTACGATCCCTATCGCTTCGGCCATCAGATGACCTTGCGCGTCATCGGGACGATGGATCTCAAATTGCCTTTCGTGCCCTATGCGTTCGTCGGCGGCGGAAGCTCCGTTGCCGTTCCTGAAGCCGGGTCTGTGCGCACGACCTCGGAAGACGTGCACAGCGTTTTCGATGCGGGCGCCGGAGTGAAAGTCGCAGCCAATGGATTCGGTGTTCGCTTCGAGCTGCGCCATTGTTTCTATGACTGGAATCGCGAAGTCGTGCCGTACTCACCCATTGAACCCGATACCGTAGTCGGCTACGATACTCAGCGCGAAAACGCCGACGCCACAAGCTTCCGTGTCTTTCTCTTCACGTACTTCTAAACCGTGTTCCGCATCATGACTACGCGTAGAATTTTCTTCACTCTCTTCTTGATCAGCTTCATCTGTGCACCGGAAATCCGCGCCGAGTTCATCTGGCCGGCTTCGCGAGTAATGCAGGACCTCTCCCCTGCACAATCGAGCGGCGACTTCTCAGAGTGGAATTTCGTCTCCTCGCCGCTGCTTTCGCAGCCCGTCTTCGGGTATGGCAAGCCGTTGTCATTCACGACATCACGATCTCTGAGTGCGAGCGCCTTACAGGTTGCCCGCGAACTGGGTTGCGGCTCCCAATTCGAGCTGCTTGCTTCCAACCGAGCGGGAAAAGTCACCTATCATGTCTTTCGTGAAACGCTGGACAATTTGCCGATCGTCTGTGGCAGGCTCGATCTTGTGACCAATGAACGCAACGAACTCGCGCGCGTCTCAATGCGCAGCTTTGCCGATTGGCCCGTAACCGGAGCGCACACATGGACAATCTTCTCTGCGGCAAGCAGGCTCTCCATAACGCTTGCTCCCGCGAGTTGGCAAGTCGTCGGCGAAAAGAGTTTTTCATGCTGGTTTCCCGATGTGGACGCGCACACGCTCCGTCCTGCCTTCTGGATTTCGCTATTGGGAAGCGCGCCGCATGAGCGTCATGTCGGAATCGTGGACGCGAATTCCGGCGAGATACTTCTCGACTGGTCAGGCATCGCGCACGACGTCATCAATCTTGAAGTCGCTTCTCCCTACTGGCAGCCCTACAATCATTCCGAGACTCAGTGGGCGCCCTGCGTGAATCAAAACGTCGTATTCAACAGCGCTCCGTTCGTCACGAATTCAATCGGCAATGTCTCTGCCGAAGTCGGTGAAACCGCGATCATCAGCGCGAGTCTCACCGGCCCCTATGTCGAGGTGACAAATGACGATGACGGATTGATTTCCGTCTTCGACACGGTTATGTCCGCGCCGTTCTCGGGAAACCAAATGACGTGGCGCACCGACCACGCCACGCGTCCTGAATTGAATCTCTGGTATCATACCGAGTTCATTCACGATTGGTATAAGATCATTGATCCAGCTTTCAACGCGCTTGACTATCCAATGCCCGCCGTCGCAAATGTCGGCTCCGGCTATGACAACGCCTATTGGAACGGTTGGGGAACCTACTACGGTTCCGGCGCAACCTACGACAATTTCGCGATGTATTCCGACGTGATTTATCACGAATACACGCACGGCGTCACCGACGGTATCTATCCCGATGACATGCTGCCCTATATTGATCAGCCCGGCGCGTTGAATGAAGCGTGGTCGGATTACTTCGCCTGTTCAATCAACGAAGATCCGCTGATGGGCGAATGGTTGACGGGCAGCGCACACAGCGCCATGCGCGATTTGGAAAGCAACATGATCTTCCCCGACAATTGGGGCAACGAGGTGCATCACGACAGCCCGTTCATCTCTGTTCCGCTCTGGCGATTGCGCAACTGGCTGGGAGTCGCATATGCCGACTCAATTGCTCACTTCGCGCGCTACTCACTTGCAGAAACATTCGTTGACTACCTACAAGCCGTGCTCGAAGCGGATGACGATGATGGCGATCTTAGCAACGGCACACCCTATGGCGATCAAATCTACGAAGCATTTGGGCTGAGCGGCATCGGCCCGGGTTTGAATCCTCATTTTGCGATCTCCTCTGCATCGCTATTCGATGATGGTCTGCACGGCAGCATCGGCAATGGTAACGCGCTCCCTGAAGCATCGGAGACTCTCGCGCTTGTGTTAACACTGACCAACGACGCCGATTTGTTTCCGCCTCCCGCGACCAATGTTCGCATTTTGCTTTCCTCCAATGATCAAGCTCTCATTCTCCCTGCAATACCTCAACTTTTCGCCTCCATAGGCCCGCGTGAGTCCGTGGATACGGCGCCATTCCTGATTCAAGTTGCGGGCGACGCGCACGATCATTGGGGAACCGTGGAAGTCGTCGTCGAGTGCGATCAGCTTTCCGCCCGCGCAATCAAACACATCGAATTCACAATCGGAATTCCGCGCGCAATCATCGTGCAAAAAGGCTCGCCGCAGCCCGTGGATTCTTTCGTCACACGCACGTTGCGCGATCAGGATCGCATCTACCGCTCTTTCCGTGTGGAAGAGACTGAGAACTTCGATCTCTCCTTCCTTCCTGATTCCAGTCTGCTGATCTGGCTCTCCGGTAACGCGGATTTGCCATCGTGGACGCAATCTGAAAAAACTCAAATCGAAAACTATGTCAACAACGGCAACTTTGTTGTCGTGTCCGGCAAGAACATTTTTTCGGGTGAAGAGGGACAAGCGTTTCCTCGCGATGTGTTTGGCGTGGACATTGCGCCCGGCTTCTCGATGTTCCGCCGCGCGTACTCTGTGGCCGCGCCGTTCATCACAGACGAGATGTTTCTGCTCGCCGGATCGGGAGGAGCGTCGAATCAAGACTCGATGACGATCCTCAGTCCGCTTGAAGGCAGCGCGGTTGTTCAGCGCTATGCCACTGCTTCAGGTCAACCCGCCGGCGTGCTCGGTCCGACGGGCCGCACACTCGCGTTCGGTTTCGGTATCGAGGCCATCAGTGACAGCACGCCTGCCGGCAATTCCGCGCCTGAAGTCTTCATGGATCGTCTCTATCAGTGGTCGGGTTTATTGGAAAGTGCATCACCGGAGCATCCGAGCGCGCCCGAAGTAAATTCGCTTGCGCTTCAGGCCGCCTATCCCAATCCCTTCAATGGAAGTGTGAATATCGCCTATTCTCTTCAACAGGCTGCGCAAGGCCGCCTGATCATTCGCGACATACTTGGCCGTGCCGTTCACGATGCCATGTTGCATGAGTCCTCGGGTAACTATCTGTGGCAGCCCTCCTCCGCATCGGGCATCTACTTCGCGACTCTCACAAGCGGCAATCACGTTTCAAATTCCGTCAAGCTGCTCTATCTGAGATAAACAGCCTTTTACAAATTAGTAGGGGCGGCCCGTGCTTTTCAAGCACCGTGGCCGCCCCTTTTCAATGTACCGCCGAGCCGAGTTAGCGCAACACCGTCTCAGCGCTCGACAATCTGCCGCGCGTAACCCGGCCGAAATCTCCTTACGACATCTGCGGATCCCATCACTCCTTGTCCTGAAGCCACCTCAAGAAATCACCCGCAAGATAGAACGAACCGCATACCACGCCTCGCGTGTTACTCGGAAGCCGCAGCATCTCCACATATCCCTCCTCCCGCTTTACAATTCTCGCTGAAAGCCCCGCCCGCTTCGCGCAGTCCAGCATGTTCTCCGCACTTCTCGATCTCGGACTTAGAGCCTCTGTAACCAGAGCTTCGTCCACGACTCCGCGCAGTTTCACAAGCGACGATTCCGCATCCTTGTCCTTCAACATCGCAATAAGAGCGATTCTTCTCTTGAACAAGGTGTCGCTACTGAGACTTTCAGCGAGCGCCGCAAAAGAAATTTCATTGTGCGCCACGTCCACCCAGAGATTCGGATGTCCCTTCACGCTCTGTTGCCGCGCATCAATCCTCACCGACATCAAACCGTCGCGAATCTCCTCTTCTGAGAGACTCGAATCAATCTTCAAAGCTGCCGCAATCGCCGTCGCCGCGTTGTGCGCTTGAAACTTACCCCGCAACGGCCAGATCAAATGGTCAACGTGAATCTCCTTACTCGGAAATGAAAAGCTCATTGCGGCATCTATCGCAAACTCCCTTCCTTCCGCAAACACGCGCGCGTTCATCATAGCGGCCTTCTCGTCCAAGACGCGTAGAACATCTTCCGCCTGCTCCGCACTCACTGCAACACAACCCTGATTGATGATTCCTGACTTATCCTTAGCAATCTCTTCAACCGTATTCCCCAGAATATGCGTGTGATCCAAATCAATCTTCGTGAAAACCGCAACAGAATTCACGAGCACATTAGTCGCATCAAAGCTCCCGCCCAATCCCGTCTCCACAATGTGCGCCTGCGTCTTCAAACGCTTCGCGCACCACAAATAGAACACCCATACCGACTCAAAATAGGTCAGCGCAATCTTGGGGTCGCGCGCAAGCTCGGAATTGATGCAAGAGAATCCCTCGCACCAGATTTCATCAGGTATCAACTCTCCATTCAGCTTCACTCTCTCCTTCACACTGATCAGATGTGGGCTCGTGAAGGTCAGCGTGGAGAATTTCCGCGACAGAATCGCGTCGAGCATCGAAGCTGTCGAACCCTTACCCACCGTTCCGGCGATGTGCGCGCAGCGCGGAAGTTCAAGCGGAAGTTGAAGTCTGTCCGCGGCGCACAGGACGGGCTCCAGCTTCGGCTGCCCGCGCGTTCCGCCCAAGGGCGTCGTGGACTCATAGTTGATTAGTGAGTTCAGATGTCTTTCAACATCCGCGAAGGTGCGCATGGAGTGGTCTGTTGAATTGGAGGATGCGGAAGGAAGATACGGAGATGCTCGCTCAGCTTCAAGCGTCGCTGTCGGGCGCAAAATTGGTTACGGGCGCGGGGAGAGCCCCTTGTCAAGGGGTCAAGAGTCGGAGCTACGCCGTTGCGCAGGCGCGACATAGCGCCCCGTTACAGGGGGTGGGGATATGAACCAAACGGAGGAAGGTCAGAGGACGCGCGGTTTTTTTGTGTGCGCGATGAACCCCGCCGCATGTGAATGCGAGAACAAGCGCGATACCCCGCGCCATAACATGTTCACGAAGTTTCGAGGATGGGAGTTCGTTGAAATCTCTGGAGTTTTGCCGTCGGAGGTGGGGCAAAATGGGACGTGATTTTGGTCCGTCCACTGATCGAAATCGGGTTGCGTGGGGGTGGCGTGTCGCATCTTGAGATTTTCGCCGGGTGTGGGGTTCTGCTATTGCGGATTGGGCCGCGTGGAACTATATTTATTACGGTTCAGTTAACACTAATGGCCACCGGGAGGGTCACCACAATCCCGGAAGGTGAAAATGTAAGGAGCTACACATGGCAACATTTGAAGAGACTATGGAAAACAGCCGGATCTTCCTGACCTACAGTTTGGCGATGACGATGCTTGGCAAATCCGCGCAGATCTTAGCGGAACGCGGCGCCGATCCGAAGGCCATGAGCTTCGTTACGACGGGAATTGAGCTTCTTGCCAAGCAGCTTCGCGATTATGCGGACAGCAAGGACTTGGAAGAGAGTGCTGAAAAAGAGCTGGACAATCTGTGTCGTTCGATGGACATTCAGCGCGCCCAGAATGGCGGCGCTTCCGCCTGACCGTTTGAAAACGCTTTCACACAAAAAGCCGCAGTCATCCTGACCGCGGCTTTTTCATTTACTCTTTTTTCATCTTGCGCAGTTTGCGTTCGACCAGCATCAGCACTTTTTGCGCAACTTTGTTCGGGGTGGTGCGTCCGTTTTCCCAGCGGTTGACGGTGGCAAAGGTCACGCCGATTTCGTGCGCGAAATTCTCTTGCGTCATGTTCAGGTCTTCGCGCAGGCGCTTGATGCGGGCGCCGTCGAAATCGTCGCGACCGATCGTGCCGGACTTGATGATTCCGCGTGTCAGTGTGGTCGTATCCATTCTCTATGTCTCCTGATTGTTTTTCTGTTGTAGCGGCTGCCCCTGTGGCTGCCGGACGGAAATGTCGCCGTTGTTGGTCTCCAGACCCGCAACGTCTCCAAACTGCCGGCGGCCTCCGGCCGTCTCCCCCCTACTCCGTTAACGGGTAATGGGTCGGGGTCCGCGAGCAAAACCACCGTGTCACGGTGTGCTATAACAAAGGGCAAGTCTTGTGCCACGCGAAAAGGCCGGACTTGCGCTCGGTCTCATGTAATTTATCTCATTGATTTTATTTGTCTATGCCTGATTCCGTCAGGTTCTAACCACTTGCTCCTTTGCCCCATTTTTTCCGCAAAAAGCAAAAGACCCGTCACTTCGGGCCTTTTGCAAAACGAATCTTGCGCAGTAGGGGCGGGTCCCCGACCCGGCCGCATCTTCTAGCCTCGACCTCCCGGTCGAGGGGAAAGCCAGGGGGTGCCTACCTGATCAACGCAATCTTCACCGTCTTCGCAATTCCTGCCGCCTCCACCCGCGCAAAATAAATCCCCGACGGCAGCCCCGCCGCGTCAATCGTGTGCGTGTGCCTTCCCGCCGCGAGCAGCCCGAGCGCGGCCTTCATCACTTCCCTTCCTGTGATATCAAACACCACCACCGTCACCCCCGATTCCGCAGTCAAATCAAACGTGAGTGTGATGGACGAGTTGAAGGGATTGGGGAAAGCAGGATTGACACTGATAGTACGATGGATGGGATAACGGTGTTCATGCGATGATTGAGCTTCCGAGTATCGAAGAATCCTGCTTGGACCAAAGACACCGGTCGCCACGAGCCAGCCAAGCTCCGGACTGAGAAAGTCCATTCCACCAAACACAACCCCGCCAACCCCTGAGGGCAAATTCAATGTGTCTGCATCCCATGTCAATCCCCCGTCATCGGTGTGCATGAGTATGTGGTTCCGCCGTGTTGCCCAACCATGCAAAGAGTCTCCAAAGGCAATGTCGGCTATGAAATCCCGGTCCTCCGATGCTTGGGAATCTGCCCACACAACCTGCCAAGCTATGCCATCGTTGTCACTTCGCACTATGATCGGGTAGAGTAGACCGTTGTTGTAGTAGTTCGCACCAGCGAGGACAAAGACGCCAGGTGTTGGTGAAACACCGTCGTAGGCGAGGTCTATCGGCACATTGTAAACGGTATTCCAGGTGTACCCACCATCGGTGCTTCGTAAGGCTCGATCTGTCTCTAGACCCACGACGAACGTTCCGCTCTGTGAGTACGTAAGCCCCAGAATCAACCCGTCAAAAGGAGAGTGAGTCTCTTCGTGGACGATAGTCCAGGTTCGTCCGCTGTCAGAGCTCATATTGATCTGGTCGTAGGTAGAGTCCGGCCACTCCCCTCCATAAGAGGCGGCAGTCACCAAATGAGCAGCATCTCGATAAACTATGTCTCCAAGGTGTAGTTCACCGGCTGTGTTGTATTCCCATGATTCACCTGCATCAAATGTCAGGGCGATCGTACTCCCGAACGTAATGAACCCCTGGCGGTTGTTAAAGAACTCAATCTGGCTCGTGTTGTCGAGTCCCTCCCCACCAAGCTCCCATCGAGGAATCCAAGTTTCCCCAGCATCAAACGTTTGATACATCGAGTAGGGGCAATGCCCGCCCACTAGTCCAGTGTCGGGAGTCAGAAAGCAGATCTCAAATAGATTGCAAAATGGCAAGCTGTCGTTCGTTTGATAGATTTCCCTCCATTCCAACTGCGCGCTTGCCTCCGCCCCCAAAAACAAAAAAGCAATTGTGTTGAGAGTCAAGAGGCGGAGGTAGCTTTTTCTTGCCATAGCAGTTGTTTTTTGGTTAGGGCGTTGAGGATGATTAGGAGCTTGTGCATACAAGCAACGATGACAATTTTGGCGTGCTTTCCCGCTGCCCAATACCCTACCCCCATAAAACACACGAGCGAACCCCGCCCAGCTTATTAGTGTGAGCAAGATTCGCTTCATCAGAAACCTCCCAAGAAATGTGGTGATTTCAATCACGGACGAATTAATCTTAGCGAACTTTCCCGAACTTGTCAACTCACGTCTTGGCACCTGTAAACAAACACACAAGCCCGGACGAACCGGGCTTGTGCAAGGTGCTCCCTTCCTCCGTTCACGGGGGAAGGGTCGGGGATGGGGGTCTTAATTCAACACATGAATCTTCCGCGTCGCGCACATGTCTTTCAACACCTGCGGCCACACGGTCACACTGACTTCGCCCAGGTGCGCCTTCTTCAGAATGCTCATGCACGTGCGCGCCTGACCGATTCCACCGCCGATTGAAAGCGGAATTTCGTCGTTCAGAATCGCCTTGTGATAAGGCATATCGAGGAAGTGCAGTTGCTTCGTGGCTTCAAGCTGTTGACGCAGAGTTTCCTTCGTTACACGAACACCCATTGAAGTCAATTCGTGACGGCGCTTCGTGACGTGATTCCACACCAGAATATCGCCGTTCAAGCCGTGCATCTGCTGTCCGTTCTTCACGATTGAAGGAGTCACCCAATCGTCATAGTCCGCGGCGCGCATTTCATGCGGATAGCCGTCCTTCAGAGTCCAGCCGATTCCGATAATAAATACCGCCGGATACTTCTCCGACAAAATCTTCGTCTCTCTCTGCATACGCGGCAGATCAGGATACATATCAAGACTCTCTTCAGCGTGCAGGAACACAAAGACCATCGGG
>JADLDM010000105.1 GCA_020846695.1 bacterium | reverse complement strand
CTTCCCTGCGCCGACGGAAAGACCAACAACGGTCTTCCATAGTGCCCGAACACCAGCAGTTCCATCTCTCTGTTTAGCGCCGGACTATGCCACTTATGATATTCTCGATTCATTTAAGTCTTCTGACTCTTGACTTTTGACTTCTGACTTTCTCCGCCTTCAAACCTCTTGCCCCCGCTCCATGCATTCATGATACTCCTGCACCACCGATTCCACCACCGCTTCAAAGCGGTGCGTCTTTCGATACACCGCGCGCTGCCGCTCGTAGCTTCCGCCGCGATCAATCATCTTGTGGACGTGCTGCAATTCATCGAGACACTTCTGCTGAATGGCGAACGGCGTCAGAACTTTCACCAGCTTCTGCAAGTCTTCGCGCATGTTCCGCGTTGTGCCGTCGTCGCTGTGCACGATGTCCGCGTCAAGGCCCCATCTGGTCGCGCGCCATTTATTCTCACGAATGAACCAGAACTTGTGAATCGGGAGCTCTTCCCCCGAGTCATACAAGTCTTCGAGATAGCAGATCAAACACTGCGCCATTGCAACGAGAGCGAGCACGTCGTCCAAATCCGGCGTGCCGTCACAAATGCGAATCTCCAATGTGCCGAATTTCGGATGCGGCCTTACGTCCCACCATATCTCCTGTATGGATTGAATCGCGCCCGAATGGATCAGCGTCTTCATGAAGCGCTGAAACTCCGACCAGTTCAACATGCGCTGCGGCAGTCCCGCCGTCGGCATCGCTTCAAAGACCTTTATCCGCGATGATGCAAGCCCCGTCTCCTCTCCCATGAAATAGGGCGACGCCGCCGAAAGCGCCAGAAGATGCGGCAGGAAGGTCGTCATCGCATTCAAGAAGGCGATGGCTTTTTCCGCGCTCTTCACGCCCACGTGCACGTGCAAGCCCATGATCATCGCGCGTCGCGCCGGCCACTGCATCCGGTTCACAAGATTCAGGTAGCGAGGATTCTCCGTAATCAGCATGTCCGACCACAGCGCCGTCGGATGCGTGGCCACAAAACACGTCGTTAATCCGATGCGTTGCGCCGCAGCCTCAACCTTCGCGCACTTCTCCACCAACTCCTTCTTCACCTCCGCAACCGTACGGCATGGAGAGCTGATCACCTCGACAATACACTGCAAGAGTTCGGGCTTCACCCACTCCGACTCGCCGAGTTCCGCAAGCAGCTCGGGCACACGGTTGGAAACCTGCCAGGTCTTGGGGTCAACCAAAATCAGTTCCAGCTCGACGCCTAACGTCGGCTGCGGAGATCCATTGAATTGTAGTGCCATGGGAAGTGTATGGGTGAGTCTCTGAAGCCCAACAGATAGTCGCCGAGCCGGGTTAAGCACGAGACCTGATTCAACTGCGCACATCTTCCGTGCGCAACCCGGCCGAAACCAAGTCCAGAGTCATCGTGCAATTCGCTGTCTCTGATGCCCCAAAAGATAACCATTTGCTCCTCTTCTATCAATCCTTTCTCACCCCAATAGACAATCTTTCCCCCCGGTTGCTCCGCACGCCGACTCTCCCTATATTATGTGATGACCTCCCTGCCCCGCAAAGTCATCATGGCCGGAGCCTCCGGACTCCTCGGAAGCTCCCTGGCCTCCCAGCTTGAGTCCGAAGGCCACACCGTCCTGCGCCTTGCTCGCTATGGCTCTGATCACCGCGCGGGAACTGTGCGCGATCTGATTATCCCCCCTGCTTTGCGGGGGGGACAAAGGGGGGGTGTCATGCCGCTCAGTGCTTCTTGCGCACTTCCCTTTCGGAATCAGGTCTATTGGAACCCGGCCACAGGCGAGATGGACTCTGCCTCCCTCGAAGCTACCGATGCAGTGGTGAACCTTGCGGGCCGCAACCTGACGGCAGGGCGCTGGTCCGAGGCCGTCAAACGCGACCTCTATGACAGCCGCATTCGCTCGACCGAGCTGCTTGCAAGAACATTGGCCTCGCTGAAACAGCCGCCCAAGGTCTTGATCTCGGCATCGGCTGTCGGATACTACCCCTCGTCCCGAACCGACGTCTTCGATGAGAATTCTGCCCCCGGCACGGAATTCCTTTCGACCCTCTGCCGCGACTGGGAGCAGGCGACTCGTCCCGCTTCCGAGGCGGGTATCCGCGTCGTCAACCTTAGGATCGGGGTCGTCCTAACCAGACTGGGCGGCATGTTGGCCAAAGTCCTTCCCATCTTCCGACTTGGATTTGGCGGCCCGATCGGCGACGGTGGCCAATGGCTGAGCTGGATCGCCTTGCCCGACCTCCTCTCGTTGATTCGGCACGCCCTCACCGACGAGCGCTACTGCGGCCCGATTAACGCCGTCACTGAGACCCCTGTCACCAACCGCGAATTCACCAAGTCGCTGGCGCAGGCCCTTCACCGCCCGGCTTTCTTGCCCGTCCCGGCCTTTGGAATCTCGCTCTTGTTTGGCGAAATGGGCCGCCAAACCGTCCTCGCCAGCCAAAACGTCACGCCTAAACGCTTAAAAGACCTAAACTTTCACTGGCAACACTCCGACCTCACGGAATTCCTTCACGCCGAACTTGCATAGTTCTGCTTCTCTGATTTTGGAGTTTTCGATTTTCGATTTTCGATTTTTCTCTTTCTGCCACTTTTCCCCGATTCTTCACTCTCTCCCTATAGACCTGAAATCCAACTATCTAACCATATCCCCGGAGCTATCATGTGTCCCAGAAGAATTTCTCGTTTGTTCCCACTCATTGCCCTCTGCTTCGCGCTGGTTCTGCCCTTGCGCGCCGCCGAGAAGATCAAGATCGAAAAGCTCGACGACCTGCCTCGTCACAGCTACAAGATTGATAAAAAAGTCCTCGATTTCGTGAAAGACGAAAAGGGCGTCAAGATGCTCGCCGCTGACGTGAAGAAGGACATCCTCGCAGATCTCGATACGTACGAAATCACCGACAAGTCCACGCTGCAAGGCATGTATGCAAGCTTGGGTTCCATTGCCATCATCGAAGGTGATTGGACTCGCTATCTCGAACTTGTCAACAAGCGTATTGAACTTGAAGACAAGGAAGCTGCCAGGCACACCACCGCGATGATCGGCCGTGCCATCGCCAAGTCGCAACTCAAGGGCCTGGAGAATTACGACAAGAATCTTGATGCAGAGGTTCGCTCGCTGCTCGCCAACATGCCCTACGAAGTTGTTGAGGCCAATGTCAAAGCGCAGAAGGGCAGCGCGGAAATGGCCGCCGAGGCGATTATTCTTGGCGGGCTCGAAGCAAGCCTTCAGCCTCAGCTTGACAAATCGAATGGCGAGATGACGCAGGACAATGCGCTCTCGCTGCTCTCTCCGCACTTCGCGCTGACCTACTACATCCCCAAGAAGGATATCTTCATCGCCGCGCTCACCGACTATATCAATGCCAATGCGGTTGAAAAAGCCGACATCTGGGCCGAGCGCAATGTGGACTTCCCCAAGGGACAGAACTACAAGCCCGTCGTGCTCGCCGTCTGGGATTCCGGCGTGGACTTCAATATCTTCGAACCGCTCGGACAGATGTGGACGAATGAAAAGGAAGTGCCCGGCAACAACAAGGACGACGACAAGAACGGTTTCGTGGATGACGTTCACGGCATCGCCTTCGATCTCCACTCCAACAAGGAAACCTCGCTGCTCTATCCCATCGGCAAAGAAAATCTTGGCAATGAAGATCAGATGCGTCGCTGGATGAAGGGCTTTGGAGACGTTAGCTCCAATATCGAAAGTGAAGAAGCCACAGAAGTCAAGAAGCACATTTCCACTCTGAAGCAGGAAGACGTGCAGACCTTCATCGAGTCCATCTCGCTTTACGGCAACTATTGCCACGGCACACACGTCGCCGGAATCACGGCTGCGGGAAATCCCTATTGCCGCATTCTCGGAGCGCGTCTCACGTTCGATCATCACATGCAGCCCGAACTTCCGACGATCGAGCAGGCGACCAAAGACGCAGCCGCGTTGACGGAAGCCATTGACTATTTCAAGAAGAACAACGTCCGCGCCGTCAACATGAGCTGGGGTGGAAGTCTCTCCAGCATTGAATCCGCGCTCGAAGCGCACAATGCCGGCGGCACTTTGGAAGAGCGCAAGGCTCTCGCCCGCCAGATCTATACCATCGGCGACACCGCTTTCAAGAACGCGATCATCAACGCGCCGAATATTCTCTTCATCACCAGCGCCGGAAATTCCAATCTCGACAATGCCTTCGCCGAATTCTATCCCTCAAGCTATGATCTGCCCAACATTATCTCGATTGGCGCGGTGGATCAGGCCGGTGAAGAGACCAGCTTCACCAGCTTCGGTAAAGTAGATGTCTACGGCAACGGATTTGAAGTACTGAGCTATGTTCCCGGCGGCACGCAAATGAAAATGAACGGCACCTCGATGAGTTCGCCGCAAGTGCTCAATCTCGCGGGCAAACTGCTCACGCTGAAGCCTGATCTGACTCCTGCTCAACTTCGCGAGCTGATCATCAACGGCGCCGAAGATCGCAAAGCAGGCGACCGCACCGTCAAGCTCATGAATCCCAAGAAGTCCATCGAGCTTCTCGATCGCATGTAGTCTCTTCCTCCCTTCCTCCTCGTTGCGAGGGGGAAGGGCCGGGGATGGGGGTTATCCTACTTGCGTGACTTCTCTCCTTCCCCTTCTCCGTTCACGGGAGCCTGTCCTGTGTAGGGAAAGGGGTTAGGGGATGGGGTTTCTTAACCGCCTCGCCGAGCCGGGTTCGCGCTCTATCGTAGGGACACGATACAACGTGTCCGTTCCTATCAACAACAAGCGGCCTGTGCATATCGCACAGGCCGCTATCTCTTCTCTCCTTCCCCTTCTCCGTTCACGGGAGCCTGTCCTGTGTAAGGAAAGGGGTTAGGGGATGGGGTTTCTTAACCGCCTCGCCGAGCCGGGTTCGCGCTCGATCGTAGGGACACGATACAACGTGTCCGTTCCCATCAACAACAAGCGGCCTGTGCACATCGCACAGGCCGCTTCTCATTTCTCTCACTCCCCTTTCTCCGTTCACGGGGAAAGGGGCCGGGGGATTGGGGTTTCTTAACTGTCTCGCCGAGCCGGGTTAAGCTCAACACTTGATTCAACTGCACCAATCTTCCGCGCGCAACCCGGCCGAAATCTCTTTTTTTCGATTTTGAGTTTTCGATTTCTCCATCAACAACAAGCGGCCTGTGCACATCGCACAGGCCGCT
>JADLDM010000104.1 GCA_020846695.1 bacterium | reverse complement strand
TATTGATCCGTCGCAGCGCGGGCGTGTCCCGACGCAGCTTCCGTATTATCCTCTGGAAACGCGTCGCATTGGCTATTGGTCAAAGCAGGTTCAGAGTTTTGAGCTTGCTTTGGACATGTTGATGCGTCAGGGTCGCGCCGAGGTATTGGCGAATACCTCTATCTCGACCTTGAACAACAAGCCTGCTTTTATCCAGGTTGTGGATGAGATCCCCTACATCGCCAAAGCAGGCGGCGTCGGCGGCCAGGTGACGATTGATCAGGTGGTGGTCGGCGCGCTTTTGAACGTGACCGCGAAGATCAATTCCGACGGCTACATCACGACGGAAATTCAACCGGAGCTTTCGTCAATCTTTCAGTTTATTGAGTCCTCGGATACGCAGTTGCCGTGGGTGAAGCGCCGCACTTCGACGTCAACGGTTCGCATCAAGGACGGCGAGACGGTGATTATCGGCGGCCTGTTGGGCGTGGAATCTTCGAAGACGACGGATCGTTTCCCGTTCCTCGGTGACATTCCCTTCATCGGCGCGTTATTCCGCCACAATTCAGAGACGACACGCAAGACGGATTTGATTATTCAGGTGACTCCGCACATCCTTGGCACGGGCTACTCGATGGAGCTTCCGCAACGCGTAAACGAAGTTCAAGAGAAGTTCATGCCGAAGGAAAGCGGTGATTCAGAGAAATAAGCCTCGCGCGGCGGGATTGCCGCGCCCGTTTTGGATTGGATTGCTGCTTGCGTTTGCTTGCAGCCTTTACGCTCAGACGAAAGAAGAGGGGTCGAATCCCTCTCTGCCGGGTTCGGTGAAATCAAATGTGCTCAGCCGCATGGCGGGTAAGTCCGCTTTGCCTGACGCTTTTGCGGGTGTGGCGTATGAAGGCGCGATTGACAGAGACGAGTACTTGGTGGGTCCCGGGGATCGTCTTCTGCTTCAAGTTTGGAGTCCGGCTTACGAAGAGTCACCGCTCCTGGTAAGTGGTGACGGACGTGTCGCGGTACCTTTTTCCGGTCCGGTGACGGTTGCCGGTAAGACGCTGAATCAGGCAGAGGTTGCGATTGCGGCCGAGTTTGATCTTGCGTTGAAACGTGGAAGAATTTCCATTTCTCTTCTTGAACCGCGCAAGTTCCGCATCCATGTTACGGGTGAAGTGCTTATCCCCGGTTCTTACACCGTTCCGGCGACGGCGCGCGTGGGGGATGCGATTGAATTAGCCAGTGGTTTTCGCAGCGTGCTGAAGCCCGGGCCGTTCGGCGATTCGCTCATGACGCCGCAGGTTAGCCTTCGCCGTATTCAGTTGCGGTCGCGCTCAGGGGAAGCTGTGAATGTGGACATGCAGCGATTTCTGCAAGGGGGAGACCTCGCGGGGAATCCCTATGTGACGGACGGTTCAGTCATCTATGTTCCGCCGCTGACCGAGTCACACGAGCCCACGGGCGTGTACGGCGCGGTGTATTATGAAGGCAATTACGAATACGCGCCGGGCGATGATGTGTACGCCTTGTTGAAACTTTCCGGCGGAGTGACTCCTTCCGCAGATTCGAGTTCTTTGGTCTTACAGCGAGCGAACGGCGAACGGGTTCCGCTGACATTTGGCGCAAGTGATTTGTCTCGCAAGGTATTTCCGGGGGATCGGCTTTACGTCGGCGGGAAACCTGAGATGCGGGAGTCGGGCTCAGCCTCGATTCGCGGTCAGGTAGCCAAGCCGGGCGGATACTCGATCAAGAACGGCGTCACAACCGTTGCTGAATTGGTTGAGCAGGCGGGAGGGCTGACATCGGAAGCAGCGGTGCAATCGGCGCGGCTGATTCGCAGGAAGACTCCTGATTCGATTGAGCCTGAGCGTCACCGGATATTGATGGCGCCGGGTTCGGTGACTTTGCCTGAGCCGGTGAGTCTTGCCGACAAGGAACTTGCGATAGAGTTTCTCAGATGGGATTATGGGACGGTGGTTCTCGACTTGAGCGCCGACCCTGAAGATCCCGACGCTGCGGAGCACGTCACACTTCAGGATGGCGACCTGCTGGAGATTCCTCGTCAGCCGATGGGCGTTCGTGTGTTGGGCTACGTAAACCACGCGGGCGAAGTTCCCTGGATCGAAGGCGGAGATTTGTCGCATTACCTTGATGCGGCAGGCGGCATGAATCGCGCGGGATGGAAGGGGCGGACGGTTATCATCAAAGCGCGCAACGGGTCTCAGCTTCGCTATCACAAGGGCATGGAAGTGAATCCGGGAGACATGCTGTTTGTTCCGCAGCGTCCGCGGACGACAAGCTGGGAGAAGTTTAAGGACGTGGTATCGGTCGTCGCGCAGTTGGCGACGTTGGCTCTGATTATTCAGAATACTTCAAAATAGGTTGTCCCTCGAATAGCAGTTCGGAATTAATCGGTGGTTTTCACAGTTTGGAAATTTCCGGTCGGTTTCCTGAACAAAGGTAAATGGAGGGACTTTATGGAGGACAGAATGAGATTCATCCGCTGGGCAGCAGCTTCGGTCACCTTGGTTGCCGTTCTATTGGCCTTAGTCGGCTGCGAGAAGAAGAGCACGTCATCTGGTGATGGCGGCGGCCAAGTGGTCGGTTCGGTGCAGTTGGTCTTGCCTGATTTGCAGAACGACACGCTTCGTTTTCTGCCGGGCGATTCTGCATCAACGCGCGTGCTGGTAATTGTCACGGACAACAATGGTTTGGTCATGTCCGGCGTGAAAGTGAACTTCACGCTTGCGGATGCGGAGCTTGGTTCCATTCAATGGTCTGATGCGAGCTTGCAGGACACAACCAATGCGGCAGGCCGTGTCAATGCGGTGTTCCAGACATTCGGTATTGCCGGTGATCAGATCATTGCGGCCTCGGCGGGCAGCAAGTTTGATCAGAAGTTCTTGGTGATTCGCGAATCGGACGACGTAATTTCGCGTCTCGATTTGACGGTGAATCGTATGCAAATTGAAGCCAACGAGTCTATTGAGGATTCGATTCAGGTGACGGTGACGATCACGGATAACCTGAACAATGGAATCGAGGGTGTGTCGCTGCCGCTTCGCGCGACGGGCGGACGCATCATCCCGTTGCCTCCGACCGATGCAGGCGGACGCGCACAAAGTTGGTGGTACAATAACGGTCAGTTTGGCTTCTTCACTTTGTCTGTTGCCGCGGCGGGGTTGATTGACTCTGCGGTAGTGGAAGTCCGTGAAGGTAATCCTGAAGTTGGCTACCTGACGGTCTCCTCTTCAAGCTATGTGATCGAAGCGGACGGCTGCATCAGCGCCGCGACAATCACGGCCACATTGAAGAATCAGTTTAATGAAGCGATTGTCGGGGATACGATCAGGTTTGGCTCGCATCTTGGAGCAGTCGAGTCTTCGGCGATTACGGATACGCTCGGTGTGGCGTCGGTGCAATTCTGCGGAATGAGTATTCCCTGTGACGTGGGCACGACGGATTCGGCTTACGTCATTGCGCGCTATCCCGATTTGGGCCTGCGTGATACGGTGGACGTCTGGATTGCTCCTGCTGCGGCCATCCAGAGTGTGGTTTTGTCGGCCAGCAGCGCTTCCGGTACCGCAGGTGTGGATTCAGTATCACTGCAAGTTACGGCGCGGTTCACGAACAACCAGCCGGTCAACGGCTACTGGGTTCACTTTCACAGAACGGAGTGCGGCAGTTTCATTCACGACTCGCTGCGCCTGGTGAACGGTTCACCGGATTCGGCGAACTACTACAAGCTGTGCACGTCTATACCGCAGAATCAGGTTGAATTGACTGCGGAGGTGGGTGGCGTGACGTCGGAACCGTGGGTCATGTCTATCAATCCTGGTCCGCCCGCCTTTGTGGAGGTATTCGCTGCGCAAGTAACCTCTGTGGGCGAGCCCGTTGGTGTAATTGCGGCGGTGTCGGATACCTTCGGAAATCCTGCGTTGCAGGGTGAGGTTGTAGCCTTCTCGACATCGGTAGGCTCCATTTCGCCGTTGTTCTCGAACACGGATGATAATGGCGAAGCCCACGCGACCTACAGCCCCGGAACGACTGCGGGCACTTCGATAATCCGCGCTCAGTTGGGATCAGGAGCGATTGACTCGACCAGTATTCAGATTGTGTCCGGCAATCCTTCCACGATGACGATGGGAATTATTCCCTCGAGCTTGCAGGTTCGCGGAACGGGTGGTCAGGACTGGAGTCAGATTCAGGCCAGAGTGTTCGACGCGAACGGCAATCCGGTTCCGGACGGAACGTGGGTGCGCTTCCATATTGATGCTTCTCCGACAGGCGTGTTGATCAACAGTCACGCAACGACGGATTCCGCACAAACGGCAAGCGGTATTGCCTTGGCCACGCTCAATGCGGGCACCGCAACCGGCGCGTGTTTGGTCAGCGCGTGCGTGACGCTTGACGGCGGCGGGCAGGCTTGCGTGAATTCGACGGCTTCCGTGGTTGCAGGACCGCCTTTTGAAATTCAGATTGGTGTGGACGAAGTCGGCGTGGACGCCGGCGGCGCCGCTTGGGACGTTGAAATCAGCGTGCTGGTCAAGGACGCGGTGCAGAATCCCGTTCGCGACACCACGGCGGTGTTCATGGACGTGATCCCGTTTGAACTTGCACAGATTCTTTCTCAGAACGTCACGACGGGCAACGTCAATGCGGATAATGAAACACATACGGGTGTTGCCTATTCGGTGTTGCGTTACACGTCACCCGTGACGAACTCAGAGGTTTCGATTACGGCGCGCACGGCGAACGGCACTCAGGCATCTTACGCTTTCATACTGCCGGTTCAGGAGCCGGCGATTACTCTGAACTGTGATCCGGGTTCGTGGCACTTCGGCGCCAACGGCAATCCGTGTCATATTCGTTTGATCGCCGACGTCACGGATGGCCACCTGAATCCGATCAACGGGCAATTAGTGTATTACGTCGCGCAGCGCGGCAGAATTCACATCTCGGATAACATCGCGGCGCCTCTGACGAGCTTCGCGGTAACCGGCCCTCAGGGAGGCTTCACGACGGACGGCGAGTGCATTCTCTACTTGGTGGAGAACGAAGAGTTTATCTTCCCGGATCCGCTGACTCCGGAGATTCCGGGCGAAGTGCGCGTGGTGGTTGTCGGCTTTACGGACGCGATGGCGTCGCAGGTCATCAACTTCCGCCGCTAAACGTATGAAGACGGATCAATGAGACATCAGGGCCGGAGCCGGAACCTACCGGCTCCGGCCCATATTTAGACTTGCAGGAGACGATCGCGACGACGATATGAGAGAGAAACTTGGAGAGATTCTGATCCGTAAGGGTCAGTTGAATCAGCAGCAGCTCAACGAGGGATTGACTCGCCAGAAGGAGAAGCGCAAGCGGATTGGCGAGACGCTCGTGAGTTTGGGTCACATTACGGAAGACAACGTCTACATTGCTCTTGGCGAGCAATGGGGCGTTCAGTTTGTTCCTACGGACAATCTGTCGCAGATCAAGGGTCCCGTGCTGAATGTTGTTCCCGAGGATTTCGCGAAGGAGCACGTTTTGATGCCGTTGGAGATTACGGACTTTGCGATAATCGTCGCGATGGCCGATCCGGACGACATTGTGGCGATAGATAATCTGCAGAAGCTATCCGGCAAGCAGGTGGATCCGCGATTGGCAACTCCCACGGGAATTCTGATTGCGATCGAGAATTCGTACGAGAAGATTCGCAAGCAGGGCGAAGTTACGGAAGCCATCGGCGACTTGCAGTTCTTTGCAACTTCCGACGAAGACGACGAGAGTCTGGTGGACATGAGCAAGACCGGCGGCATGGAAGATGCGCCGGTGGTCAAGCTCGTGAATCTGATGCTTGCGGATGCGATCAAATCGCGCGCTACGGATATTCACGTCGAACCTTACGAGGACGCGCTAATCATACGCTTCCGTATTGACGGCGTGCTTCAAGAGATGATGCGTCCGCCAAAGGCTTCTCATGCGGGAATCGTCTCGCGAATCAAGATTCTCTCGAAGTTGAATATCGCCGAGAAGCGCTTGCCGCAGGACGGTCGTTTCACGGTTCGCGCGCCGGACAAGGAAATTGATATGCGCGTCTCGGTTCTGCCGCTCGTCACGGGCGAGAAGATCGTGATGCGCTTGCTTGACAAGTCGGGATTCGCCTTCAGTCTTACGACGCTGGGATTTGATCAAGAAGACTTGATGATCTTCCGCCGCTGGATTCGTCAGCCGTACGGCATGGTGATTATCTCGGGTCCGACGGGATCGGGAAAATCCACCACGCTGTTCGCCTCGCTGAATGAGATCAAGAGCGTGGAAGATAACATCACGACGGTTGAAGACCCGGTCGAGTATCACGTGCCCGGCGTCAATCAGGTGCAGACCAAAGCAAAGATTGGGTTGACATTTGCGGCGGCGCTGCGCTCGATTCTGCGTCAGGACCCCGACAAACTTCTGATCGGTGAGATTCGCGACGAGGAAACGGCCGACATCGCGGTGAAGTTCTCGCTGACAGGTCACTTGGTATTCTCGACGGTTCACGCGAACGACGCACCTTCGACGATCACGCGACTTCTTGACATTGGAGTTCCTCCGTTTCTCTGCGGTTCGTGTTTGAACTTGGTGATGGCGCAGCGTCTTGTGCGCCGGATTTGTTCGCACTGCAAAGAAGCCTATGAGCCGGATGACGCCGAGCTTCACATGCTGGCTATATCAAGGGATTTTGTCAAGGGCAAGCAGTTTTTCCGGGGTCGCGGCTGTGCGCATTGCCGCAACACAGGCTATCACGGCAGAACGGGTATTTTCGAGATATTGGAAATGCGCAAGAACATCCGCTCGCTCGTGTTTGACAATGCGAATCAAGATGAGATTCGCAATGCGGCGATTGCGAACGGTATGTCGAGTTTGCGTGACGCGGCATTTCGCAAGATATTTGCGGGAGTGACGACGGCGCACGAACTCCTCAGAGTGACGGTTCAGGAGATTTAACTTAGCCGGACGGGCAAGGGAGTCCATGCCGACTTATGCATATGTAATTAAGGATTCCGAGGGCAACCGCCAGGAAGACCATGTCAAGGCGGGCAGCTACGAGGCCGCCGTGGATTTGCTGCGCAAGCGTGGCGCCGCTCAGATCGTTTCCGTTCGCGAGATCAAGGGAGGTCTTGCGCTCGATGAGATGAGCGTCGGCGAGCAAGTCGGTCTTGCGATCTATCGCTGGCGTACGCGCGTTCCTCTGAAGACTCTGGTGTTCTTCACGCGGCAGCTTTCGACGATGTTTTCGGCGGGCTTGACGATTGAGCGCTCGTTTGCGAATCTTCTTTCCGAGGAGCGCAACTACAAGTTCAAGAAGGTGCTCGTGCAGTGCGCTTCGGACTTGAAGAAGGGTTACGCGATGTCCGAAGCATTGGCCAAGCACCCCGGCGTGTTTTCCAATTTGTTTGTCGCTCTGGTACACGCGGGCGAAGTTTCCGGTAATCTTCACACGATTCTTGAGCAATTGTCGGACTACTTGGAATCCGTTTCGGATACCCGCCGCAAGGTCATCTCGGCGATGTCCTATCCGATTTTCTCGGTGATCTTTCTCTCCGTCGTGATCACTTTCCTGATGGTGGTGGTGGTTCCGATGTTTGCGGATGTGTATGCCAAATTCGGGGCGCGGCTGCCGTTTGCAACGCGCGTGCTGATGGGAATCTCCAATACGGTTGTGCATCAGGCGCCGCTCGTAATCCTCTTCGTGTTTGCGGCTCTGACCGGTTTGTGGATATTGACCAAGACCAAGCGCGGCGGCATGGCGTGGGACACGATGAAGCTCAGGTTTCCGATTTTCGGCGGATTGCTGATGTCCGCGCTGATGGATAAGTTCGCGCGGACCTTCGGTATTTTGATCGGGTCTGGCGTTCCTGTTCTGGAATCGCTCAGCCACTCGATACGCGTGGTGGAGAATCGCGTTATCGGCAACGCATTACGCGACGCTCAGTCTATGATTAAGGACGGCTACGCGATTTCGGTTGCGATGAAAAAAACCGGCGTCTTTCCTCCTATTATGGTGCAGTTGATTCAGACCGGCGAAGAGACGGGTGAAATCAACAAGCTGCTCGACAAGGTCGCGGAGTTTTACTCGAAGCAGGTGGACGCCACGATCGGGCGTCTCACGTCGTTGATTGAACCGCTCTTGATTATTCTAATCGGTTCCGTGATCGGCATTATTCTGATTGCAATCTATCTTCCGGTCTTCATGCTCGGGCGGGCGATTCAGTCCGGTTCATAATTGTCGGTGTTCAAAGTGATCAGCCCAGTGGCCGCGGCGACTTGCTGCGGCCACCTGTTTTCAAGTCGCGATGATTGAAACCCCCTGGGGAATTCTCCCCGCAATCCCAATCTATATTCTTACTGCGATTCTGGGCGCTTCGTTCGGAAGTTTCGCGAACGTCTTGATCTATCGCCTCCCTGCGGAGTTGTCGCTCGTGACGCCGCCGTCGCGCTGTCCGAGTTGCGAATCAAGAATCGCCTGGTACGACAACGTCCCGATATTGAGTTGGCTGTTTCTTGGCGGAAAGTGCCGCAGCTGCAAGGCTCCGGTCTCGATTCAGTATGTCTTGATTGAGGCGGCCTCTACGCTGATATCGGTCTTCGCCGTGTGGAGATTCGGTTTCAACTACTCGGGCTTGGCCTACGGCCTGCTCTTCATCGGATTGCTTGCATTGGTGATCATTGATCTGCGACATTGGCTGCTCCCCTTCGCGATCACGATTCCTCTGTTCTTCGTCGGCCTTGCCGGATCGGTGTTCTTCGACCTGCTCCCGTGGCAGGCAGCCCTAATTGGCGCGGGCGTCGGCTTTGGGGTGTTCCTCGTCATGATGTTTGGCGGCAAGCTGATTTTCGGCCGGGAAGCCATGGGAGGGGGCGACGTGGTCTTCGGGGCGATGGCTGGTGTGTTTCTCGGCTGGCAGCTGACGCTACTGATGATCTTCATTGCCTCTTTGCTTGGAACATTTATGGCATTGATAATGTTGATATTAAGAAAAGGTGTCAACGGACGTTCCGTTCCCTTTGGGCCGTTTCTCGCTGTGGCATTGGTCGTCTGCATCTTTGCCGGGCAGGCTCTGGTGGACTGGTACATCGGAGTGCTCAGACCATAGGATTTGACTTGACTTTTTGAGGGGGGATTGCTAAGTTTTTACAAATTGAGAAGTAGCGTGGGTTCTGTTTTCAAATCGTGTAGCCTGGCCACGGAAGTCGGGCATAAAAGAGGTGTCATGATGACTAAAAGGCTCTGGGTTTTTGCCCTTGTTCTTGCCGTGTCGTGTTCTGCATGGGCGGCGGCGACGACAAGCAAGGAAGCGTCTCTGATTAAGGCAAAGGTTGTCGGCGATTCGCGAGAAGTTCTCATCAATGCTCCGGCCGGTCCCGGCTGGGATGCTCGCGCGCATGAGAGTTCGCTTGATGTAACCGGAACGATCTATCAGGCCGGTACGACGTGGTATGACTATCAGCACAACGGCACGGCCGGTAAGATGGTTGACGTGGATGATCTCGGCTTCGTGCATGTGGTTTGGATGAACGGACTTGAAACACCTGCTCCGCCAAACACCGAGCGTCATGTGTTCTACAATGTTTGGGATCCGTCCTCGCAGACTTTCTTGTTCACGGCCGGCAACGGCGGCGTTCAGATTGACAATGCTTCCCGCGCGGGATACGCGGCTCAGACAACCAGCCCCGATGGATTCTGTTTCCCCGCTTATCACGCATATCCTGCTGGAGAGACGCAGTATCTGTCCAATGTTTCCATAGACTTCCTTCCGCAGTCCGGCGCTTTCACGGCATTCAATCCGACTCGCGCGAATGGTCTTGAGATTCTCTGGCCGAAAATCGCGATGGATGATGACGGCACCGTCCACATGATTTCGACTGCGAATTCCACGGACATCCCGCAAGGCTATTATTACAGCAAGGGCACGCCGATCTATGATTCGGGATTCGGTCTTGAGATTCAGTGGACGACCTTTGGCGACGGCTCACAGATGTATTTGATCGGCGACGGCGAAGTGATTTCGCCGGACATCGCTTGTTCCCCGGTGGATACCCGCGTGGCTCTCGTGTGGCACGATTCCCAGGGCGGCTCAGGCGGTATCGGTCAGATGAACAATGACCTCCTGCTTTCGGTTTCCGAAGACGGCGGCCTGACGTGGAACACTCCGTTGGACGTTACCGACTGGATTCTGCCCGACAACAATTGCGCCTCCGGCGACACGATGGCCTGCAACGGCGATACGCTTCGTCCGTACACCGACTGCTCAATCATGTTTGATGCGGACGGCTACGTTCACTTGGCCTTCACGACTCGCACGCTCTATCTCTACGGCCATCCGGTCTACTCAGCGGAAGCTACGCTGCCGGACACCGTTGCCTTGATCAACCTCTCAGGTATCTGGCACTGGAGCGAAGAATACGTAACGCAAGCAAATCCGTCCGGCGAATTTTCTCCTGTTGCCAATCACTACGAGTTTGCGACATACTCCAACGGCGACAGCCTCTTGGGTGACGACGCTTGGCAGTTGATGGTTCAGCGTCCCAGCCTGGGCATGGATCCGACGACGGGCGATCTCTATTGCACGTACGTGAAGCATGACTCGACGCAGTATTCAGACGGCTACAACATGAGCGCGGATGCCTTTGTGGCGAAGTCCTCGAATAATGGTCGTAGCTGGTTTGAAGGTGTGAACATCAGCGAGACGGTAACCCCGGTCGGCGCGGTTGCGGGAGAATGCAACCATGAGCGTGACGTCACGTTGGCTACCTACGTGACCTACGAGAATGGCGCGGGCTACCTGCACATCAGCCACGTGCTTGATACGGACGTCGGCGGATTCCCGCAGGACGAGGGCGAAGCGACCGAGAGCATGATGAACTACCAGCGAGTCGCTCTTGCCGATCTGAATTTCGCGACGGAACTGGATCCTTTCTGGCCGACTCTGCACGTGGATTCGACGGGTATTCCGTTCGGCGGCTCCGCGATTGATGAAACTTCAATCCCGACCCCGACGAGCTTCACGCTCTATCAGAACTACCCAAACCCCTTCAACCCGACGACGAACATTCACTTTGACATCGCGCAGAACGCGAACGTCACGCTGAAGGTCTTCAACGTCCTCGGTGAAGAAGTGGCGACGGTGCTGAATAATCAGACGCTGACCGCCGGTGCGCACAGCTATGCGTTTGACGGTGCGAACCTTTCCAGCGGCGTATATCTCTACCGTCTTGAGGCCAACGGCGTTTCGCAGGCCCGCAAGATGATGTTGATGAAATAAGCTCCGCGGATGCGGTCTTGAATCTCAGCATTCTGTATTGACCATGACGGGCCAGGTGTGAGGAATTGCGCCTGGCCCGTTTCATTTCACAACTACCATATTAAGCATCTTGTTTGTAGATCGCGCAAATATTTTCGTCAAGGCGGGCAACGGCGGCAACGGGATCATCTCGTTTCTGCGCGAAGCCTATCGTCCTCTCGGCGGACCCGACGGCGGCAACGGCGGACTGGGCGGCTCCGTTTTTGTCGTGGCGGATCCGCAGTTACATACGCTGATGGATTTGCGTCATCAGTCGGAGTATCGCGCGGAACATGGCGCGCATGGCGGTCGCAACAAGAGCACGGGACGCGACGGACACGACGTTACGATTCGCGTGCCGGTCGGAACCAGAATTTTTGGCGAGTCCGGCTTGCTTGCAGACTTGTCGGAACCTCAGCAGAAGGTATGCGTGGCGCAGGGCGGACGCGGCGGGCGCGGCAACGCAACGTATGTTACATCAACGAATCAAGCTCCACGTAAGGCCACGCAAGGCAAAGAGGGCGAAGAGCGGAATCTCCTGCTCGAGTTGAAACTGATGGCGGACGTGGGTTTGGTGGGATTGCCTAATGCAGGTAAGTCAACTCTGCTCTCGGTGATGACCGCTGCGCGTCCCAAGATCGCGCCGTATCCCTTCACGACGCTTTCTCCAAATCTTGGAATCGTTCGACCGACGGAATACTCAAGCTTTGTCTTGGCGGATATTCCGGGTTTGATCGAGGGCGCATCCGGCGGCAAGGGGTTGGGATACGAGTTCCTGCGACACGTCGAGAGAACGCGTGTCTTGGTCTATCTTCTCGATTGCGCGAGTGAGGACATCAAGACCGATCTGAAAATTCTGAAGGCCGAACTGAAGCAATGGAATCCTGATTTGCTGAAGCGGCCTTCGATAGTTGTCTTGTCAAAGATTGATCTTCTCGAAGGCCCGCCTCCCAAGGGGCCGTGGAAGCACAATATTTCCTCAGCGACACAGGAAGGTATCGAAGAGTTGATTGCGAAGTTGGGGAAGCTGTTGGAAAGCGCGCCTTTTCCTTCGATGTTCCGCGAACCCGAGGAACTTCCCGCCGCGCCCGGTGCAACCGACGATGACGAGTCATGGGACTGAGCGACTCTGAACGAATCGCGCTGCTCAATTTGCTCGCCGTTCCGGGGGTCGGCTCGTGGGGCGCCCTGCGATTGGTGCAAGCCTTCGGTCTACCCAGTGACGTGTTTCATGCGAGTGAGGCAGCCTTGCGTTCTGTTCCGCGCGTAGGCGAAAGGATCATCGAGGGATTGCGCGGCAAACGTTCCGATGCGGAACCCGGCCTTATGCAGTTTGAATCGGTAAGACAATGCAGCGCCGCGCTGCTCACGTTTTGGGATGACGACTATCCCGATCTGCTGAAAAAGATTGATCAGGATGCGCCGGTTGTCTTGTTCGTCAGGGGCAAGCTTGCTTCGGAGGGCAATCGTGTTTCCTTTGTCGGAACAAGGCGCGCTACCGAATACGGCAAGCGCGCAACGCGCGAGTTGATTGCGGGACTTCAAGGCAAAGAGATTGAAGTGATCAGCGGGCTTGCGAGCGGGATTGACGGCGCGGCTCATCAAGCCGCACTTGATTGCGGATTGACGACGCACGCGGTATTCGGCTGCGGAGTGGACATCATCTATCCCGATCACAACAAGCCGCTTGCGGAGAAGATTTTGGAATCCGGCGGTAGTCTGATTTCCGAGTATCCTCCGGGAACACAGCCTTCCGCCTACACGTTTCCTCAGAGAAACCGTATCATTGCCGGCCTATGTCAGGCGACGCTTGTGGTTGAAGCTCCGGAGAAATCCGGGGCGCTGATTACCGCGCGGCTCGCAGGCGAATATGGACGCGAAGTTGCCGCAGTTCCGGGCTCGATAGTCGGTGGTCGCTCAAACGGTTGTCACGAATTGCTGAAGAACGGCGCCGCTCTGATTGACTCAGCGGAGGACATTCTCTCGCTCCTAAAGGTTCGCGGGCCCTCTCCCGCGAGACTACAGAGCGAGCAGTTGACGCTCCCGGGGCCGGATGGTGTGCTGCTGGGTCTGTTGTCGGCAAGTGATTCAGTGCATATTGACATGTTGACTGAGAAGAGCGAGTTGGCGCCGGGCGATGCCTTGAGCCGCCTTCTCATGCTGGAATTGCAGGGTTTGGTCAAACAACTGCCGGGAAAGTACTTCATCCGTGTTTGAGACAGCCAAGAGATATCTTCCTTCAGAGTGGATCGGTGACAGCAATATCGTCTTGTTTGAAGACGAAGATGTTGCAACCGACCTCTTCCCGCTCACGGTGCTTCGGCCCGCGTGGGAGATTCGCGCGGGACTGGGCAGCCTGTGGACGTGGGTGAACGCCTACCGAAATCACGGGCACGCCGTGGCGCATAGACCGCGTCCAGCGATGGGCTCGATGAGCGCCATGCTGGCGGGCTACTGGGAGGATCGCCTCGACTTGGAGAAGCCCACAGTTTTTCTGAACGGGCGAGTCCTGCGCCTGGCCGGGACGCCGCCGAAGAGTGGGGCGGTCGCGGACAAGAAGGGCAGGCTCCTCTGGGCAAAGCTCACGGGCGAAGAAGTTCACGGATTGCTGGAAAAGTCAGGAACCGAGATTGCCCATGACCTCGTTAAACATGTAGGGGGAGGTCCTGTCCCCAGTGAACAGATTCATTCCGCCGATTTTGCCTGGGACTACATGGCGGTCAATGAAG
>JADLDM010000103.1 GCA_020846695.1 bacterium | reverse complement strand
TTGCGCGCACTCTGACCAGACTGAAGGAGCAGGGCGCAACGGAGTTCTATTTGGGTGAGACCGCTACGCTCATCACACGCTGCATGTCTCAGCAGGGCGGAGTCATGCAGGCATCCGACTTGATCGAATATTCTCCCGTTGTTCGTGAACCTCTGCGCGGCGACTACAAGGGCTATGAAGTGATCTCGATGCCTCCTCCGAGTTCGGGAGGAGCGCATCTGATTCAGATGCTCAATTTGCTGGAGCCGCTGCCCCTGACATTTCTTGAGGCGGGCTCCTCGGAGTCGTATCATCTGATTGCAGAGGCGATGTGTCTCGCGTTTGCGGATCGGGCGGAATACCTGGGCGATCCGGCTTTCACGGATGTGCCGATAGACGGGCTGATCAGCAAGCAATATGCTGACTCGTTGCGCAAGAAGATTTCCCGGCTGTCTCACCAACGAGACACGAAGGCGGGTGAGCCGCGGAAGTTCGAGCAGGAGCATCACACCACTCACTTATGTGTAGTGGATGCCGAAGGGAATGCGGTTTCGCTGACTGCGACGATCAACACGCCATTCGGAACCGGAATCACCGTGCCGGGCGCGGGGATCCTTCTGAATAATGAGATGGACGACTTCGTGACCAATCCCGGCAAGCCGAATTTCTTCGGACTGGTTGGGAAGCCGGTGAATGAAGTCGAGGCGGGGAAGAGGCCGCTCTCTTCCATGACTCCGACCATTGTTGTCAAGGACGACAAGCCCTACCTGCTGGCCGGAGGCGCGGGCGGACCGAAAATTATCACGGCCACGCTCCTGACGATCCTGAATGCGCTGGACTTCCACATGAATATCCAGCTGGCGGTGGACTTCCCGAGGATTCACCAGCAATGGACGCCCGACAAGCTGATCTGCGAAAAGGAAGTTGTCGTGGATGTTCGGGAGGCGCTTCAGGCGAAGGGGCATCTGGTAGAGGCAGGTCCCTACGGCTCCTATGTGCAGGCGATCCTTGCTGACACCTTAAAGGGTGGCTGGTGGGGCGCTGCGGACGGCCGCTCGAACGGGCAAGCGAAGGGGTTTTAGCCTTGGCTCGACCCGGATTCACGGTGCCCTATAGGCGTTGCTTCTTCAAGAATAAGAGGATGTGCGGGCTGGACGTTATTGCCTACCGCTGTCTTTTTCCCCTCAGGCATTGTTGACAATTTGCGGAAGTGTTTGTATCTTTCGAGTATGGAAGAGCTAAATATCCCCCCCCTCAATATCGGCCAGCGCATTCGTCAAGCGCGCAAGACTGCCGATATGTCGCAAGAAGAACTCGCTGACAGAGTTCACGTGAACCGCTCCTACCTTTCATTGGTAGAGAACGGTAAGTCCTCGCCAACAATCGAGTTTCTCGAAAAGATTGCCGGCGGCATGAACATGAGAGCCGAGGAGATCATCCTCGGGCGAGCGCTGTTTCAGCACTTCACTCTCGACCCTAACTCCCGGTTCATCTATAAGGGACTGGCGGATTTTCTCGCCGACGAAGAACAGATGCTCCTGATGAATCCTTCGGACGAAGAGGTCGTGGCTTTGAAATCACTGCTCGTGCATTCGGACCACAATCCGTCGAAGAAGTTCTTTGTGGACGCGCTGCTTGACATGCGCAAGGGGCGCACGGGCAAGTTCGAGTATTGACCCTCCCCGAAATCTCCTGAACGGACCACAAAGCCATGAACTATAGCTCTCGAAGCGATCGGGACATGCTTGTCTATTCCCTGCACGGGAAGCTGATGGGCGGCCCCGACGCGGACCCGTTCCACGACGACATTCGTGCGGAGTGCGCGAAATCCCCTACGAAGGTCATTCTGGATCTCTCGGACGTCGAATGGATAAATAGCTGGGGTGTGGGGCTTCTGGTGTCGGTTTACACTACCGCGCAAAATACGGGAAGCAGATTGCGTGTGGCCGCGTGCGCGCCCAAAGTCTGCTCCGTCCTAAGACTCAAGCAGTTTGACAAAGTACTTGAGATGTTTCCGACCGTGGATGATGCGACCAGAGATTTCGATCTCAATACGGCAAATATGAACTGAAGATTTTAGATTTCAATTTCACATAGGGAAGAGTAGGATTTATGAAACTGAAGACTCGTGAACAGAGCGACGTGATGATCGTTGAACTTTCCGGCAAGATTATGGGTGGTCCGGAGTCCGTGCAATTTCACGACACGATCAAGCAGGCTATCGGCGCGAACCGCAAGCGTGTGGTGATTGATCTGGGCGAAGTCGAGTGGATGAACAGCTCGGGCATCGGCCTGCTGGTATCTGCCTACACGACGCTGAAGAATGCCGGTTGCGATCTGAAGCTGGCGCGCACGACGGACAAGATTCAGTCGCTGCTCGTGATTACCAAATTGAATTCCGTTTTCGACAGCCACTCGAGCGTGGACGGAGCGATTCAGAGCTTCAACTGAGAATTGAGGGCGTCCGACTTGGCCGACTCCGCGCGCACTCCGGATTTGACGGACGCTTCTTCCGTTTCTCCGTTCGAAAGCAAACTTGAAGAGCTGGCAAGGCTCTCCGTTGAGCTCTTGCGGCAGTTACGGAGCAACGCGATTGATCCGAAATCAGCGGCGGAATACAAGGCGCTGGCCGCCGAAGTTGCTTCCGTCGAACTGGCCGCAGAGTTGCAGCAGGAATTGGAGCGTGAGCGCGATGAGAACGCGATCTTACAGACCGTGAGTCTCAAGCTGTCGAGCGCGGGTGAATTGCGCGACGTGCTGAGAGTGATTCTCGAATCGCTGGCGCAAGTGGTCGAGTTCGACGCGGCGGGAATCTTCGTTTACGACCGCGAATTCGGACAGATTGAAGTGGACATGCTGTCCGGCTACGAGGCCGCGCAAAGGAAAAAGCTCTATGAAAAATTTCAGGAGAGCGTGCGCTCAGGGGAGGGTATCGTCGCCACTGTGGTGCTCACCGGACGGCCGATCTATGTGCCGGACGTGAGAACGGACTCGCGCTACGTAGAAGTGCGACCGAGCACGCATTCGGAGATTGCGGTTCCGATTGCAGTGCGCGGGGAGCTGATCGGCGCGTTCAATTTGGAGTCCGATCACGTGGACAACTTCTCCGAGCGCGATCGCAAGACCTTGCAGACCTTCGCAAGTCACGCCGGAGTCGCCTTGGAGCGCGCGCGCGCGGACCGCATGAGGCAGCACACGAGGAGAATCGAAGAAGAGCTGGCACTCGCGCGAAGGATTCACTCGACCTTTCTCCCGAAAACCATGCCGCTCTTCCAGCCTTACGATCTTGGCGGCATGAATTTTCCGTCCAGTGAAGTGGGGGGCGATTACTTCGATTTTGTTCCGATTACGGAGAGTGATCTTGGCGTGATCATGAGTGATGTGGCCGGGCACGGCGTGGCCGCAGCGCTCCTCATGGCCAATTTTCGCGCCTGTATCTTGATCGAATCGCGCGCGCATTACGCGATCCGCACAATTCTTTCGCGCGTCAATGAGTTTCTGGTCGAAACGAATCCGCCCGACAGTTTCGTGACAGCGTTCTATGGAGTGCTGAATCGCGAACGCCACATCTTAACGTATTCGAATGCGGGACACAATCCGCCGCTGCTTCTGCGCAAAGGGGAGACTCCGAGGCAGCTCAGCGCGGGGGGGCCGATCTTAGGAGTGTTCCCCGGCGTCGAGTACGAAGAAGCGCACGTGCAATTGCAGGCGGGCGACCTTCTGGTGTTCTACACGGACGGAGTGACGGAAGCCGAAAATTCCGGGGGCGAGCAATTCGGAGTTGAGCGGCTGTCCGACGCGGCGAAGCGGTACGCGACTCTGCCGGCTTACGAGATTGCGCGGCGTATCAGTCACGACGTGCACGAATTCCAGGCGCAAGATGAGAATCAGGATGATCTGACGTTGTCTATTGTTAAGTATGAATAGGATCGTGCGCACCGAACACTTGAACATCCCCTCCTCGATTGATCAGATTGAGAAGGTGGACAGTCTTGTTGAAACGCTGGCTGCATCTCTGGGATTCGGCCACGACGCGCTCGCGGACATCGGAATCTGCGTCACCGAATTGGTGATGAACGCTATTGTTCACGCACACAAGGAAGACGCAGAGATTCCGGTTGACATTGACATTCTTTGCTGTGACGACGGACTGCGAATTTCGGTGAGGGATTACGGCCCGGGATTTGAAACCAATCACGTACCCGATCCGACCTCGCCGGAAAGACTTTTCGACGATCACGGACGAGGGATTCTGATTGTCAAGACAATGATGGACGACGTGAAGTGCACGCGGCTTGACGACGGAATGAAAATTGAGATTTTCAAGAAACTGAATGAGTCCTCGAAATGAGGATCGCTCTTTATCCCGGAACGTTTGATCCGATTACTTACGGACATTTGGACGTAATCGAACGCGCGGCGACGCTTTTTGACAAGGTGATTGTCACGCTTGCAGTGCATTCCCAGAAGACGCCGCTCTTCACGAGCGAAGAACGCGAAGAGCTTATCCGTAAGGTGACGTCGCACCTCCCCAATATTGAGGTGGGAATCTGCCGTGGGCTCCTGATCAACTATGCGCAGGAGCAAGGCGCGTGCGCTTTGATTCGCGGCCTGCGCGCGGTGTCGGATTTTGACTATGAATTTCAGATCGCGCTGGCCAATCGCTTGCTCGCGCCGAGCATCGCCACCGTTTTCCTGATGCCGGGCGAGCAATACACATATCTGAACAGTTCTA
>JADLDM010000102.1 GCA_020846695.1 bacterium | reverse complement strand
TTTTTCGGTGTGAATCTCTCGCGCTGGGGCTGGGCATTGCTTGCTGAATACGCTGACTACAACTATCGCATCGTCACTCCAATTCAAAATCCACCTACGACCTATCGTGAAGTCGGACCGCGTCTGCTTCAAAGTCGTGAACCACACATCCTTAATATCCCGGATGAAGTCGGCGCGCAACTCGAACTTACCGGGAGTATCACCGAAGCAACCTATCTGACTTTGCACTACAACGCGAGCAGCCATCACTCCGAAGAGGAGCAGACTATTCCGCTCCCCGAGATGAAGCAGAAATACCGCGCTTACTGGGAGATGTTCGCCAACGTCGAGCATACCTTCGACGCCAATCGTACGCTGCTGCTTGAAGTCGGCGCAAACGAAGAAGCCTCCGTTGTCTGGCAAGAGCGCATGTGGGGACAGGCGCGCGTGACTTTGCCGTTCAGAGCGTCGCAGGAAATCGAATTGGAGACTGAACAGCTTCTCATCACAGACCGCACGCGCGATGACGAAGAATTCCATGACCAGCTTTACGGACTTGGTTGGATTCCCTCGGGAAGATTTTCCGCTTTCGGCGCCCTGCAATTGACAGACGATGAAGAACTCAAGAATCGTGAAGGCGACCTGTGGGGTTCAGGCGAGATCGCGTGGCAATTCGGCAACGGAGCGCATCGCGCAATTCTCTTCTACGGGCGCGAACGCGGTGGTCTGAAGTGTTCAAACGGCGTCTGTCGTCAGGTGCAGGCCTTCTCGGGACTGCGTCTCACCATCGAGACCTCGTTCTAAAATGAGCGCGCCGCAAGATCCCCGGCGGCAACTACCCGGAGTTGATACGGTTCTCGATGATGATTTGCTCCGGGAACTCTCCGGCACAATCGCGCGGCCCTTTCTAACCGTATTGATTCGCCGCGAGCTTCAGCGCGAGCGCGACAAGATTGAGAAGGGGAGAAGCCCGGCGGACGCAAGCAAAATCGCCAAGCGAGTTCACGACGAGGCAAACAGACTCGTGGGCTCCGCTCCTCGCCGCGTGATCAATGCAACCGGCGTCGTGCTCCACACGGGGCTTGGCCGCGCACCTCTTTCCGATTCAGCCAAGCAGGCGCTTCTTGAGGCTTGCGGCTATTGCGATCTCGAACTTGATCTGGAGAGCGGCAAGCGCGGCGACCGCCAGTCGCACGTCGAGGAATTGCTCTGCTGGATTACCGGCGCCGATGCCTCACTGGTAGTCAACAATAACGCTGCGGCGCTCTACCTTGTCCTAAATGCGCTCGCATATCGCAAGGAAGTCATCGTTTCGCGCGGCCAGCTAATCGAAATCGGCGGCAGTTTCAGACTCCCTGAAATCATGGCGAGGTCGGGTGTGAAACTTGTCGAGGTCGGGACCACCAACCGCACGCGCATCGGGGATTATCGCGCCGCCATCACCGAAAATTCGGCCATTCTACTCCGGGCTTATCCCTCCAATTTCCGCGTAGAGGGCTTCACGGAAACTGTGGAACTTGCCGACCTCGTGGCCGTTGCAAGAGAGGCGGGAGTCCTCTGCGTGGACGATCTCGGCGGCGGACTACTATGGGACTGGTCACAGCATGGGCTTCCCACAGAACCTACCGTCACGGGGAGTCTTGCGGCAGGCTTTGACTTGGTGCTGGTCTCGGGTGATAAAGTCATCGGCGGCCCTCAATCCGGCATAGTATTGGGAAATAAAGACTTAATCGCAAGACTCAAGAAGTCACCGCTGGCGCGGGTCTTGCGTCCAAGTAAACTTGAGATTGCGGCGCTGGCAGCCACTCTACAGACGTTTCTGCACCCCGAGCGAACAACTTCCGATAATCTGACTTGGAAGCTCCTGTCAGAGCCGTTGGAAGCACTGCGCAAGCGGGCGAGCGAACTTGCGCGGTTAATCAGCCCGGTGACGGAGTGGGAGACGCTGGAAACAACAGAGTCCGCATCAGAGGCGGGTTCGGGAACGCTGCCCGCAGTACCGTTGCCTTCCATGGCCTTGAAATTTCTGCCGAAGGGCCTGCGCGCCGAAGCTTGGGCAAGGGCGCTGAGGCTCGCGAAAATTCCCGTCGTCGGAATCGTGCAGGATAACTGCGTGCTGCTCAATCTTCGCACGGTCCCGGAGGACGAGCTACCGCTTCTGGTGGAATCAATCCGGACTGCCTTGCAGAAATGACATACTTTTTCTGTATCTTGTTTGTTCTTTGCTCACTTCCGGTCTCAGCAGCCACGGTTCAATGGATGAAACTTGATGGCGCTGTGGGGCCCGTCGCGGATGAGCTCCTGCAGCAATCGCTGGAGGACGCGGAACAGAGCGGAGCGGAGGCGCTGGTCATTGAGTTGGACACCCCCGGCGGCCTTCTGAAGACCACGCGCATCATGTGCAAGCGAATCATGTCCGCGAAAGTACCGGTCGTGATGTACGTATCGCCGTCAGGCGCTCGCGCCGGATCGGCAGGGGTCTTTCTCACGCTCGCGTCTCATGTTGCGGTCATGGCTCCCGGAACAAACATAGGTGCCGCGCATCCCGTCGGACTCGGAGGTATGGGAGGAGCAGACTCCTCGCACGTGATGGAGGACAAAGTCACCAATGACGCCGCAGCTTTCGCGCGATCCCTCGCTGACAAGTACGGACGCAACGCTGAGTGGGCGGAACGCGCGGTGCGGGAGAGCGAGTCCGTCACGGAGAAGGAAGCTCTCGGACTGAATGCGATTGACTTCGTCGTGTCGTCTCGCGATTCGCTCTTGATACTGCTGCATGGTCGTGTTGTTCAGCTTGAATCAGGTCCCGACACACTGAACACCGAGAGCGCGTCAATCGTAGAAACGGAAATCGGTTGGAGACTCAGAGTTCTCGACACGCTTTCCGATCCGAATATCGCTTACATCTTCTTGCTGCTGGGTATCTACGGATTGTTCTTTGAGCTATACAATCCCGGCGCAATCATTCCCGGAGTTGTGGGAGCCGTTTCCATTCTGCTCGCGGTCTTCAGCCTGCAACTCCTACCCATTAGCTGGACAGGTCTGCTGCTGATTCTGCTGGGAGTGATTCTCTTTCTCTTGGAAATTAAGGTCGCCAGCTATGGAGTGCTCTCCATTGGCGGCGTGATCAGCATGGCCTTAGGCTCGCTGATGTTGTTCGAACCGTTTCAAACAGGTATTCAGGTAGGGCTTGAACTCGTGATTCCTGCCGCCATCATTACCGCGCTCTTTTTCCTCTTCGTCATCGGCGCCGGACTGCGCGCGCAAAAACGCAAAGTCGTTACCGGAGCAGAAGGCTTGGTCGGCGAGACCGGCACGGCCTTCTCCGCGCTCGAACCGAATGGAAAAGTGCTGGTGCATGGAGAACTTTGGAATGCCGTGGCGTCCGCGACGCTTCCCAAGGGAGCCGAAGTGAAGGTTGTCGCGGTGAGCAATATGCTCTTGAGAGTCGAGCCGCTAACCAAACCGCAACACTGACCGGGAAGGAGAAATCATGTCCATGCTTCCGGTTGTCGCTTTTGTCGTCGTCTTTCTCATCTTCATTATCAGCGCGTCGCTCCGCGTGTTGAATGAGTATGAACGTGGGGTTATCTTCCGCCTGGGGCGCTGCATTGGAGTCAAGGGCCCGGGCCTGATCATCCTGATTCCTATCGTGGACAAGATGGTGCGCGTTAGTCTGCGCACCGTTGTGCTGGATGTGCCCCCGCAGGACATTATCACGCGTGACAACGTTTCCATGCAGGTAAACGCGGTCGTCTATTTCCGCGTCTTGAATCCCGAGCACGCCGTGCTCGACGTTGAGAATTTCATGTTTGCGACCAGTCAAATTTCTCAGACCACGCTGAGAAGTGTATTGGGCCAGATCGAGCTTGACGAACTGCTCTCGCAACGCGACAAGATCAACGACGAGTTGCAGCAGATTATTGACCGCCAAACGGATCCGTGGGGTATCAAGGTCTCGCTTGTGGAAATTAAGCACGTGGATTTGCCGCAAGAGATGAAGCGCGCAAGGGCCCGTCAGGCCGAAGCCGAGCGCGAAAGACGCGCGACAATTATCGCGGCGGAAGGCGAGCGGCAGGCCGCCGATCAGCTTACCGCGGCTGCGGCAATAATTGCGCAGCACCCGCAAGCGCTTCAGCTTCGCTACCTGCAAACTCTCGTCGAAATTTCTGCGGAGAATAACTCCGTAACGATCTTCCCGATACCGATTGATCTGATTTCGACCTTCATTGAGTCGCGAAAAGAACAGAAGTCATAAGAACCTGTTTGCACCGAAAAGACATCAACAAAGTATGCCACGTCGCGGATCACAACCTCTCTTGCAGCTTCTCGCCAATCTTGCGAAGATCGGCGTGCCCATCGTCGTCATTGCAATGGCTGCGCTCTGGATATTGGGCCGCGACGCAAAACAAATGGGCGCGCTTCGAGTCACGGCCAACCTACGCGGCGCGGACATTCAAATTGACGGTGTGCAAACCGGCGCGCTGACCGACACGTTCCTGACCGACGTCACGGTGGGAAGACGATTTGTAACTCTGCGCATGCCCGGATACGTGACTGATCCGGAGGTCGCAATCGTGGAAATTCAGAGCGACCGCACCGCCTTGGCGAGTTTCATGCTGAAGGATTCTACAACTGTCGTCCGCAAGGACGTTGTTCCCTCGCCTCGCGACGTGCGACAGACAATCTTCGATCTTGATGAACGCGCCGTCCGCTCGATTCCTCCGGCCCCGTCGAGATCAGGCTTGATTGATTATGCGGAAGCCGATATTGAAGAGTACGATAATTCTCAGAGCAAACCGGACCGTCCAAGCATCGGTGCGACGAACACGCAGGACGGGAACTCCGATCAGCTTGACGCGCCCTCTGCACGAGCGCCGCTGACAGGGACTGAAATCTCCGTCACGTCATCGCCGGACGGAGCGGCGATATGGGTGAATGGCGCCGTCACCGAGTTGAAAACGCCTTACACTTTTCACGGGCTCGATCGCGGGTTGTACGTCTTCAGTCTCGAGTATCCGAATCATAAGTCTAATCCGGACAGTATTCAGGTTCTGTTGCGCTACAGCCAACAGCACGAACTTGTTTCATTCGCTCTGGAACCTCAAATCAAACTTCCTGATCCTCAACTCTCGGTTCAGACCAAACCATTGGCCGCCGGGATCAAAATTGACGGCGCCAACGTCGGAGTCGGATCCGCTCGCGTGACGTCGTCCTACGGAACCCACGTGGTTGAGTTTGCGCCCGTGCCCGGTTACAGCACGCCCGCGCCGCAGCAAGTCAGTCTGACGCCGGATGCACACGAGCGAAGCATCGAGGGAACCTACGTTCGCCTGTCGGGCAATTCTCTGCTGGCCGTTGTCCCCAATGATGGATTCATCGGTTTCGACGGATCGCTCTTAAGAATTTACGTTGACAATGAATTGATACTTGACGGCCCAAAGGACCGTTTCGATGCCACACTGCTCGGCGGAATTGCCCAGGGCGAAAGACTCATTCGCATTGAATACGCGGACATGACCTCCGAAGAATTTGTTCAGCTTGCCGACAATCAGGTTGCCGAAGTGACGATGCGCGTGGAAGCATTTTTCAGCAAGCGCAAACTCAAACTGAAGGCGCGAAGCGACATACCTCTCGACAAATGGCAGGCGCGCTACAAGAAGTCAAACGTTCTCACGCAGAGCTAATTCCTTGTCCTTCACGTTCTACTGTGCTTCTCGAGCCCTCACCATGAGGGCTTTTGGCTAATGAGAGTTCGTCTGAATCGCTATCTCGCGCAATGCGGAGTCTGCTCGCGTCGCCATGCCGATTCGTTCATTCTCGATGGCCGTGTGGAGGTGAACGATGAAATCGTCACCACGTTAGGCTTCATCGTGGATACGGATCGAGACGACGTTTGCGTAGACAGTGAACGCCTTCACGTACCCAAACGCCGCGTGCTCATGCTGAACAAACCGCGCGGCGTTCTCTCCACGTGCAAGCCGGATCGTGAGCGCGGTCCAACCGTGCTCGAATATATTCCGCAAGACAAACGCTATTTCCCCGTCGGACGGCTTGATAAAGAGTCTTCCGGACTTCTCCTGCTCACCAACGACGGCGATCTCGCGTTGCGCTTGACTCATCCACGCTTCGGCTCCCACAAGACCTATCAAGTGCGAACAGCCGAGCCGCTCTCGCGAGCTCAACTCGGAAAACTCCTGCACGGTGTGATGCTGGATGACGGCCCCGCCAAGGCGCTCTTTGCGAAGCAAATCGGACCCGAGCTGGTCGAAATCACGCTTGGCGAGGGACGAAATCGTCAACTCCGCCGCATGATCGCGGCGCTGGGAAATCGTGTCGTTGAGCTTGTCCGCGTCGAACAGTCGGGGCTCAAACTCGGTCATCTTCCCGAAGGAAGATGGCGCGAATTGAAACCCTCGGAAATCAACTCTCTGCTGGCCTCCACCGAACTCTCCAATTCAACTGAATAAGAGGCAATCAATGTATCTCGTTGACGAAGAGAACCTCATCATTCACAGCATGGCGGCGCCCAAGTATGAGTGCCAAATCAAGAAGATCCCTGAAGACAAGCGCCGCAAAGTCTATACGATTGATCAAGTCAAGCGCATGATTGATCCGCAGCACCGCCCGCATTACAACGGCTGTCGCTGGTGCATGGCGGAGTATCACACTTTCGACATGCAGGCGATCTTCAAGCGCGATTGATGGCGCACGTTGTTGTAGGAACCGCCGGGCATATTGACCACGGCAAGTCTTCACTCGTACGCGCGCTGACGGGCACGGATCCTGACAGGCTTCCAGAGGAAAAGCGCAGGCAGATCACCATTGATCTCGGGTTTGCATTTCTCGATGATGTCGCGGCAATCATTGATGTTCCCGGCCACGAAAAGTTCATTCATAACATGGTCGCGGGCGCGGCTACCGTTGACTTTGCGCTGCTGGTGGTCGCAGCGGACGACGGAGTCATGCCGCAAACCAGCGAG
>JADLDM010000101.1 GCA_020846695.1 bacterium | reverse complement strand
GTTGATTCAGGGGTTGAGCGCGAACCCGGCTCGGCGGGTCGTGGGGGAGGAGATTCCGGCGGGGAAGCGGACTTCGTCCTTAATCCCCGCTCGGCGACAGAGTCGGCAGCCACCCTCGCACAGGGCAAGCAGGGGACAGCCGCTACAACTTCCCTTCGTCCCTCACTGTGCAAAGGTGTGGAGTTGTGCAAGGGGTGCATGGTACTTCGGAGAGAATTTTGGAATTGAGGCTCTATATATTAAGGAGTTACTGAGTGAGAATGGTGTGGCACGAGCGTTGTGTATTGGGCAATTGGAAGAGCTTCTTCCCCCGGGTCCCATGCCGGGCGATCCTTAGCCGAACGGCGGTTCTGCGCGGCACAATGAACACCGTTCTTACAAGTTGTGGAAGGCGCAGCGGCCTCCGAATTCCTCGTCACACGCGCGGACTTCTTCCCAGTCGCACTGCTTCCTTAGAGACGACGGCTCCTCATCCTTGGTTTTCTTCGGGATTTGTGAGGCCCTGCCTTCCCTTCAGCACTTTGACAACCGGAACGACTGGATTCGGAACCAGTTACCGAGGGCTTGGCACGGTTTCCTTTGCTCCTGCTTGCGGCCCCTGCACGGCTCACTTTGATCTGCGACACGGTTCTCGGTGACTGTTTCCGATTCTCTCACTCTTTGTCCTCCCTGACTTGCTTGGTTTACGGAGTGATAGTTCCGGTTCTGCAAAACACCGCCCTCGTGGCGGTGTTTTGTCTTTGTGGATAACCCTGTAATGATATAGAAAAGCTATGGTTAGGTTTGTGAGAGGATGGTTGCAGGATGTTGGATTGTAGTTGACAATCCTTTAATAGATAGGTATATTTGAAATTCATATAGCCTTACGGCGAATTGGTGAAGCCGTAAGAGCTTGGAGCGGAGTTGCATCGGGACGCAGGCACCCATCCTCAGGACGGGCAACGGTGCGGTCTGTGAACCCGGTAACGGCCCATTTCAATTGCTGCTTCTTTTCTCCTTTCCGCTGTGACAGCCACCCGGGGTCGTCACAGTGTCCCCCCACAAATCTGTTGTGTCGCATCCCTATTGAATTCACGCACGAATGCTCGCGCCGTGTTCGTCGTGCTATTCCAGCACAAGGACTATCTCCGTGTTTGAGAAACTGACTCCTCCTACAGCCGGTGAGAAGATTACGGTCTCCGGCGGCCACTTGGTTGTTCCGAATCATCCGATTATTCCGTTTATCGAAGGGGACGGCACGGGCCGCGATATTTGGAAGGCTTCGCAGAGAGTGTTTGACGCCGCAGTCGAGAAGGCTTTCGGCGGCAAGAAGAAGATTGTCTGGTTTGAGATTTACGCAGGGGAGAAATCGCTTGAGGTCTACGGCGAAAATGTCTGGCTGCCGCAGGACACTCTGAAGGCGATCAAGGAATATATTGTTGCAATCAAGGGGCCGTTGACGACTCCGGTGGGCGGCGGGATTCGCTCTTTGAATGTGGCGCTCCGTCAGGAACTCGATCTTTATGCATGTGTTCGCCCTGTGCGCTGGTTTGAAGGCGTGCCCGCTCCGGTGAAAGAGCCGGGCAAGCTGAATATCATTATCTTCCGCGAGAATACGGAAGACGTTTACGCGGGAATCGAGTGGAAAGCAGGCTCGGCTGAAGCGGCCAAGCTGATCGAGTTCATCAAGGGTCTGGGGAAGACGATTCGATTGGATTCGGGAATCGGGATTAAGCCGATCTCGAAATACGGCAGCGAGCGGATTATTCGCAAGGCGCTTCAATACGCATTGGATCACGGCAAGAAGATGGTGACGATGGTGCACAAGGGGAACATCATGAAGTTCACCGAAGGCGCGTTCCGTGAATGGGGCTATGAACTTGCGGCGCGTGAATTTGCCGACAAGGTTGTGAGCGAGAAGGACCTGTGGGACAAGTTTGACGGCAAGCTGCCTGAGGGCAAGGTTCTCTTGAATGATCGGATCGCGGACTCGATGTTTCAGCAGCTTCTGCTCCGTCCGAATGAATATGAAGTTCTGGCGACGCCGAATTTGAACGGGGATTATCTTTCGGATGCGTGCGCGGCGCAGGTGGGCGGTTTGGGTTTGGCGCCGGGCGGAAATATTTCCGACAGTTATGCGGTGTTTGAAGCGACGCACGGCACGGCTCCGAAGTATGCGGATAAGGACGTGATTAATCCGGGTTCGGTGATGCTGTCCGGCGTGATGATGTTTGAGTATTTGGGCTGGGACGACGTGGCCAGGCTGATTGTCAAGGGGATTGAAGGCGCGATTGGAGCGAAGCGAGTTACTTACGACCTGCATCGTCAGATGGAAGGCGCGACGAAGCTGAAGACTTCGGAGTTCGCGAGCGAGATTATCAAGCGGATGTCCGCCTGACAGGCGGTCGTTTACGCCGCTCGGTGTTCTTGACAGTTGGTTGATTGAGCGGCGGCTGCAGGCAGGCTGATTCGGCATGGAAGGCCGTGCGACTATAGTTTTGAAATTTATTTTCTCCGAGATGTTGTTTGTTCCGCAAGAAGAGCGGAGTTGCAACCGAGAGGATTGACTATGAATAGCAGCAGAAAAACTTTTCTTGGACTGATCGTGCTGTTGGCGCTTGCTGTGTCGGCCTTTGCCGGCACGGGCAAGATTGCGGGCACGGTTCTGGACACAAACGGCGATGCAGTGATCGGCGCCAACTTGATGGTGGTCGAGAGCCAGCGCGGCGTGACCGTACTCGATCCGAACGGCAATTATGCGATTCTCGGTTTGGATCCGGGCACGTATTCGCTACGGGTAACGAGCGTCGGCTTTGGGACTCAGCTCATTCAAGGCGTAGACATCTCGACCGATCGTACGACTACGATCAACGTGATCCTTAAAGAGGAAGCGATTCAGATGGGCGAGGTCGAGATCATTACCAAGAAGAAACCGCATGTGGTGTTAGATGATCCTACCAAAGCCAATGTGATGTCCGGCAAGGAGCTTCAGGTCATGGCCGGCAATCAGGTTGCGCAGATTATCGCGAAGCAGCCGGGCTTCAAGGTTGACCCGGACGGCGGTTTGCACGTTCGCGGCGGTCGCGATCACGAGGCGAAGTATCTTGTGGACGGTCAGTCGAAGGCCGACGCGATGTACAACAGTTCAAAGCGTCTGATCAACACGAGCGCGCTAAATGTTGAGGAGATTGAGATTCTGACGGGCGGCGACGCATCAACGGGCGGCTATCAGTCCGCTCTGATTCGCGTGACGACACCGGAAGGCAAGATCAGCCAATACAACGGAACGGTGGAGTACCGCACGGACCGTTTGTTCTCGAACTACAGTTTTGATCAGGATCAGTACGACTACGCGTTTTCGGGGCCGGTTCCGCTGGTAAAGAGTTTGTTTGGCCTGAAGGAGAACAAATTTTCGTTCTTCACGTCGGGAACTGCGAAGTTGACGAACACGTATGCTGCCTACAATGTGCGCCGTGAATCGAATGATTACTTGGATTTCGGAGTTGATCTTCCGGAGCGTCAGTCGAATGATTACACGACGTTTTGGAAGCTGACCTACAAGTTGGATCCGACGAAGAAATTGAATTTCTCGTATACTCGCGATCACGCGCTTTGGGATTTGTATCCCGACGGCGAGGCCGCGATTGACGGTAACTACGGTTGGCAGTACAATTATAATGTGGAGAATCGTCCGTATTCGAGAAACGTTCGCGACGCCTACAATCTTCAGTTTCAGCACAACGTTTCCGATAAGACATTTTACGAGTTGAGTCTGGGTCGTTTTGAGACACGCACGCAGATTCGTCCGCGCGGCAAGAATCCCGATGAATTCACTCCTGCAGACGAGATTGAAGACGCTCGCATTCGGGCGGGGCAATCGGGCGGCGGCGATCAGAACAACAACGGTATT
>JADLDM010000100.1 GCA_020846695.1 bacterium | reverse complement strand
TGTCACGCTTGCAGTGCATTCCCAGAAGACGCCGCTCTTCACGAGCGAAGAACGCGAAGAGCTTATCCGTAAGGTGACGTCGCATCTCCCCAATATTGAGGTGGGAATCTGCCGTGGGCTCCTGATCAACTATGCGCAGGAGCAGGGTGCGTGCGCTTTGATTCGCGGCCTGCGCGCGGTGTCGGATTTTGACTATGAATTTCAGATCGCGCTGGCAAACCGTCTACTCGCGCCGAGCATCGCCACCGTTTTCCTGATGCCGGGCGAGCAATACACATATCTGAACAGTTCTATCGTGCGGGAAGTTGCGAGACTCGGCGGCGCCATTGACGCTTTCGTTCCGCCTCCGGTCGCGAAAGCGCTTCACACGAAATACTCCGGGCGCGCATAGCATTGGAATGACTCAGGCTTTCGTTTACGAACACTACGACTCGATGACGGCAACTATGAACGCCCGCGCGGGCGTTTCTTGTTTTGTATTGACCTGCTCACTTTGAACGGACTACATCTTCATGCGATTTCCAGCAGAACCTTTTCGCATCAAAGTCGTCGAGAAAATTCGGCGCACAACGAGAGACGAACGCGAGCAGCTCTTGCAGCGCGCGGGTCTCAATGTCTTTCTGATTCCCTCGGATTCGATCTACGTGGACCTTCTGACCGACAGCGGCACCGGCGCGATGAGCGATCAGCAGTGGGCCGGACTGATGATTGGCGATGAGAGCTATGCGGGATCAAAGAGCTTCTTCAAATTTGAAGCAGCAATTCGCGACATTACGGGCTTTCCCAACGTCATCCCCACGCATCAGGGTAGAGTCGCGGAGAATCTTCTCTTCTCGACAATCTGCTCCGAAGGCACGACCGTCATTGCGAATACGCACTTCGACACGACGCGCGCAAACGTGGAAGCAAATCGCGCTGAGGCGCTCGATCTCCCGGTCAAGGAAGCGCTCGATCCTTCGTTAGGCAAGCTGTTCAAGGGCAACATGGATCTCGTGAAACTTGAACACGAGTTGAAATCGCGCAAAGGGCATGTGCCGCTGGTCGTGATGACCGTGACGAACAACTCGACGGGCGGACAGCCTGTTTCGATGGAGAATGTGCGCGCAACCTCAAAGCTCTGCAAGCAATACGGAGTGCCGTTTTTCATTGACTGCGCGCGCTTCGCGGAGAATTGCTGGTTCATCCATGAATTAGAGCCGGGCTACAAGGGCAAGGCGATCCTTGAAATCGCTCGTGAATTGTTCAGCCATGCCGACGGATGCTGGATGTCCGCGAAGAAGGATGCGCTGGTCAATATCGGCGGATTTCTTGCGATGAATGACTCCGATCTCTCACGTAAACTTCAGCAGAAGCTCATACTGATCGAGGGATTTCCTACCTACGGCGGGCTGGCGGGCAGAGACCTTGAAGCGATTGCCGTAGGGCTCTACGAGGGAATGGAGCATGATTATCTTCAGTATCGCACGGCGCAAGTTCGCTTCTTAGGCGAGATGCTGCTTGACGCGGGTATCTCCATTGTGAGGCCCGTCGGCGGTCACGCGGTCTTTATTGACGCAAGAAGTTTTTGCGAGCACATTCCGCCGGAGCAATTCCCAGGCGTCGCATTAACCGTAGCGCTCTATCGTGAAGCGGGAATTCGCGGCGTGGAAATCGGCTCGCTGATGTTCGGACATACGGACCCGAAGACGGGCAAGCACGTCGGGCCGCATCTCGAATTGGTGAGACTCGCCATTCCAAGACGCGTGTACACGACTTCGCATATCACGTACGTTGCGGAATCGCTGCTCGAAATTTACAAGTCACGCGAGAAGATCAAGGGTTTGCGCCTGACCTACGAAGCGCCCGTATTAAGACATTTCACTGCACGGATGGAAGAGATTAGTTGATACATGAAGACACGCGCCGTATTCTTTGACTTTGACGGAACGCTGATTGATTCGATGCCCGCGCATGTGGAAGCATGGGCGAAAAGACTGGGCGAGATCGGAATTCAGTTGGAGGACACGTACTTCCAGATGAATGAAGGGGAGAAGGCGGAAGATACGATTTCGCGCTTGCTCGCAGAGAATGGAATGAGCTATTCGGAAGAGCAAACGCTTGCGCTGATTGAGACGAAGCGCAAGCTCTATCGCACCTTGGCGCCGAAGGGATTGATTCCAGAGGCGCGTGTGATGCTTGATCAACTGCGCGAAAAGGGCGTGGCGCTCGACATTGTTACCGGCTCAATTCGCAGCAATATCGAAGCCGTGCTATCGGATGACGAGATGAGCCTCTTTCGTCACATCGTGACGCCCGCCGAATACAAGAAGGGCAAACCCGATCCCGATCCCTATTTGACTGCCTTGATGCTCTCGGGCCTCGCGAGCGACGAGTGCGCTGTTTTGGAAAACGCTCCTCTGGGGATTCGCTCCGCTTGCGCAGCCGGGCTCAAGACCGTTGCGATTACGACAACCCTACCCCCGAAATTTTTGTCCGAAGCGACGCACATTATTCATCGCTTCGAGGACTTTCTACCGCTTCTTTAAGAGGTTTCAGAATGAATAGTTCACGCGGAATTACGATTGAACGACACTTCATTGATCAGCAGGAATTGCACCCGGAAGCCTCGGGTGAATTAACCCGCCTTCTGCATCAGCTCGCCTTCGCGGCGAAGATGATCACCAAGGAGGTGCGCAGCGCCGGACTCTCGGATATTCTCGGCGAAGCCGGACACATGAATGTGCAGGGCGAAGTCGTACAGAAGCTCGACGAGATCAGTAACGACGTGATCTACCGCTCGATGGATCACGCGGGCGTGCTATGTTGCATGGCGTCCGAAGAACGCGACGAGATGATTGCGATTCCAAAAGAATTTCGCTGCGGGAAATACACGCTGGCTTTCGATCCGCTCGACGGAAGCTCGAATATTGACGCGAACGTTAACGTCGGAACGATCTTCTCGATTCATAAACGCGTGACGCCCGAAGGAACGCCGGGACAGGTCGAGGATCTGCTTCAGCCGGGAAGAAAGCAGGTGGTCGCGGGGTACATTGTTTACGGTAGTTCGACGATGATGGTTTACACGACGGGCCACGGAGTCAACGGCTTCACGCTCGATCCGACGATTGGAGAATTTCTGCTCTCGCATCCGAATATGAAAATTCCTCCGCGCGGAAAATATTTCAGCGTGAACATGGGAAACCGCCATTTCTGGAGCGAAGGTGTGCGCCGCTATGTGGATCATCTCACGACTCCCAACAAGGAACTTGGCACGCCGTATTCGCTGCGCTATATCGGCTCGATGATTGCGGACGTGCATCGCACGCTCTTGTACGGCGGGATCTTCATGTATCCGATGGACTACAAGGATCCACAGAATCCGAAGAGCAAACTGCGGCTGCTCTATGAGGCGGCGCCGATGTCCATGGTCGTCGAGCAGGCGGGAGGGCTTTCGACAAACGGGCGCATGTCCATTCTCGACGTGCAGCCAAAGGGATTGCACGATCGCGTGCCGTTGTTTGTCGGGTCGAAAGAGGAGATCACCGACCTGAATCACTTCATAGAAAAATACAACGTGATCTGAAATAGCAAAGCCCCGGTGAATGCCGGGGCTTCTGATGAGAGCGTGGCGACAGCTATTCCTTCTTCGACAGACGCACGAATGCGACGGCGCCGATCAAGAGCGCGCTTGAGTAATAGGGCGCGGATGGGCCGAAGAATTGGAAGAGCAGAGTTCCCGAGGGCGGACCGAAAACTCGAGCCAATGCGCTGAGCGATTGAGATGTGCCCAGAGTGAGACCCTGCTTGCCTTCGGGTGCCGCTTTGGAGATCAGCGAATTGATCGAAGGATTCATGATGGCAGAGCCGATAGACAACAGCGGCACAACGGCGACCATCTGCCAAACTCCCGTGAGCAATCCGATCAAGAGCAATCCGAGCGACATGAAGAGCAATCCTATGTGCACCAATTTGACTTCTCCGAATCTGCGCACGAGCTTGCCCAGGAATACGCCTTGTACGAGCGCAGAGATCACGCCGACCTCAGCGAGAATCCATCCGACGTGTATCGCGTCAAGTCCAAGACGGTGCTCACCGAAGAGAGCGAAGGTCGCTTCCATCTGTGAAAACGCGAAAACGGAAACAAAGAACACGGCGATCAAGATGAGCAGCAGCCTGTTCGAGAAGACATCACGCAATGAAGCGGGGGAGAGCATGTGATGCCCTTCAGTTTCGCCGGGATTGGGATGCGTCTCGGGCAACTTCCACACCGCCCAGAGAAAATTCAGGACGGACATTCCCGCTGCAACGAGTGCGGGAAAACCGTAACCGAATTGCGTAAGGACTCCGCCCACGGCGGGGCCGAAGATGAAACCCAATCCAAAGGCCGCGCCGATCAATCCCATGCCCTTCGCGCGATCCTCAGGTGTGGTCGAGTCGGCAATGTAGGCCTGCGCGGTAGGTAAGGTTGCGCTTGAGAGAATCCCCGCGAGAATTCGCGCGGCGAAGAGCCAGAACAAAGTGTCTGCGAGTCCGAACATCAAGAATGCACCGGCGGAACCCGCAAGCCCGAAGAGGAGAACCGGCCTCCGCCCGATGCGATCCGAAAGCCTTCCCCACAGCGGCGAGAAGAGGAAGTGCATCGCGCTATAGGAGGCAGAGAGGAGGCCGATGGTCAAGAAGCTCGCGCCATAGCTCTCCGCGTAGAACGGCAAGGCCGGGATGATCAAGCCGAACCCAAGCAGATCAATGAAGATCGTGATGAAAATGATGGCAAGGCGAGCGTTCATGCTGAGGCGCGGCAGGGAATCCCAAAGTCTGAAAATGAGTTTATAAGGTAGGCAAGTCCGGTCTCAGAGTAAAGTCGGCGATGCCTGATCAGGTCTGATTTGCGGCTTTGCGCAAGGGTTTGTATATTTCTTTCTTAGCCGCGAGAGTGGCGGAATTGGCAGACGCGCCAGATTTAGGTTCTGGTATCCGTGAGGGTGTGGGGGTTCGAGTCCCCCCTTTCGCACCACAACTACAACAAAAACATGCAAGTAGATTTCGAGAGTCAGCAGCTAAGTGCAGTTGAACACGAGCTAAATGTCTCTGTTCCTGCCGAAGAGATGTCCACACGGATCGCCAGCCGTTTCGCGGAGGTGGCCGCCCATGCCCAATTGCCGGGGTTTCGCCCGGGGAAAATCCCGAAGAAGATACTTGTGGATCGCTTCGGCCCGGCCGTAACGGAAGAGGCCGTCAATCAGGTGTTGCAGGAGGCGTATCGCGATGCGCTGGACAAGAGTAGCTTGCAGCCCGTGTCACCGGGTGAGATGAGCGATATCACGTTTGAGCCCGGTTCTCCTTTGAAATTCAAGGTGAAGATCGAGGTGCTCCCGCCAATCGAGGTTCCGGAACTTGAGACCGTTACAATCGAGTTGAAAGAGCCGCAGGCCGACGAAGAAGACGTGGATAATGCCGTGGAGAGCTTGCGCGAGTCGCAGGCCGTGCTGGTGCCCACGGATGATCCGGTGGACGAACACTCGGTAATTACCTTTGACATGCAGGAGTTGGATGAATCGGGAGTGGCCCTGATCGGTAAGTCGCAGAAGGACGTCTCGATTGACATGAGCCGCCAGCGATTTGGCGAGGAATTTGCGACCAAGCTTACGGGGCTTGCGTGCGAAGAGAAGGCCGTGGTGGAGTTTCAGCGCGCCGGCGCGACGGAGAATGTGAAGCCGCTGAAGGCCGAGATCACCATTCGCAACATTCAGAAGAAAGAGCTGCCGCAAGTTGACGACGACTTTGCGCGCTCGGTAAATCCGACGCTTGAATCCGTGGCTATGCTGCGCGATGACCTGAGAAAATACATCGAAGCGCGCGCCGGCTACACCGCCCGTCAAGAGATGTTCCGCAAACTCGCCGATGAACTGCTGCGACGCTCGGAGTTTCCTGTTCCACCGCGCATGTTGGAAGATTATCTCGACAAGATGGCGGATCAGGCGGTGCATAGTTCGCACGGCAAGCACGACGACGACGCGATCCGGAAATTTAAGGAAGAATATCGCACGGCGGGAATCTGGAATCTGCGCTGGTATCTCTTGCGCAATCAGATCATCCGCGCATTTGATTTGCGCGTCACAAAGGAAGACCTCGAACAGGAATACGGCCGCATGGCCACGATTGAAGATGAGTTTGCGGATGATTTCAAGAAGAAATTGACCGACGCTCAGAAGATGCAGATTCACGACGACTTGCAAGAGCGAAAAGTGCTGAACCACCTCGAATCCAAAGTGCAGATTCAGCGCGCTTCTCTTTCCCTTGCGCAGTTTGAAGGCCGCGCCGGACAGTCGTCGCTCATTACCCTATGACATTCACTACCGAATCAAGGAGAGAGAATTCCATGGCATTGGTTCCCATGGTCGTCGAGCAGACGGGACGCGGAGAACGCGCGTTCGACATCTATTCCCGA
>JADLDM010000099.1 GCA_020846695.1 bacterium | reverse complement strand
CAATCTTCTATCGTAATCTTGTATTTCGGCATTCTTCTTCATTCTCATCTCCCCCCGCAAAGTGCGGGGGGATCAAGGGGGGTCTCAATCTTCTATCGTGATCTTGTATTTCGGCATGATTTCCTCCCCCCATTCTTATGGGGGGAATTAAAAGGGTAAGATTCTTAACTCGCCGTACGATCAAGCCAATCGCTAACCAACCCAACCGGCGCATTGCGGCCCGCGTCAGGCGGGCCAGGAAACCGGCATTTCCTTCAGCGCGCGTGACACAATCGCTGGATAGTATTCAAGCACATTTGCCTCAAGTTTCGCAAGCGGCATACGCTCCGCCATAATCCTGAAGGTCTCGCTTGCTTCAAGCCGCGCCAAGGGTCCGCCGACACAGACGTGAATTCCGTGCGCAAACGCGACGTGCGGATTCGGATCGCGCGTAATGTCGACTTTGTCAGGATTCGAGAAGATTGCCGGATCGCGATTCGCCGCGGTCAGGGCAAGTAAGAGCCGCTGATCCTTCTTGATCATCTTTCCACCCACTTCCTGATCGTATTTCGCCCAGCGAACCGTTGCCTTCACCGACGTATCGTAGCGCAGCATCTCTTCCACCGCGCCGTCCGCGAGCTTTGGATTCGCTTTGAGCAACTCCCACTGATCAGGATTCTTGATCAGCGCGAGCGTGCCGTTGTTAATCAGGTTCGTCGTGGTTTCGTGTCCGCCAAATACCATCAGCACCGTCGTCGCAATCACTTCTGCTTCCGAGAGAATGCCGTGCTTCTCTGCCTGAACAAAGATTGAAATCAGATCGTCCTTCGGGTTCTTTCTGCGCTCATCCACCAGTGGCTTCAGATATTCGACAAAGGAGATAAGTCCTTCGCAGGCAATTTCTCTTCTCTTCGGTTCATCCGCGCGAATAAAGAACAGCACGCCGATCTGCTCCGACCAGAACTTGATGTCGTCGCGATCCTTATCCGCTTCGGGAATCCCCAGCATATTCAGAATCACGGTCAAGGGAATCAGATAGGAAAACTCCTTAACCATATCGTATTGCTTGCCCGTCTCGACTCTGTCAATCACGGAATGCACAATCTGCTGAATGCGCGGACGGTATTTCTCCAGGACAATCGGCGTCAGGAGCGGATTCAACAATCTTCTGATTCGCGTGTGATCCGGCTGATCTTTGAAGATAAACCAATTCGCAAGCACATCGAAGATCGGCTTGAAGCGAATCTCATCACCCGGCTTCATCTCTTCTGAGAGATATTTGATGCGTTGTGACGACCAGCCCGCCGGATCGCGCAGCACTTTCACGATGTCGTTGTAACTCGTGAGCACCCATCCGCCCCATTTCTGATTCCAATAGACCGGATCGTGCGTGCGCAGCGCGTGATAGTAGCTGTGCGGGTCATTCATCACCTCCCGCGTCATCATATCATCAAAATTGATCGCCGTATGCATGTACGCTCCTAGATTAATATTTGTCATCATCAACTAACTGCTGTCATCCTGAAGCCGTCTGCGGCTGAAGGACCTCTCTGACTCTCCTTTTCCCCTCGCTTTAGCGGGGGGAATTAAAGGGGGGTCAAACTTTCAAACATCAATACTTGTCATCCTGAACGTAGGCTCGGCGTAGTGAAGAGCCTGCCCTGAGTCTGCGAAGGGACCCCTCTCCCTCCCTCACTAGCGGCGGCCTCCGGCCGTCTCAACAATCTTTCTGTGCACGAATTCCCCCCACAAACCTCCGCACCTTCTCCCGATCCAACTTTCCATCCGTCCTCACGCCGCTGCAAATATCCACACCAAACGGCTCGACAATGCGCACGGCCTCCGTAACATTCTCGGGATTCAATCCTCCCGCAAGAAACACCGGCACGCGCGAACGCTCGCGTATCTTCCTGCTGATTTCCCAATCATGCACGCGCCCTGTTCCGCCCAATTCCTTCACCTTCAGATTCGGTCTCCCGGAATCAAGCAGCAGATAATCCACGTGCCGCGCCGCTTCAAGCGCTTCATCAACGCTCGCTTCATCTTCAACGTGAATCACCTGCACAAGCTTGATGTCTGGCAGCGCATTTCGAATATCGTCGTAATTCCCCTCCGTAATCCTATCCACAATCTGTATCGTCGTCGTGCGTGTGCGCTTTGCGTGCTCAATAATTCCTTGCGCGCTCTGTTCGCTGGTCAGAAGAAATGTCTCAACTCTGCCGCGCACGTGTTCCGCAATTTTCGCAATCAGCGAATCCTCAATCGGCCCCGGCCCGCTTGGCATCTTTCCCACCAAGCCAATCGCCCACGCGCCGTTCGCAATCGCCAGATCCGCCTCTTCCACCGACGCAATGCAACATATCTTTATCTTCATTTTGAGTCCCCCTTCTCCGTTCACGGGGAGCCTGTCCTGTGCAAGGAAAGGGCCGGGGATGGGGGTAGGTCTCATTTTCGATTTTCAGTTTTCGATTTTCGATTTCTCTCCAAAGTATTCCCCCTCTCTAAACCCGAACCCTCCCGCAATCATAACCGTCGGAAAACTTCGGCGAAAATTCTCGTATTTCAACACGCAGTCATTGTAAAATTGCCGGTCGAAGCGAATCTGCTCTTCTGATTGCGTCAACTGCTCCATCAATTGCCCGGCAAGCGCATTCGCCTTAAGCTGCGGATAGTTCTCCGCCACCACAAACATGCTGGCAAGCGCGGAGGATAGTTCCCCTTCCGTCTTCGCCATTTTCGCTGGATCGGATTCAAATTCCGCCGTCGTGCGCGCTTTCGTCACGCGCTCCAAAGTCTGCGCTTCAAAATCAGTGTAGGCCTTCACCACGGTTTCAAGCTGCTTCGTCAGATCGTGCCGCCGCTTCAGCATCACGTCAATCTGATTCCACTGATTCGTCGAGCGATTGCGCAGCATCACGAGCCGATTGAAAACCCACGCAACCCAAACTCCGATTGCGGAAATGATGAGAACAATCAGATTCACGATCAGCTTGCTCCGCTGCTTCCGCCGCCGCCGCCACCTCCTCCGCCGCCGGAGAATCCTCCGCCTCCACCACCACCCGAAAAAGCTCCGCCCGAATAAGACGCGCTCTGCGGCATGTAGGATGAAATATCCGTGAACAGATCGCTCATGTTACTCTGCAATTCCGCAAAGCTGAGACTGTGGCCGGCCAGCATCGCACCGTGATAATGCCCGTCATATCCATACCATAGCGTCGGCTGATACTGCATGTCGTATTGCCGCTCAAGAAGTCGCAAATTTTCGTGCAGCTTGTCCGCAATTCCCAAGGCCGTCGCATAGACCAGATACTTGTCCCACATCGTAATCAGGTCCGCGCGCGCCTTTTCCAATTCGCTGAAGTCCGTCAGGAACTTTCCGAACGCCTTCCATCTTTGCACTTCGCGTGCGCCGCGCTGCGTTCTCCTTGCCATCGTCTTGGCAATCACGTGCGAAAGAAAGAACGTCCCCACGAGAATCAGTATCAGCGGAATGCTCACCGTGCCGTGCGTCAGAGAGTAGTATCCGAAAATGAGGAAGAGCAACGCGCCCGTGATGATTGGGAAATTGAACTTCACCGATTCACTGTCCGGTTCGTCAAGCTTAAAATACTTCTGCTCAAACCACTGCCGGTTGCTTTCGCCCCACGGTCTCGCCATCGCGCGAAACTGACTCATGCCTCCGACATCCTGTTTGGCCCACGTGCGCAATTCCGCCGATGTGCAGGTCGCTCCGCTCCCCGCATCGCGAAAACACTTTTTCAATACGTGAATCTCAAATTCCTCCAGCGCGCGGTCCTTCTGCGACGTCTGCTTCCCCTTCAACAACTCGTCACCCTTCTCCGTCAGTGAGAAAGTCATGTCCTTCGTCTTCTCGTCCGCCTCAATCGTCAAGTAGCCCTGCCGTCCTGCTTCCAAAAGTGTTGCCGAAAATCCCTGCCCGATATTCTCCATCTCGACTTCGCTTTGCGTCATGATCGCCGACACGACACAGGGTGGTAGAGGAGTCGGCAATTCGCGCTCATATTCCTTCGCGTCGGGAACCTTCGGCTCTTTTCCGTAAATAAAATAGAGCGCCACAATCACTAGCAGCGCAAGTCCTAATAGTGCGAGCGGAATCGCGAACTCTTTCAAGAACTTGAAGCGATCCCAAAATGTCGGATGCCCGATTCGATACTCCGCATCGAGGAGCGATTGCCGTGATTCCCCTTTGCGCAACTTCGCATCGGGAAACAAACTTGGGTCAAGCAGCGCGCGAAATTCCACAAAGCTCGTCGTCGGAATATTCCGCATCGTGAAGATCGCCGTATCGAGCGCTGGCGAGAAATACAATTCGCCCGGCTTTGCTCTACTGTGAACAAAGAGCTTGAAAATTTCCGGACTCTGATAGGGCGGCAGCACCCTGACGCGCAAACTGTCAATCGTCTCGTGCTCGTCTTCAATCGCCTTCCAATACATCTGCGCCACGTCGCCATAGCGCTGCACCGCGCGGCGAATCCGGTAGCGAATCAGAAATCGCTTGCGTTCATCCTGCGCGCGATAGCTCCATTGCACGCCGCGAAAATCTTCGCGCGCGGTCGGCGCCCACTCCACTTCCTGCCCCGTCTCCGCATCCAGCACCGCGATGAAATCAAGATCGTATTCCCCGTATTCCCCTTTGGTCGAACGCTCGATAAACGCTTTCGAGTAGCTGCCGAAAAACTGAAACTCGCGCAACTCCTCCACGTCCGCCGAACCGTCCGCGTTCAATTTGTATGTCTGCTCAATCAGCGGATGCCGGTAGCTCTTCGCCCATCCGACGCTCGCCGCAAGAAGCATCGCAATCACAAATATGAGTTTTGAAAATCTCATGTGCGTCTCTTCTTTCCCCCTCGCTTTCTAGCCGCGACCTCCCGGTCGCGGGGGACCAAGGGGGGGGTCAAATGCTGTAGTTCGATCTATCAATCCGATCCGAATTTTCGATTTTCAGTTTTCAATTTTCGATTTCTCTCCGAAGCTCACATACATCACCCCATCCGTTCCCACAACTTCTCTCGTTTCCCAATCCGCAAGCGCAGCCCATTCTTTCACCACGCGATTTCTCTCATCCTGTGAAAGCGCGTAGAGCTGATCGAGTTCCGTTTGCTCCGGCTCTCTTCCGAATGCCGCGCGAAACAGATCTGCGAAACTATAGCAACAATGATTTGTCATGAATTCTGGTGTAGGGGCGGGTCCCCGACCCGCCCGCTTATGAGAGCAAAGAAACTGGAGGGATAACCTGAAAAAATACGAATTTGAGCACGGATAGTCAATTGAATTAACTACTCCTCATGCGTT
>JADLDM010000098.1 GCA_020846695.1 bacterium | reverse complement strand
AGGACTTGCGCGAAGAAGCCTTCAAGCTCGCCGTGCGTGAAAACTGGACTATTCTTGAGATGGTGCCCGAGACTCAGAGTCTCGAAGAAGTCTTCCACAAGCTCACCGCGGCGTAACCGAAAATCCCATCATGAGCAACACACTTGTCATTGCGCGGCGCGAATTCAAATCCTACTTTGATTCCCCCGTCGCCTACATTGTTCTGACCTTCTTCCTGGTCATTACGGGATACTTCTTCACGAGCAATTTGTTTCTGGCGAATCAAGCCGATTTGCGAACACTGTGGGGAATCATTCCGCTTCTGTTTGTCTTTTTCATTCCGGCGATTTCGATGAAGCTCTTGGCTGAAGAGAAGAAATCGGGAACGATTGAACTCCTCTACACCTATCCGATCAAGGACTCTGAGATTGTGCTTGGGAAGTATCTCGCAGCGCTCGGATTGATCGCGGCGCTCTTAGCCTTCACCATCCTCTATGCAGTCAGCGTGAGCATGTTGGGCGACATGGACGGCGGTCAGGCGGTAGCGGGATACGTTGGATTGCTCCTAATGGCGGCGGCCTATCTGGCCATCGGCATCTTCGCATCGTCGGTTACGGAAAATCAGATCATCGCCTTCATCCTCGCCCTGACAATTTCTTTCTTCTTCTTCATCGCCGACAAGATCCTGTTCTTCCTGCCTGCGGCGATTGCGGGAGTGTTCGAGTATCTCGCGATTGAGTATCATTTCCAGAACGTTGCGCGCGGCGTGATTGACACACGCAATCTGATCTATTTCGGTTCGGTGATCTTCTTCGGATTGCTGCTGGCAAGCCATGCGCTCTCAAGGCGCCGCGGCGACTAACGCAATTCTATCGTGAATCAACCCGGAAAACAACATCGGCAAACACGGTAAAATGAAAAACAAAACCTGGTCTGTAACAAGCATTTCAACTCTGTTCATCATCGCGGCGATCATCGTCGTGGTGAATCTCATCGGCCTCAGGCTCTTTGCTCGCGCCGATCTGACCGAACAGTCCATCTATACTCTGAGTGACGCCTCGAAAAACGTGGTCGGTAATCTTGAAGATCGGCTGACCGTCAAGGCATATTTCACGAAGGATCTTCCCGCGCCTTACAATGCCAATTCCCGTTACGTGCGGGATCTATTGGAAGATTATCGCGCGTACAGCGGCGGCGACTTCTACTATGAATTCGTGGATCCCGCCGACGAAGAGCAGCTTGAAAAAGAGGCGCAGCAGTATCGCGTGCAGCCCGCGCAGGTGAATGTGATGGAGCGCGACGCGCTGCAAGTTAAGAAAGTTTACATGGGCCTCGTGCTCATCTACGGTGACAAGCATGAGACGATTCCGCTGATTCAAAGCGTGAGCAATCTTGAGTACGAATTCACGACGACTATCAAGCGGCTCGTTGCTGAGAAATTGCCCAAAGTAGGATTTCTCGGAAATTTTTCGACGCCCGATTTGGGACAGGACTTGCGCACGTTGACCACGTCGCTTGCCAAGTATTATCAGGTCGTGCCCGTCAATACGCACTCGGGCTCGTCCCTGATTGCGGAGGATATTGACGCGCTGGTGATTGTGCAGCCCGAAGAAAAGCTTGATGATTGGACGAAATACTGCGTGGATCAGTTTGTCATGCGAGGCGGAAAAGTTGCGTGGCTGGTGAATAAGATTAAGGCGGATGCTTCGACGGCGCAGGCGACTTTGAATCAGATTGACGTTGATGATTGGACGCGCCGTTACGGATTCTCGATCGCGAATAATATCGTGATGGACGCCAACGGCGCAATGATCAACATCCAGCGCCAGCAGGGCTTCTTCATGATCTCGAATATGGTGCGCTATGCCGCGTTTCCTGAGATTGCGAATTTCAACAAGAATAATCCGATTACCAAGAATCTCTCAAGCGCGACGATGTTCTTCCCGAGTTCGATTGATACGATGAATCCTCCGGAGGGAAGTCTGCAATTTGAGCCGCTGTTTTGGACGAGCGATCTCTCACTCGTGCAATCCGGCACATTTGACATCAGCCCCGATGCAAAGCGCGCGCGCGAAGATTTCAACGCTGGCCCGAAGCCGCTGGCCTACGCGATTCAAGGAAAATTCCCCTCGTATTTCAAGGGTAAGCCGGTACCGGCGCCGTTTGATTCGAGCGCATCGGCGGCCGCGCTGAATATGCTGACGGAAAGCGTGGATACGCGGATGATCGTATTCGGCGACGGAAACTTTGTGCAAGGACAATACATGCAGGGCGGCGGACCGAATCTCGTATTGATCTTGAATGCGATTGACTGGCTGTCACAGGACACCGACTTACTCGCGATTCGCTCGCGCGATGCGGCCATTCGCCCGCTGGATCCGAATATCTCGGACTCCACAAAGCAGAATGTGAAACTTGCGAATATTGTCGGGCCGCCGATTCTTGTTCTGCTCGTGGGACTCTATCGCTGGCGCAAGCGCACGAATCGTCGCAAGGAGGCCGGACTATGAAGAAAACCGGACTTCTATTACTCGCGTTGATCGGACTGATTCTCATTTATCTTGCGGTGGTCTCGCGCACTCCGGTTGCGAAGACGGACACGCCCTTCATCGAGGCGGACAGCGCTTCAGTCTCTTACATGAAGGTTGTGACGCCATCGGACTCCGTTGAACTCCGAAAAGAAGGCGATGGTTGGGTGGTTGCGCTTGCGGGAAAAGTGTATCCGGCGAATAAGAAAAACGTTGGAAACGCGTTGCAGAAATTCGCTCAGATGACGCGCAAGGCGATCATCTCAACCAAGAGCGAACGACAGGCGGAATTTGAAGTGGATGCGTCGAAGGGAGTAAGAGTTGTCGTCAAACAAGGCGATAAGGAAAGCTCCATTGTGCTCGGCAAGGCATCCCCGACGATGCAGACCAGCTATGCGCGTCTCGCGGATTCCGACGAGATATGGGAGATCGGCGGAAACAACGGGCCGATGTTCAAGCGCGGAGCCGCGGATTGGCGCGACAAGACGATCTGCGAAATGGCGATGGATTCGATTCGTCGAGTTACGTGGAGCTATCCAGAACTGAAATTGCAGATAGATAGAGAAGACACAATGTGGACGGGAAATGAAAACGGAGCCGCATTCACGCCGTTCAGATCAAACGTCGAGCGCGTCACGAGAATGCTTTCACGCATGAACGCAGTGGAGTTCATGGACAACCCGAGCGATACGCTTTTTGCCGCGCCGGTTTGCGTCATGCAGGTCGAGAAGACCGACGGCTCGACTTTCGACCTAATGCTGACCAAGAAGGATGACAAACAATACTACCTGCGCAAGAGCGGCGCGCTGTCGGATTTTGTGATCTACAATGCGACCGCCGAAGCGCTTCTGAAGAAGAAGGATGATTTGATCGAGAAAGCCAAGCCCGCAAGTTGAGGTTGAGAGATCTGCACACAACTTTGAAGTGGCCTCCGGAGAATGCCGGAGGCTCTCTCTTTATCACTGAAGCGACGCCGCAATGAAATCTCTGCGACTCCTGATACCGTATCTAAAGGTTTACCGACGCGAGATAACGTGGGGCTGCATTGCCGCGCTCATCAGCACCGCCCTCTACGCGTTGGCTCCGTGGGCGCTGAAGCTTGCGGTTGACGATCTTCAAACGGGGATTTCCGCGCGGCAGCTTGCATACTATGCGGGACTCTTCGTCGGGCTTGCGGCGGTCGGAGGAGTCTTCCGTTACGCGATGCGCATGTGGCTGATCGGCATGTCGCGCAAGGTTGAGCAGGATTTGCGCGATAGAATTTTCGGTCATCTGCAAAAGCAACCCGCTTCGTTCTACAATCAGAACCGCACCGGCGATCTAATGTCGCGAATGACGAATGACTTGGACAACGTGCGCAACGTGCTCGGGCCGGGATTCATGTATCCTATTGAGACAATTTCGACGGCGGTGTTTTCGATTGCCATGATGTTGTGGATTTCGCCGACGCTGACTCTGATCACACTGCTGCTTGCGCCGCCGGTTTCGTATTCAGTTTTCAAGCTGGGACGCGTCACGCACAAGCTCACCACGCGCATTCAGGAACAGTATTCCCGCCTGTCCGATCAGGCGCAGGAGAATCTCTCAGGCGCGCGCGTCGTGCGGGCTTACTCGCAGGAGGAGAGAGAACTCGCCAAGTTTGACCAACTCAATCAGGAGTACGTGAGGCGAAATCTCTCGATGACTCGCGTGCAGGCGCTATTCTTTCCGCTGATGGGATTCCTGTTTGAGATCGGCGCGGCGATTATTCTACTGGTCGGAGGCTTAGGAATTATTCGCGGGAGTCTCTCACTTGGTGATTTCGTTGCGTTTGTCGGATATCTCGGAATGCTCGCGTGGCCGATGATCGCGGTGGGATGGGTGGCGAATTTGCTGCAACGCGGCGCGGCGTCAATGGTGCGGATTCAGAATCTACTGGATACTGAACCTGAGATAGTTTCATCGTCTCAGCCGAGTTCGGCGCGAGCTTCCGCCGGCGAAATTGTCTTTGAAAATGTTTCCGTGAGTCATGACGGAGTGCGCGAGGCATTGCAGGATGTTTCGTTCAAGGTACGACCGGGGGAAACTATCGCGATTGTCGGCAGAACGGGGAGCGGAAAGTCAACGCTTGTCGGCTTGCTGCCGCGACTGATTGACCCGAGCAAGGGAAGAGTGCTGATTGACGGCGTCGCGACAAATGAGTGGAATCTCGATGAATTGCGTAAGCAAGTGGGCATGGTTCCGCAGGATGCCTTTCTTTTCTCGTCAACAGTGAAGGAGAACTTGACTTTCGGTGCGCCCGAGGCGAGCGAAACAGAGATGCTCGAAGCGGCTTCCATTTCGCGAATTGACAAGGACGTGGCGCAATTTGCCGACGGCTACGAAACAATGGTTGGCGAGCGTGGATTGACACTTTCCGGAGGTCAGAAGGGACGGCTCACATTGGCTCGGGCTCTTGTGCGCGATCCGTCCATTCTTATTCTTGACGATGCTCTGTCCGCCGTGGATACTCATACGGAGGAGGAGATTCTGCGCGGCTTGCGAGAGTTCATGAAAGGAAGGACGTCAATACTGATTGCGCATCGCGTCTCAACTGTTCGCGATGCGGATTGTATCTACGTGCTGGATCAGGGACGAATCGTGGAATCGGGAACTCACGAAGAGTTGATAGCCCTGGGCGGATATTACGCAGATCTCGATCACCGCCAGAGTTTGGAGCAGGAATTGGAGATGGAATCGTGAGCGCGAAGAGGAAACAGGTCGAAGAGCAGGACGTGCTGGGCAAAGCCTACGACTCGAAGCTCGCGCGCAGGCTGTGGGGCTATGTGGGCGATCAGAAGAAGAAGCTGTTCGCATCCGTGGGGCTGTTGCTGCTTGGTGCGACTGCTGAGCTTGCGGGACCGTGGCTTTCAAAAATTGCGATTGACCGCTACATCGTGGACAAAGATGTTTCGGGACTTTACAAGATCGTGATCATCTTTGTGATTGTTTCGGCCTTAGCGCTTGCGCTCAGATGGTCTCAATCTTATCTTACGGGCGAAGCCGGTCAGATCATCATGTATCGGATGCGGCGCGATGTGTTTGAGAAGATGCAGCGACTCTCGATTCCCTATTTTGATCGGAATCCCGTCGGCAAGTTGATGACACGTGTGACTTCGGACGTGCAGGCGCTCTATGAGTTGTTCGGGTCGGGTATGGTGGCGATCTTTGGCGACATCTTCACATTGATCGGTATTACGGCCGTGATGTTTGCGATCAACTGGAAGCTCGCTTTGTTGACGTTGTCGGTCATTCCGATTCTGCTGCTGGTTACTTTTGCTTTCCGAAAGCGGGTTCGCGATCTCTATCGCAAGACGCGCTCTCAGATTGCGAATCTGAACGGCTATTTGCAAGAGAATATCATCGGCATGAGAGTGGTTCAGCTCTTCGGGCGGGAGAGGGCGAATCATGAGCGCTTCAAGTCACTGAGCGGTGATCTGAAGCAGACCTACCTCAAGACGATCTTTAACTATGCGCTGTTCTTTCCGGCGGTGGAATTGGTTTCCGCATTGGCGGTTGCGATCATCATTTGGGGCGGAGGATCAATGATGCTCACGGGCGCGGTGACGGTGGGAACGCTGGTTGCGTTTATTCAGTACGTTGAGAGATTCTATCGGCCTGTTCGCGATCTCGCCGAAAAATACAACATTCTACAGGCGGCGATGGCGGCGTCCGAGCGCGTTTTTCAAGTGCTCGACCATCCGATTGAAGTGCCGGATACGAGCGCACTCGATTATGTCGAGAAGACCGAGGTTGACGCGCCGCTGATTGAGTTCCGCAATGTGTGGTTTGCCTATCGCGGCGATGAGTGGGTGTTGAAGGACGTGAGCTTCGACATCCGAGAAGGCGAGTCGGTCGCAGTTGTCGGAGCGACCGGAGCGGGGAAGACGACGATTATTTCTCTTCTTCAGAGGTTTTACGACGTGCAACAGGGAGAGATTCTGCTGCACGGACGCAATATTCGCGAAATTCCGCTTCAGGAACTTCGGGCTATGCTGGGACTTGTGCTGCAGGACGTATTCGTTTTTGCGGGCACGATTGCTGAGAATATTCGCTACGGAAAGGCGGATGCGAGCGACGAGGAGGTGCGTGAGACATCCGAGCTTGTGTTGGCGAATCGCTTTATTGAGAAGCTGCCGGGGAAATATGCAGAGCCTGTCGTCGAGCGCGGAGCAACGCTTTCAACCGGACAGAGGCAGTTGCTTGCGTTTGCGCGCGCTCTGTTGTGCAGACCGAAGATTCTCGTTCTTGACGAGGCCACGGCTTCGATTGATACGGAAACTGAGCAGACTATTCAAGAAGCGATTTCGCGCGTGCTGGAGGGGCGCACCTCGATCATTATCGCGCACAGACTCTCCACCATTCAGAGGTGTAATCGAATCCTTGTACTGCACCACGGCGTGCTGCGAGAGCAAGGCACGCACGAGGAGTTGCTCGCGCAGGGCGGAATCTATCATCGGCTCTATCAACTGCAGTTTGGATTGGGGGAAGCGGCCTGAGAGGGAAGCGGGGGGAGGGATTCGGTATGACTACGTTCAATCTAATAGATGAAACGTCAGAAGTCAAGTATGAGTTCCCTTTAATAAACATCAAGTTGTCATTTTGGCAGAGTTCTGCAGAGGCGCATGTCCTCTGACAAACAAAAACAACGACTTGTTAAGTTAGGTTTGAAAATACTGAATCTAACTAATGTTTGGTTCGCAAAGATAGACGGCGCTTGACTTTCCACCATTCTTCTCGTATCTTAACAAGTCTCCAAGCGGCTCATTTAAGCGTATTAAATTACAATAATTTAGCGCTTAGAATTGTGGCGATCCGCCGGGACTCCAACCTGTTTCCTCTTTTCACCGCGCTCGCGGAGAATCCACAAACCCATTCATGTCACTGACCCGCTCAGAAGTTGAGCACGTAGCCAAGCTCGCGCGATTGCGCTTGAGCGATGCTGAGCTTTCGTCCTTGGAGAAGGACCTGAATGCGATCTTCGGCTACTTCGACCAATTGCGCGCAGTTGACGTAACCAACGTCGAACCTCTTGCTCACGTCCTGGATGCCGTCAATGTCATGGACGATGACGTGCCGCACGAATGCCTGCCGCGCGAGATCGCCCTGCGTGATGCGCCGGACCGGACGGAAGAGTATTTTCGATTTCCGCGAATCCTGTAGTGCAAGAGCACAGAGTATCGGTTAGCGCGGGGTTACCGCGAATCCTGTAGTGAGAAGCACAGAGCATCTTTTAGCGCGGGATTTCCGCGAATCCTGTAGATGAGCAAGACGCTCATTGTCATTCCAGCGCGGTTCGCTTCGACTCGCTATCCGGGGAAACCGCTCGCGCTCCTGCACGGCAAACCGATGATTCAGCACGTCTGGGAGAATTCACGCGTAAGCATCGCGGACTTGGTGATTGTTGCCACGGAAGATGAGCGCATTGTTGAGGCCTGCGCGACGTTCGGCGCGAGAGCTGTTATGACGGATACAGAGTTGCCGTCGGGAACGGATCGCGTCGCGGCCGCCGCAAGGGAGTTTCCAGAGTTTGACGTGGTACTGAATGTGCAGGGTGACGAACCTGCGATGGAGCCCGAGGTAATTTCCGCGGTAGCGCAGCTTGCATCTCGCAATGGAGTGGAGATCGCGACCGCCGTTGTTCCTGAAATGAGCGACGAAGAACTTGTCAATCCGAATGTGGTAAAGGCGGTTGTCGCGCAGGACGGGCGCGCGCTCTACTTCAGCAGATCTGCTGTTCCGTTTGTGCGCAACTCTGTTCCCGGAGCAACCCTGCATCATCGTCATCTTGGCATCTACGGATTCAAGCGCGAGACTCTTTACAAAATTGTGAATCTTGAACGCAGTCCGCTTGAGATTGCCGAAAGTCTCGAGCAGTTGCGCTGGCTGGAAGCGGGATACTCGATTTACACGACGCCCGTCCACAGCCGCTCGATTGGAATAGATACGCCTGAAGACATGGCCGCACTCCAAAACCGATATTCATAGGGATACTATGCCGCCCAGAAAAGCCGCGAGAAAAGCTTCTCGGACCAAGTATGTGTTCATCACAGGCGGCGTCGTGTCGTCGCTCGGAAAGGGTGTTGCCTCCGCTTCAATCGGAAGACTGTTGAAAGCGCGCGGGCTTCGTGTCTCGATGATGAAGCTTGATCCTTACATCAACGTGGATCCGGGAACGATGAATCCGTTCCAGCACGGAGAAGTCTATGTGACGGAGGACGGGGCGGAAACCGATCTCGATCTTGGGCATTACGAGAGATTTATTGATGAGGATATGTCGCGCGCGAACAACGCGACGACGGGGCAGATCTATCACGCAGTGATCACGAAGGAGCGACGCGGCGACTATCTCGGCGCGACGGTGCAGGTGATTCCGCACATCACGGGCGAAATCATCGCGCGCATGCATGCGGTTGCACAAGGCCCAAAACCGCTCGACGTCATCTTGGTTGAAGTGGGAGGAACGGTCGGCGATATTGAGAGCCTGCCCTATCTTGAGGCGATTCGCCAGATGGGACTCGAACTCGGGCGAAAGAACGCGGCTTACATTCATTTGACGCTCGTTCCGTTTATTGCCACCGCGCGCGAGGTCAAGACCAAACCAACGCAGCATTCGGTCAAAGAACTGCGCGAAATCGGTGTGCAGCCCGACTTCCTTCTTTGTCGCTCCGATCGCCCGCTCGATAAGAAAGTGAAAGAGAAGATTGGTCTGTTCTGCAACGTTTCCAAAGACGACGTGTTTGACGTTCCCGACGTGGATACGGTCTATGAACTTCCTCTCTTGCTCGAACGCGAAGGACTCGGCAAACGACTACTTGCTCAGCTTGATCTGCCGTCACAGGACCCGGATTTCACGCAATGGCAGAGTGTCGTGCGCAAGATCAAGCACCCGAAAGGCTCCGTGCGCATCGCGATCGCGGGGAAGTATATCGAGGTGCGCGACTCCTACAAGTCCATCATTGAATCGTTCATTCATGCCGGCGCTCATCACGGCATACACGTTGATTTGAAGTGGATTGAAGCCGAGGAATTTGAAAATGACTCCGCAGAAGAGTTGCTCGGCGACTGCGCGGGACTGCTCGTTCCGGGCGGATTCGGCGAGCGCGGCATCGAGGGAAAGATTTCTGCAGTGAAATTCGCGCGAATGAGTAATTTGCCGTTCTTTGGAATCTGTTTGGGGATGCAGGCCGCAGTGATTGAATTTGCGCGCAACATGTGCGGGATGGCGCGCGCGCATTCGACGGAGTTCATGCCGACGACGAAATACCCGGTGATTGATTTGATGCCCGAACAGCGCGGAGTTCGTCAGAAGGGCGCGACGATGCGCCTGGGAAGCTACCCATGCTTTCTCACGCGCGGTTCACTCGCGCATCAGGCATTTAGAACCGATGCGATCACCGAGCGGCACCGTCACCGCTTTGAGGTCAACAACAGCTTTCGCGAGAAACTCGAAGCGGGCGGATTGAAGTGCACGGGAGTCTGGCCGGGCGGCGATCTGGTGGAGATTATCGAACTGAAGAATCATCCGTGGTTTCTTGCCGTGCAGTTTCATCCGGAACTGAAGAGCAGGTTGACTCACCCGCATCCGTTGTTCAGAGATTTTGTGGGCGCGTGTATGATCCAGAGCGGTGCGCGGCCCGTTGAAGACGTCCAGAAGGCCGCGTTGGAACCCGCAACACAGGAGTAGATTTGCAGCGCATACATCACGCTACTTTGATTCCCGGAGACGGTATCGGCCCGTCAATCTCCGAGGCCGCCGTGGCGGTCATCGAGGCGACGGGCGTTTCGATTCAATGGGACGTCGTCGAGGCGGGAATGTCCGCGATCGAGGCAGGGCACGATCCGTTTCCGCGTTCTGCCATTGAATCCATTGACAAAACCTGCTGTTTGTTGAAGGGGCCGTTGACGACGCCGATCGGTGAAGGCTACCGCAGCGTCAACGTCGCGTTGCGGCAGCATTATAATCTCTTCGCTAACGTGCGTCCTTGTGTCGCGTTTGAAGGCGTCAATACTCCTTTTCCGAATACGAATCTCGTAGTAATTCGCGAGAACACGGAGGGGCTTTACACGGGCCGCGAAATGTACGCGGACCCGGATCGCCGCGCGGCGATTGTGGTTGCGTGCAATACGCGCGTCTCAATGGATCGCATTTGCCGCTATGGCTTTGCGTGGGCGCGCAGGCACGGAAGAAAAAAGGTAACCGGCATTCACAAGGCGAATATCCTGAAGGTGTTCTCCGGTGTGTTTCTCGAGAGTTTCAGGGAAGTGGCACGCGAAAACCCAGACTTGATCGCGGAAGAGAGAATTGTGGATGCGGCCTGCATGGAATTGGTTCGCAAGCCGCACACTTATGACGTGATTATTACCACGAACATGTTTGGCGACATTGTTTCGGACTTGACGGCCGGACTTGTGGGAGGATTGGGTCTCGCACCCGGCGCGAATTATGGCGAAAAGGTGGCGATGTTTGAGGCTATTCACGGCTCCGCGCCGGACATCGCGGGAAAAGGCATCGCGAATCCCATTTCAATTATTCTTGCGGGCGGCCTGATGATGCATCATCTTGGCGAGCCGGATGCGCAGATCAAGATCGAAAACGCCGTGCGCGCCGTGCTGAAAGAGGGAAAGGTGCTGACGCCCGACCTGCTCCCTGGATCGAAGTTTGGCACGTCCGACATGACAAAGGCGATCATTGAGCGGCTTCACTGACATAGGCTCGGAGTTCTATCCGCTCGCAATCATTGCGGGACCGTGCGTCATCGAATCCGAAGACCTCTGTTTGCACATCGCCGAAGAACTCGTCGGTATCGCAACGCGAACCGGCGTGCTTCCGATCTTCAAAGCGAGCTTTGACAAAGCGAATCGCAGTTCCGTCGAGAGTTTTCGCGGACCCGGGATTGAGGAGGGGTTACGGATTCTTGAGAAGGTTCGTGTTGAATGCGGCCTTCCTGTGACTACGGACGTGCATCTGCCCGAGCAGGCGATTGCTGCCGCGAACGTGGTTGACATTCTGCAAATCCCCGCATTCCTTTGCCGGCAGACCGATCTGCTCATTGCTGCGGGAAGAGCAGGGAAGCCCGTCAACATCAAGAAGGGACAATTTGTCGCGCCGGAAGATATGAAATTCGCCGCTCTGAAAGTTGCTTCGACCGGAAATAACAGAATTCTGCTGACTGAGCGCGGGGCGTCGTTCGGTTATCGTGATTTGGTTGTGGACATGCGCTCGATTGTGAAGCTTTCGGATCTCGGTTATCCCGTCGTCTTTGACGCGACGCACAGCGTCCAGCGAATGGGCGGTGAAGGCGGCGTCTCCGGAGGATCACCGCGCTTTATCACTCCGCTTGCTCGCGCGGCAGTTGCGACCGGAGCGGTGTCCGCCGTTTTTGTGGAAACACATCCGATGCCGAATCAGGCTCTCTCAGACGGCGCGAACATGCTCCCTCTGTCCGAGCTTGAACATTTTGTTTCCGGTCTGGTGCGTATCGCTCTCGCGCTGCGCGAATCCAAAGAATCCACGGAGAAGTCGCAGTGAATCCGACCGACCGCATTCGCCTCTTGGGTGTGCAATTCTACGCGCATCACGGTGCACTCGAAGAAGAGCGCTCTCTGGGTCAGATATTTGAAATTGACTGCGAAGTGGCAGGAGACTTCGGTCGCAGAGGCGCGGGCGACGACTTGCATTGGACGGTGGACTACACCATACTATATCGCGAAGTCGAGCGCGTGTTTCGTGAGAGAAGCTATCAGCTTCTCGAAACTTGCGCATCGGAATTGGCCGACGCCGTTCTGAAAAAGTTTGCGGCAGTGCGCGAAGTCGTCATTCGCGTTCGCAAACCGCACGTGCCGATGGGCGGCGTACTGCGCGCGGTTGAAGTTGAAGTTATGCGCCGCAGACAGAGTGATTGAATTCGCCTACGTCGCTTTCGGCAGCAACTCCGGTAATGTAGACCCGCGCGCAGTGGTGATCGCGCTGTCAAATCGAAAAATTCGTGTCCTGAGAACTGCCAATATCTACGAAAGCAGACCGGCGGAAGGAGTTGCCGGTGGTAATTTCACAAACACTGTCTTTGAATGTGAAAAGTCGGGCAGCGTGCGCGACTTCCTGAAGCTCTTGCAAGACACCGAGAATGAAATGGGCAGCAAAGTTCGCAAGAACATGGAAGCGCGAACTTGCGATCTCGACCTCCTATTATGGGGCGAAGACGTCTTCGACATGCCCGACTTGAAAGTTCCTCATCCGCGCCTGCATAGACGTGATTTCGTTCTGGCTCCGCTTTGTGATTTGATCCCGGATGAGGCGTTGCCTTTGTCGGGAAAGACTCCGCGCAGACTCCTGATGGAATTGACCGTTCGCTCACTAATCGGAAAACTCCCTGAATAGCGACGTGATTTCGCGACACAAATATATCGCCATAGAAGGCGTGATCGGCGTGGGCAAGACCTCGCTCGCGCGGCTGCTCTCCGAAAAAATGAACGCGCGGCTCGTGCTTGAAAACCACGAGGAGAATCCGTTTCTCACGCAGTTCTATAAGGACCCGCGTCACTACGCCTTTCAGACGCAAATCTTTTTTCTGCTCTCGCGCTTCAAGCAGCAGCAGGAGCTGCCGGAACCGGACTTCTTCCACTCGGCCCTTGTCTCGGATTACATCTTTCCAAAGGACCGCATTTTCGCCTACATCAATCTGAGCGAAACTGAGATCACGCTCTATGAAAAAGTGATGGGCCTCATGGAAGTGCGCGTGCGCAAACCGGACATTGTGCTTTATCTCCAAAGCTCGACGGAGCGTCTGATGAAGAACATCCGCACGCGCAGCCGCCCCTATGAACGCGATATTTCAGAAGAGTATCTTCGCACGCTGAACGAAGCGTACAATCACTACTTCTTTAATTACGAAGAGACGCCGTTGCTCATCATCAATACGACGAGCCTTGATTTTGTGAACAATCCCGATCACCTCGCCGCGATTACCAATGAAATCGAGCGCGAGCATGTGGGAACCCGCTACTTCAACCCGGTGGATATCTGATATGTGGCGGATGCTGTTCACCGTGCTTGCGGTCGTGATTGCCGTCAGATTCCTGTTGAACGCATTCAATAAGCCGCGCAAAGCGAAAGAACCGAAAGTGGGCGGCACGCCGAGCCGCAGAAGCGACGCCGAGCGCGGCGACATTCAGGACGTAGATTTCAAAGAGATCAAAGAGTGATGCGCCAACCAATACAAACTACCGATGCGCCTGCGGCGATCGGTCCTTATAGTCAGGCGATTCAGTGCGCAGGAAATCTCCTTTTCACCGCAGGACAGATTCCGCTCGATCCGAAGACCGGAAATATCGTAGGAGACAGCGCAGCCGAGCAGGTCGAGCAGGTTCTGAAGAATCTTGACGCGATTCTGCGCGCGGCCGGTTCGGACTTTTCGCGCGTCATCAAGACGACGATTTTTCTGAAGAACATGAGCGACTTCGCTGCGGTAAACGAGATTTACGCGCGACACTTGAAAGCTCCTTACCCCGCGCGATCAACCGTTGCTGTCGCGGGGCTTCCGAAAAACGTTCTTGTGGAGATCGAGTGCGTCGCGCTCTTATCCTGATTACTCTCCTATGCGCGTTTTCCGGGACAGTCGCGCGCCCGCTCAATGACCCCGCGAGACCCCTGAAAAGCACGACCGGAGCGGTGTTGCGCTCACTCGCAATTCCCGGGTGGGGACAATTCTATACTGAAAACTACTTCAAGTCCGCTGCGTTTCTGATCAGTGAGACAACTTTCCTGATCAACATTTCGCGCAACAGCGATTGGCTGCAATCCGCGAAAAGTATTGGTGATCTTGAGTCCGCGCACTTCTATCGCAACAACCGTAACAAACTGATCTGGTGGTTTGCTGCGGTGAAGCTACTGTCACTGGGCGATTCCTATGTGAATGCGCAACTCCATCACATAGACATTTCGCCCGAGCTTACTCCGCGCGGCGAACCCGTGCTGCGTTTCTCTTTCGATTTCTAATCTCTACCTCTGATGGGCCTCCTGAACAATCTGGTTGCGGCCTCACTGCCGATCCTTCCTAAAGCGCTTGTCGGAAAAGTGGCTTCGCGATACATCGCGGGCGAAAAGCTCTCCGACGCTATTCGTACTGTCCGCGATCTCAACACCAAGGGATTGAAGGCAACAATTGACGTGCTGGGAGAATTTGTTGCCGACCCTGCGGAAGCAAAGCGCAATGCGGATGCCTACATCAAGCTGCTCGACGCGATTGCATCTGAGAAGCTTGAAACGGGAGCCTCTGTCAAACTCACCGCGATCGGCCTGGCGATTGGCACTGAACTTGCGCGTCAAAATCTGAGCTATCTGTTAACGGAAGCCGAGAAGCGCGGCGTCTTTGTCCGCATTGACATGGAGGACTCACCCTACACGGATGCGACGCTGCAACTCTATCAGGAGTTTCGCAGCGGACGCAAACTGGGCATTGTCATTCAAGCATATCTGAAGCGCTCAAGCGACGACGTGAAGCGACTGCTTGACGGAGGCGCGACGAACGTCCGGCTGTGCAAGGGAATTTACGTCGAGCCTGAAGCCATCGCGTACAAGGAGCGAGAGCAGATTCGCGAGAACTTTCTGAAGCTGCTTGAGCAGATGTTTGACGGTGGAGCGGCGGTAGGCATTGCCACACACGATCGTTATCTTGTAGAGCAGTCCGAGAAGATTGTCAAGTCGCGCAATCTTGACTCCAAGCGCTATGAGTATCAGATGCTGCTGGGCGTTCTGCCGTCGTTGCGCGATGAGATTCACTCGCGCGGACATCGAATGAGAGTCTACGTCCCGTACGGCGACGCGTGGTACGGATATTCTACACGGCGGCTGAAAGAAAACCCTGCGATTGCGGGCTATGTATTCAAGAGCTTGTTCAAGACCGGGTAACTCCGGACAAAATCCAAATAGGTGAGTAGAGTCGGGTCACGGCGCGTAATTCGCGTGGTGACCCTCTCTCTGAGCGGACATGAGCATTTCCTCCGATTGGATCAACAACATCGTGTGCGGAAGCTGCTTCGATCTCATGCGCGATCTGCCCGACGATACCGTGGATTTGGTGGTGACCGATCCGCCCTATGGGATTGACTATCAATCCAATCGCCGCACCGCGCGCGAGAAACTGCCGAAATTCGCGAATGACATCTCGCTCGAATGGGTTCCCGAGTGGGTGGACGAAGTGCACCGTGTGCTGAAGGATAATACGCATTTCTACTGCTTTACGCGCTTCGACACCTATCCGGTTTTTTACCGTGAAATAGCTCGCAGGTTCGACGTGAAGAATTGCCTGATCTGGGTGAAGAATAATCACGGCAGCGGAGATCTCAACGGATCCTACGCTCCGCAGTACGAGATGATCATCTTCGGCGCGAAAGGAAAGCGCCATCTAAACGGCAAGCGAGACTCGGACGTCATGGAATGTGAAAATGTCCCTTCCGCACAGAGATTTCATGCCACGCAAAAACCCGTCGAGCTGCTGCGAGTGCTGATCGAGAAGAGCAGCGATCCGGGGGACGTCGTGCTTGATCCGTTTGCCGGAACGGGGAGCTGCGGATTAGCGTGCAAGGCCGCGAGTCATCACGACGGCGACGGACACGAGCGAAACTTCCTGTTGTTTGAGTTGAATCCTGAATTTGTGCGTAAGGCGAGGGCAGGAGGTCTGGGAAGACAAGAGGAGCTGTTGGAAGTTCGGAGGGACAAACGAAATCTCGCTGAGCCGAAACAGCGCTCAACTATTCGCGCGCGCAGATACGTCGCGCGAAAAGATCAGTCGCTCTGGCTTGCATTAGAGTAGGTTTCGGCCGGGTTGCGGAAGACCTTAACCCGGCTCGGCGTGAAGTAAAATAGAAGAGGCCCGCACGACGGGCCTCTTCTCATTCAACACGATGCGAACTAAATAACCTTGAGGGAGCGGCCGACTTTCTTGAACGCCTTGATTGCGAAATCAAGATGATCGCCGTCGTGCGCGGCGGAAATCTGCACGCGAATACGCGCCTGCCCCTTCGGCACGACCGGGAAGAAAAAGCCGATCACATACACACCCTCTTCGAGCATGAGCGCGGCCATTTCCTGCGCCTTGTGAGCGTCGTGAAGCATGATCGGCACGATCGGGTGCTCACCGGGCTTGATGTCGAAGCCCGCTTCGCTCATTGCGGAGCGGAAATACTTTGCGTTACTGTGGAGCTTATCGCGCAACGCGGTCGTCTCGGAGAGCATGTCAATCGCTTTCGCGGCAGCGGCGACAATCGGAGGCGGCAGCGTGTTCGAGAAGAGATAGGGTCTTGAGCGCTGTCGAAGCAGATCCACAATCTCCTGTCGGGCAGCGATGAATCCACCGGACGCGCCTCCCAGAGCTTTACCGAGAGTTGAAGTGATGATGTCCACGCGCTCCGTCACGCCGTGATGCTCATGAGTGCCGCGCCCCGACTTACCCATGAATCCCGGCGCGTGAGAATCGTCCACCATTAACAACGCATCATATTTCTCCGCCAAATCGCAAATCTCTTTGAGCGGAGCAATTGAGCCGTCCATCGAGAACACTCCATCCGTAGCGATCAGCCGAAAACGCGCGCTTTGCGACGCCTTTAAGTGCGCTTCCAAGTCCTGCATATCGCAGTTCTTGTAGATCAGCCTACGCGCCTTCGAGAGACGGATGCCGTCAATGATCGAAGCGTGATTCAGCGCATCCGTAATGATGACGTCCTCTTCCTTCATCAAAGTCTCGAACAATCCGCCGTTGGCGTCGAAACATGAGGAGTAGAGAATCACGTCGTCCATGCCGACAAATTTCGCGATCCGATTCTCCAACTGCTTATGGATATCCTGCGTGCCGCAAATAAACCGCACCGACGAGAGTCCATAGCCTCGCTCGTCGAGGGCATGTTTCGCGGCCTCAATTAGCGCGGGATGATCACCAAGACCAAGATAGTTGTTCGCGCAAAAATTCAACACCTCCCGCTGCTTGACCTTGATTTCCGGCCCCTGCGGCGATTCGATGATGCGCTCGGACTTATAGAGCCCAGATTCGCGGATAGAGTTCAACTCTTCGGCAAGATGAATCTTGAAACCGTTGTACATCGTCGAGAAATTGTGTAATTATTGCAGACGGACGGGGAGAACGACGAATTGCAGGCCGTGGAACATGAGCCTGCGCTGGAGAGTCATGGGAGTTTCGTTGTGGAGAATGCGGGTCCAAAAAGTGTCTTTCCAGAATAGCAGCTTTGCCGCGAAGAACACGGAGTTGGGAAACTCCTCGTGCACTTGAATGCACATGCGCTCGATTTCAGCGACGTAATCGAGTTCGCAGCTCGTGCGCGACTCGGCCTTCAATCCATAGGAGCGCGCAAGCATCACATACTTCTCGGCCTGCGACTGCACTTCCTTCTGCAGCTCTTCCAATTCATCCACACCCTTGAATCGGCCCGAGTCTATTGCCCCAACCGAGAGGAAGATGAACTGTTTGAATCTGCCGCCAAACAGTCGCTGCGTGGAAAGCAGCAGGTGTATTCCCTGACCGCTGAACCGCTGCACGAGAATCACCGCAGTCGGCTCACTCGGCTTCAGGGGTTCAATCTTCACCGTTGATTCGCCGAGCGACAGAGTGCCGAGAATATCGTCCAGCTGACGCACCTTGGTTTCGACGACTCGATAGTGCCGACGTATGTGCAAACAGAGCAGAAGGAAGAGCAGCGTGATCAGCAAGACGAGCCAGCCGCCCTTCGTGAATTTCAAAATAACCATGATCGCGAGCAAGGTGACGCTCACAATCAGACCGATCAAACAGATGATGTAGTGCGTCCGCCAATGAGCTTCGGTCCTGCGCTTGGCAAACCACAATCTTGTCATGCCCAGAAGCGCCAGACCGAAGCCGAGGAATACGTCAATCGCGTACATCGAAACGAGCACGTTAATATGCCCGCGCGCATAGACAATGAAGAGGATTGCGGCCACCCCCATCACAACCACGCCGTTTTGCGTGACAAGCCGCTCGGAAAGATGACCGAAACGATGCGGAAGCCACGAGTCTTCCGCCATGTTTGCTATGACGCGCGGCCCTCCGATGAATCCAGTTTGAGCGGCAACAAAGAGCAAAAGCGCCGCCGAGAATAGCATCACCGTCACCAGCCAGTCGCCGACCGGCATCCCGCCGAGTTGCCAGTCGCCCGCGATCTGCGTGAAGAGCACCGCATTGAGCGTCTTGCCCTTCTCATGTGGCGTGTCGAAGAGAAAGAAATTCAGTAAAAGCAACGCAGCGAGGAACGACAGCGATGCCGCCATGTAGATCATCGTGCGCTTGCCCGTTTGAACACGCGGCGCCTTCATCGTCTGCATGCCGTTGGCGACTGCCTCGATTCCAGTCAAAGTTCCCGCGCCCATCGAGAAAGCCTGCAAGAGCCCGACAATCACAAACCACCATCCCGCCGTGCTCACAGTTTCAGTCAAGAGCACGCTCCCTTCCGCCGTGCGCTCAGGAAAATCACCGGCGTGACTCAAGAATCCATACGACACCAATCCCACGTGTGAAACCACGAAGACCATGAAGATCGGAAGGAGAATGATGATTGATTCCTTCACACCCCGAAGGTTCATCAGAATGAGCATCATCACTACGGCGACCGCAATAAATACTTTGATGTGTTCATACCCTGGAGGAAGAGCAGAGAACACTGCGTCCACACCGGAAACAATGGAAACCGCAACCGTCAAGACGTAATCAATGATCAGCGCGACGCCTGCAAGAGCGCCGAGTCGCGGACCGAGCAATTTCGAGGCAACAAGATAGCCTCCGCCGCCCGTAGGGAACTGCTCGATCACCTGCATATACGCAAGCGAGATGATCCAAACGGTTCCAGCAACCATCAGAGCAAGCACAGGCGCCAGGAAGCCCAAACCGTGCAAAGAGAGGAACGCCTCTTCCGGGCCGTAATTCGCCGACGAGATTCCGTCTGCCCCAAGCCCCACCCACGCAAAGAACGCGATCAGTGAGATGTTGTGAAACACCTGCGGATCGAAGGGATTGCGTCGGCCGCCGAACAGAGTGCGGCGGAGCCGCGTTGCCCAGTTGGGACGCGGCTCTTCCGTATTAGTAGGCGGCGGTGTGATTGTGGAGGGCCTTACCAAGCTCTTAGACCTTTCCGTTGCCTTCGGGATAAAGTACGACCTTCAAGCCCTGACCAGCGAGCTTCACCTCGAAACCTTTATCATAGTCGCCAAGCGAGAACTTGTGCGTCACGATTCGCTGCGCGCTCTTCAAGAACTCGCCCTGCAAGAGCGCGAGCATGTCCGTCCACGTATTGAAGATTCGGCGTCCGAAGATGCCGTGAATTGTGATGCCCTTCAGCACGACGTCCGCTGAAAAATTTACGGGAAACTCGCCAGAAGGAAGTCCGAGCAATGACATATCGGCGCCGATTCGCATCACATCGAAAGCATCGCGATAAGCCGAAGGATGCCCCGACATTTCGAGCACCACGTCCACACCCTGCTTCGATTTCTCGGAGGTGGCCATGCGAATGAACTCGTTGTGCTCGCGTTCATCTTTCACGTTGAAGACTTCCGTCGCGCCTTCCGCCTTCGCAGCACTCAAGGCTAACGGCTCAACGTCCGTAACATAGATGCGGCGCGCGCCCATAATCCTGCACAGCGCGACCGCGAGGATGCCCAAAGGTCCAGCGCCGAGAACTGCCACGTCTTTTCCGACCACATCCACCGAGCGCGCCGTATAAACGGAGTTTCCGATCGCATCGAGATAGGCCGCCACTTCTATCGGCAGGTCTGTCGGCAGTGCGATGATTGCCTTTGCGGGAAGCCGGATGTAGTCCGCAAACGCTCCGGACGAGTCAATCCCCGCGACGGTCTGAGACAGGCACCAGTGTCCGTTCCCGGTACGGCAATTGTAGCACGTGCCGCAGGTCAGGTGCATTTCGGCAGAAACGAACTGCCCAATTTCAAGTCCTTCTACAGCTTTGCCCATGGCTGCAATATGCCCGCAGAACTCGTGGCCGATCGTCAACGGGAGGTGCGGCCCCATGCGATTCATCAGTGAGGGCTTCGCGGAGTAGATGTGAACGTCGGTTCCACAGATTCCTGAGGCTTTGACTTTGATCAGGACATCGGTCGGGCGCAGTTCTTCAGGAACGGGGACGTTGGTAAGATAGGTGAGACCTTTGTCAGTGGTCTGTTTTTGTATAGCTTGCATGTTCGGATGGGGTGTAATCAAATGCGAGGTGCAAATCAAAGATTACAGAAAATACCGAAACCTGCACTATTATGCAAGCGACTCATATGGCACTTTGTCACAATAAGGCATTAAGAAACAGAGTATAACAGTCGCCTCGGCAAAGCGTATCAGACCCACTGAACGGGTTTGCGAAATTCAAGACCCGCCCCTTCTTGGCCGATAACTCTGACGGTAGTAAGTCTTTAACGAATTGGGTGATCGGGATGAACCTGGATCATTTTAGCTGTCAAAATCCGGCATGTCCGGACTACAAGAAGACGGGTCACGGCAATATCACGCTTTATACGCGCTATGGGCGTAAGCAGGTGAGGCTGTTGATCTGTAAGAGCTGCGGGAGAACCTTCAGCGAACTCAAGGGCACGCCCTTCTGGGATAGCCGCTTGGACTGGGATACGATTGAGAAAATCTATCGTCATCTGCTTACGGGGCAGGGGATTCGCGCCACGGCGCGGGAATTCGGCCTCTCAAAGAACACAGTCAAACGCTATCTTCGCCTCGCCAACAAGGATTACGGGATTATTCTCGGCTTCCTGCGCGAGCGCGGCGTGGTGGCCGACGGGGATGCTCAGCTTCGCCAGCTTGTAGATCAGTTTGCAAGCCGTCGGACGCCTATCCGAGGCGCTTCAGTCGCCGCAAGCATTCAGTAGCCGGAACTAAGTCTGTCTTCACAACGGGCCTGCCATCGGTAGGCCCGTTTGCTCTCCTCTCGTTCCTTCCCCTGCTTGCTGGGGAAGGGTAGGAAGGGGGTGTCGCTTGACTCTCTCCCACAATCCCGTTATATTCTAAATCTTCAATCATTTCGGGGCGTAGCGCAGTCCGGTAGCGCATCTGCTTTGGGAGCAGAGGGTCGCTGGTTCGAATCCAGTCGCCCCGACCAACCACATACACAATTGCCGACGGCAAATCGCCGCTCGGCTTGTGGTATTGGAGGGCTGAACACATCTCATCACTGGTACTTCTGTAAGTCCGAAGAATCTCGTCAAGACCGAACTCATGTCTTCCACCATCGCTCTCCAAATAGAATCATCCAATGCCGAAGCGCTGTGGGAACACAGCGAGATCGCGCAGAGGATATTTCCTGAAATCGGAGCGGATGCGATTCGTGTCGGCGGAGGAGTTGCGTCGTTTGTGGGAGCGAATTCACCGCTTTCTTACGCGGTCGGATTGGGTCTGAAGGGAAAGGTGACGGGAGGGGAGATCGGGAGGATTGTCGAGTTCTTTCGTTCACACAACGCGGTGCCGCGTGTCAATGTCTGCAATTTGGCGGATGAATCTCTGCTCACGGAGTTGCGCGCGTGCGGATTTCGACTCTACGAGTTCATCAATGTGCTGTCGCGCGATCTCACGCTGCCTGTCGAGGAGGACGAGAGATCATCAGGTGTCGTTGTGCGATTGGCCAAGTCCGATGAAGCTGAAAGTTGGTCGAAGCTTGTTGCGGAGGGATTTCTCGACGGCGCACCCTACACAGAAGTGGAGCGGCAGCTCGGGCTGATCTTCTTTAATCGCGCAACCGTGCGCTGCTATTTTGCGGAGCTTAATGGCAAGAACGTCGGAGCAGGCGCACTCTTTACCGACGGAAATTACGCAGCTCTCACGGCCATGAGCGTGATGAAGGGCTATCGGAATCGCGGAGTTCAAGGCGCAGCGATTCGCGCAAGACTTCTTGAAGCTCAGCGTCTCGGCTGTGAAATCGCCGGACTTTTCGCCTCACCCGGCTCTACCTCAGAGCGCAACGCCGAGCGCAATGGATTCCGACTCATCTACACCAAGGCAATCATGAAACTCGGTGCGTGAGGAGGATAATTCAAGACCTTTTTCTCTTGATTTTATCGTTTCTTCTATGTATATTTGCTGAGATCATTCGTCCCGCCGCCCGATCATACTTGGTCGGGCGCTTTTTATCACCTCTTTTTGGAAAACCATCATGACCCGTATTGCAACAGCTCTATGCCTCCTGCTCAGTATCATTGTCTCCATTCCGGGCTACTCGCAAATCACGATTGGCTCCGGCGATGCTCCGGTTATCGGCGCCTCGATGACCGGCACGCACGCAGGCGAAATCGTCTTTGATCCGCAGACTCCCGGCGCCAATCGCACATGGAATATCACGAGCTATACCTACGAACTCGAAGGCGTGCAAAACTGGGTTTCTCCTCAGGGTGTTCCCGGCGCGGATCAGTTTCCAAGCGCTACCATCGTTCTCGAAAGTCCGGATGAGAGCGGCAACACGTATTCATTCATGAGAGTCGCCAATGACGGTGTGCGATCCATCGGCATGACGGCCACAATT
>JADLDM010000097.1 GCA_020846695.1 bacterium | reverse complement strand
GCGTGAGGCACATTGATCTGTTCGGGAATGACCAGCGCGCCGAGTACAGTCATGGTCTGGCGAAGATGCGGCATCATGCGCGTCGTACCCCACATGCCTGTCGAGGCTCCCATCAGAGCAACGGCTTTGCCCTGCCACGGATTTCCTTCGCCGCGCGAAGACCAATCTATCGCATTCTTGAGGCCGCCGGGGACTCCTCCGTTATACTCGGGAGAGACGATTAAGATTCCGTGACAGGCCGCAAGGCGCGCCTTAAGTTTCCAGGTCGCATCGGGGAGACCCTTTTCGCTTTCAACATCGCCATCGTAGATTGGGAGTGGTAGCATCTTCAAATCTATCAAATCCACTTCCACGTTTTGGCGCAACAAGATATCCGTCGCGATTGCTGCGAGCTTGCGGTTGTAAGATTGGCTCCGCAGGGAACCTATTATTGCGGCGATTCTCATGGCACGCATGTTTCGGATCAGCGCTTCGCTTTCGCGAGTTTCAGGCATTGCTTGTGGCGGAAGCAGGAGATTTCATGATCGTTGACCATGCCCGCCGCCTGCATGTAGGCATAGCAGATTGTTGAGCCGACAAACTTGAAGCCGCGCTTCTTGAGGTCCTTGCTCATTGCATCTGATTCTTCGCTTGTGGCAGGAATCTCCTTAACTGTAGAAATCGCCCGATTGATCATCTTCCCGCTCGTGAATTGCCAGATGTAGGGATCAAAGCCGTTGAATTCCTCCTGAACTTTCAGAAATTCGCGGGCATTGGTCACGGCGCTCTGAACTTTCAGGCGGTTGCGGATGATGCCTTCATTCTTCAAGAGCTTTTCGATTTCGCGTTTCCCGAATTTGACGACGCGCTCCGGCTCGAAGTTGTGAAAGGCTTCCCGAAAATTTTCGCGCTTGTGGAGAATGGTTTTCCACGAAAGCCCGGCTTGAAAGCCGTCGAGAATCATATACTCAAAGTGCAGGCGGTCGTCATGAACAGGCACTCCCCACTCTGTATCATGATACTCGATCATGAGCAGGTCTTCGGAAGGCCAGGGGCAACGCGTTATGCTTTTCATTTCTTCAAATATCTGTCGAACCAGTCGCGGACGGCTTCCATGCGGATGACGCGGCGATCGGGACGGCCACCGCGCGACAGGCCGTGCGATTCCTCGGGGACTCTAAGGAACTCGACTGTGCGTCCGCGAATCTTGAGCGCGGCAAAGAGCTGCTCGGCCTGCTCGATTGAACAGCGGAGATCGTTTTCGTTGTGAATGATGAGTAGCGGATCGCGAACGTTCGCGGCATAGGTCAAGGGCGACATTCTCTTGTAGCCTTCGGGATTTTCCCAATAGTAACCGCCGAATTCCAGATTGTCGTAGAAGCCGATATCCGAGCTGCCCGCGAAGGTCTGCAAGTCCACGACGGAACGTTGCGTGACGCCCGCTTTGAAGCGGCGCGTGTTGCCGAGCGCAAAATTCACCATATAGCCGCCGTAACTTCCGCCGGCGATGCCGATGCGCTTGGTGTCCACGAATCTCAAATCACCAAGCCAATTGGCGGCGGACATGATGTCTTCGTAATCCTTCGTACCCCACGCCGCAACAATGGACTCGGCGAATTTCTTGCCGTAACCTTGCGAGCCGCGCGGGTTGGTCAACAGAACCACGTAACCGCAGGCGGCGAGGTATTGCATCTCATGAAAGAAGACGCGAGCATATTGCGCGCGCGGGCCGCCATGCACATAGAGAATCGCGGGATATATCTTGCCACGAGTGAATTTCGGCGGCGTGTAGAGAAAGCCGTGAACTTTGGTCTTGTCTGTAGAGGGAATCCAGACTTCGTGAACCTGCGCGACGGAAACGGATTTCAGATAGTCGCGATTGTGAGCGAGCACGCGGCGGAACGACGCTTTGGGTGAAGCGATGTTCTCGCAGACGTGTATGTCGCCCAAGTTTTCAAAGTCGGCGTGTATGCAGACCATAACATTATTTTGCACGTCAAACAGTGCAACCTGACCTTTGCGGCTCCAGAATTTCGCAGGATCACCGCCGGAAACGGGAGTCTTCACAACGACGGTGTCGCCGCGATCCGAGACCTGATAGTACATGTACTTCGAGTCCTTGCTCCACGCAACTTTAGGAGCTTCAAACTCGAATCCGATGTCCGCCAGTGAGAGGTCGGAGGGCTGGCGATCGTAGTCGGGAGTCAGGTTCTTGAGTTTGCCGCTGCGCAAATCAATGCGCCAGGGATGCACGGGCTCCACACCCCACGAATCCTGCTTGTTGTGATGCCCGAGATAGATCAACCACTTTCCATCAGGCGAAAACGACAGCGCGCTCTTGTCCCCTTGCGGCCCGTGCACCATCTTGCGATTGCCGGATTTCAGATTAAGCAGGAAGACGTCATTGTCGAAAGGACGAGGATCGGGATCGCGATGCGTGTTGGCGACATAGGCAACGACCCACGAATCGGCAGAGATTGCGAAGCTGCCGTCATCGGCCATACCTTTGGTAAGTTGCGCCATGCTCTTCTTCTTCAGATCGAGCTTGTAGAGGTGGAAGCGATCCTGCGGGAAGAATCCGACGCCGTCCAAACGATAGAACGGACGAGTGATGCGGCGGCAGGCGGGAGCCTTACTTTCCGGCTCTTTTCCTTCGGCGATGGCTTTCTCAGCCTCTTCATCGGGATCCGACTTGCGGAATTTCACGACGAGCGCGGAATCATCGCAGGCCCAGAGAGCTTCGGCAAGCACGCCCCTACCCTTCCACAAGAGTTCCGCTTCTCCGCCGTCGCGAGAGAGACAGTAGATTCTGTCTTCGCCCAATTCACGACGGAAGAAGACGAGCCGCTTGCCGTCTTGCGACCATGCGGGACTGCGGTCGGTGTGTTCTCCGAATGTCCACTGGCGTGATTCGCCGTTTTGAAGATTGAGGATGTGCAGATTGGCGAAATACTTGTTCTTCTTTTCGTCAATCCATGAGCGCGTGAATGCCGCGTACTTTCCGTCAGGACTGACGGCAAGCGACTTCGGCATGACGAGCTTCTTGAAATCGTGAGCGCTGACCGCGTTCGGCTTGGGTGTTCTTTTCATGGTGTTTGGTTTTCGGAAGAGATTAGTCTGTCTCTTCGTGAGTCCAGCGTTTGCGCTTGAAATAGAAGAGCATGAACAGGCTGACTATTGCCATCAGTCCGAGTGCAAGAAAGTAACCGTACTTCCAGTGCAGCTCAGGCATGTTGTCGAAATTCATGCCCCAGATTCCGACTAAGAAGGTGAGTGGAAGAAAGATCGTAGCAATCACGGTGAGAACGCGCATGACGTCGTTTTGACGCAAGGATAGCCGCGAGATGTAGAGTTCGATGGACATTGCGCCGAGTTCTCGCATTGTATCGAGCATTTCAGCGGCGTGCTGCGCATGATCATGCACGTCGCGGAAGTAGATGCGCGTCGCGGGCGAGATCAGATGTGAGTCGCGCCGTTCCAACGCGCTCAGCGCGTCTTTTAGGGGAGCTATCGAGCGGCGCAGGAGCAGCAGTTCGTCGTGCGTGTTCATGATCTCTTGCAGGAGGGGTTTGCCGACCGCGCCTTCGAGCAGGAAAGCCTGCTGGCGATCCACCTCATCGGCATGAGTGTCGAGCAGTTCGAAGTACTGATCCACAAGAATATCGAGCAGGCGATAGAGCAGATAGTCCGCGTCGCGCAATCTAAGCTGGCCCTGCTTGTTGCGAATGCGCTCGCGAATCACATCGAATTCGGAAGGCTCGCGTTCGCAGAACGTCAGCACATAGTCTTTGCCCAGAATCAGCGTCACCTGATCGTCCAACAGACCTTTCGACTCATCGCGCTCAAAGTCGCGCAGATAGACGATTAACTGCTCGGGATAATCTTCAATCTTTGGACGTTGGTGCGTGTTGGCGATGTCTTCGACGGCAAGCGGGTGAATCGAGACCGACTTCCCGATGGCTTCGATCAGTCTTGTGTCGTGCAGACCGGCGACGTCAATCCACTTGACGCCGGGGTGAGTGAGAAAGCTCTGAACGTCCGCGACGTTTGCGAGAGTTTTCTCATCGCAAGTCTCCTCGGTGAAACGCATGGCGCGAATCACGACCTGTTCGGAGACTCGCTCTCCCGTATGCACGACGGTGCCCGGTGGAAGTCCGGCGGGTTTGCGGTGTTTGCGGCGCAGTTTGCTCAGACGCTTATGCGGTGATTTGTGGGACACGGAGATCTCACCCCCATCCTAACCTTCCCCGTGAACGGAGGAAGGAACGAGAATTGGGAAGACGAATTATGCACCTCCGCGGGCTTGATTCCAGAGTTCCTTGAACATGGCGATCAAGACGGAATCGCGGAACCAGTAGTAGAGCCACTGGTTTTTCATCATCCAATAGAACAACAGGGTTGACAAAGGCAGCATGATCAGGACCATGTAGCCGTGGTGACGATGATCGAGTCTTTCGCTGGCTCCAAGTTCGGTCATGTAGCTCCAGACCCGCTCGTCTTCGTAGTCGGAGTCCGTTAGAACGAGGGCAAGATAGGCCCACATCAACGCGATCGGAATGGTGAAGAGAAAGACTGATCCGGGCAGAGCGAGAAAGAAGAGATTCGTTCCCATGACGACGACGGCGAGAATCAGTCCTGCAACTATGCCGACAGTGGTGAGAACTTTGTAGGATTTCACCTGCGGGCGTTCGCGCCTTAGAATACGCGGCGCATCGAGCATCAGCGGGAAGTAGATGCGCGAGATGATCGAAGAGAATCCGGAGAGATAGTACAGTGTGATACCGAACCAGACGGGATGATTGCTCATGAACTGGAGCAAACTCGAATGTCCCGCAAGTTGGCCGATCATGGCGCCGATGGTGAAGACAACGAGCCAAACGAGCAGCCACCACCACTTTCCGCGATCTTCGAGCCACTGCGCAAAAAGAGTGCGATCCCCGACATCGCTACGCCTGCGGAGCGGACGAAAACAGTGGGGACATTTGCGCTTGAAGCGGTGTTTGAAGGGGATGATCTTGAGGCAGTGCGGACAGAGCTTCTTAGAGGTCATGGTGGGCGGGCTCGATGTTGAGGACGAAACTCCGAAAGTTTAACAGCTTAAAAGATAGGCACTCGCACTCGAATATGCAACCAAAACGGCATCTGCCGTGAACCTGCCAGTATTGCGTATTTCATGCCAATAAGGCAGCGTCAATTACTCGAATGGCAGAAGAAGACATAACACCTTCGATGCATTAACCCTGTATTTATAGTTGTTTATGCGATTGGCATTGACGTTGCAAAATGAACAATCAGCGGAGCAACTTAGGCATCCACAAACTCAAACAAATAGAAACAGGAGAAGACCATGAAGATCGTCAAGTACACCCCCCGCGCCATGGAACCGGCATTCCCCTTCGAAAACATCAACGCCATGCTCAATGACCTGATGGGCTGGAGCAAGGAAGGCAGCCTGCGGACGTGGGCGCCCGATGTGGACATCGCCGAGAATCCAGACAGCTATGAGATCCACTCCGAACTTCCGGGCATGAAAGAAGAAGATGTGCAGATCACGCTGAACCACAATGTCCTGACCATTTCCGGCGAGAAGCGCCGCGAGATCAAGGAGGAAAAGGACAACTTCGTGCGTGTCGAGCGCAACTACGGCAAATTCGAGCGCAGCTTCAGTCTGCCGAACAATGTCCTGCCGGATCGCGTGAGTGCGAATTACTCGGACGGCGTGCTGAAGATCACGCTGCCCAAAGCCGAAGAGGCCAAGAGCCGACAGATCAAGATCAGCAAGTAGTGCATGACACGCACGTGCTTCTGAAGTGCGGTTTGTTACACCAACAGAAAACCCTCCGTCGCACGGCGAAGGGTTTCTATTGCTGGACGACCCGCGAAATGTGTGCGTTGGCGGAGAGATATGCGTATCCGCAGTATTTCGGTGCGCTTATGCTGCGCTAACGTTACAGTGCGATATTGGGCGTGGCATCCTTATAAAAGGCAAATTCTCATGACCCGCACTCAGAGACAGAAACCTTACGGTTCGATGCTGATTATCTCGGATCTGCACCTTGGCTCGCCAAACTGCAATGCCGAGGGGATTCTCGAAACGCTGCGTAACACCCGATTCGAAACGCTCGTCATCAACGGCGACGCTTACGACAATCCGAATCTTCACAGACTGCGACGCCCGCATCGCGAAGTGTTGTCATACATCTGGAATCTGCATAACCGGCGCAAAGAAGTCGTCTGGATTCGCGGCAATCACGACGGTGATATACTGCCGCTTTTCAATGAATGGCTTACAGAGATCGTGGTCGGAACTCCGCACGGCAAGTTGGCGGTCCTGCACGGACATCAGTTTGATCACTTCATCCGGAAATATCCGATCACAACAGAAATTGCGTCACGAACCTATTACTACGTGCAGCGATTCGTGAAGAGTCATCGCTTCAGCGAATACGTGAAATACACCAGCAAGTCCTGGTTGGACGTGATTCGTCGCGTACGCGTTCGGGCTATTGACTACGCGCAACGCAACGACTATCGTTTCGTCGCGTGCGGTCACGTGCATCATCGAGAGGTTTTCACGGAGGATGACATTACCTACATCAATTCGGGGTCCTTTATGGATCGCGCGCAGGGAGGAGTCTTGATCAATTGGGACCCAAATCACTTCGAGATCAGGGAGAATCCTTGCATGTCGCAGCAATCTTTCGACGAGCTTGGGAATGTTTCGCATCACGTCGCAGACGTGAGAGGCGATCCGCCGCAAAGTGACCCTGTCGAGGTTCTGCACATCGTCCTGCCCGGTTCGACCTTAATCCACAATTAGAAAAGCCCCGCGAGGGGCTTTTCCACTACAGTGAGCGACGACTGTTATCTGATCAGAATCATTTTCATCACGGAGCTGTAGGTCTCCGTCTTCATTGTGCAGAGATAGAGACCGGAGGCAAGGTCGTTGGCATCGAATGTGACGGAGTACTCTCCTCTATTTTGATACACGTTCACAAGACTGGCGATGTACTGCCCGCTGATGTTATAGACATCAAGAGCGACGTGTCCTTCGACGGGCAAGGTGTAACGAATCTCGGTTGTTGAGTTGAAGGGGTTGGGAAAGTTCTGAAAGAGTGAATACTCGAGTGGAATTGCCGGTGGAGCAACTGTGACGCTGGCCATGAAGTCGCGATGTTCGGTTCGGGCGCCGTCAATGTCCACGCTGGCAAGATAGTAGTAGTAGGTGACGCCGGGAATCACATCAAAGTCGCGATAGACGTAATTCTGCTCTGATGATGAATTTCCTTGTGACAGCAACTCGGCGATTTTGACAAACTCACCGTCCGGGGAAAGACCGCGCAGAATCTCGTAGTGATCCACTTCGCGCTCCGATGCCGTTGCAAAGTGAATCTGCACATGATCAGATTCCTGCATGGCTTCAAAGGACGCAAGCTCGACGGGCAGCCACCAGCAGTCCTCGCGCCAAGACCAGGCCAGACCCGGTTCGAAAGATACGCACGCGCATCCTTCCTCCGCCTCGGGACTCAATATCACCGTCTGTACCATTCGCGGCGGATTTGCGAGATAGACCCATTGACCAAATACAAATCCCGTTGTGGGGCGGCAATCCTCGTCGCAGTAGTTGTCAAGACACCCGGGTTCAATGAGAATCATGGGAAGTCCCGGAGGGCTGCCCGGACAAACCGGAACAACAAGTTCATAGACCACATCCGGACAGAAATGAACACAGTGTGAGACGTTTATCCACGGCATGTGCGGTTCGGCCACGAACGTAATTGGGCTCGGACTTGGAACGCAAGGAATGTCGTCACCAAACTTCGCGAGGCACCCGTCACCATCCGGATCGCCCATTGTGGCGGTCAATCCCGCCACCACATAGCCAAGATCTGACGTTGTGCAAAGCGCGTAGCCATCATCCAGTCCCGGATCTGAAATGAGTTTCTCCCACAAGAGATTCCCAAGCACATCATATTTCAACAGTGCGGCTCGACTGTCCCCGCCTGCTCCATCCAAGGAGTAGCCGGACATGACGCAGCCGCCGGAATGGTCAACCGTCGCCTCTCGGCACTCCTCCCAATTACCGGCCCCCCAAGTTCGCGACCACATGAACTCGCCATTGGCATCTACATGCAAGAGCCACATGTCGCGCCCACCTGCGCCGAACAACTCGGTTGAGCCTGCAAGATAGAACCCACCGTCGGGAGCCGGACACACATGATAGGACATGTACTGCCCGCCGCCGTCATAGGTGTCCATGTCCGACATATTACCGGATTCACTCGTCGCAATGAGCCACGTCTGATACTCACCTGCTCCAAACGAATTGGAGAGCCCGTACATTCTGAAACTGCCGTCAGGCAACTGAATCGCTGAGGATATGGCGTCTTCTCCGGCGCCGCCATAGAGACCCTGCCAATCAAACACTCCGTTCGCATCAACCTTCAAGACATACCCATCGGAATCGCCGCCAAATGAAGTGGTTGAGCCGTACAAGAGATAGCCGCCATCTTGTGTAGCGATGAAAGCACTACATCCCTCATCACCTGCGCCGCCGTAATCCTCCTGCCATTCCACGGCGAGCGAAGAGTTCACTTTGACAAGCCACATCTGACCGGCTAACGCGGCGGACTGGAAACTTCCTGCGCACATGAATCCCCCGTCGGCAGTGGGCAAGACAGAGCTGAACCAATCCTTGAGATCCCCACCGTTGTAGGTCGCACTATTCACATGGTTTCCGCCCGCGTCGGCCAGGACAAGCCAGGCATCGTGATTGAGTGCGGGACCTGACCCAAAGATTCCGCACATGACATAGCCTCCGGAAGAGAGCTGCTTGACGTCAACAAACTGGTCTCCGTCGGCACCTCCGTGATCTACTTGCCATTGAATCGGCGGTGGTTCTACGGCGAGCACTCCGTATGGCATGACTAAGCCAAAACTTATCATCGCGAGAAAATTGACAAAACTCTGTTTCATGTTGGCCTCCCATTTGAGTTGGTTATGGTGCAAAGAGAACGAGTGGGGGCGGCCCGATTGGCCGCCCCCGCATTCAAACGTCACAAAACGTGCTTATCTGATCAATATCATCTTCATCGTTGTGCTATACACAGGAGTCATTATTGCGCAGAGATAGAGACCGGAGGCAAGGTCTTTGGCATCGAACACGAACGAATGTTCACCCGCATTCTGATGCGCGTTGACCAGCGTGGCGACCTCTTGGCCTTCGATGTTATAGACGGTCAGAGTTACATGCGCGGCTTCGGGCAATGCGTAGCGGATTGTGGTGCTCGCATTGAACGGATTCGGATAGTTCTGTAAGAGAGCGAACTCGGTGGGAAAAATGACATCCGTTGGCGTGGCCTCGGCGTAGGCAAGCGTTTCAATTGCACCGGTGATGTCGCAACTGCTTAGGCTGTAGGCATAGTTGCAACCGTTTTCCACCGCTTCATCGCGGAAGGTGTAACGCTTGGCAACACTGCTTTCACCCTGGCTATTTACCCGCGCGATTTCGGTCCACTCTGCCTCTTCCCTTCTCAACAAGCCATAGTAGTCAATATCGGATTCGCTGGCCGTGATCCACTCCAGATTCACGTAACCATTTCCTGACACGGCTTCAAAGGATTGAAGTTCGACAGCAAGCTGCATATCTGTTGAGTCGTAATCTTCCACTTCACCGAGCACCCAATCAATGTCGTAGGTGCCCAGTCCATTGGAAATTCCACCGCCCCAATAGCCGCCATAGCCGTATCTGCCCACCGGTTGACTTGTGAGGCGGAAGCGCACGCGCAGATCATAAGGATCCCAATCGCCGAGCATGACGGGGCCGGGGTCACAGAAGCGATGCACGGCAAGTCCCGCGGCGACGGGCACGTCCTGAATGATCCACTCGTCACATGTAATCATGTGATCAAAGAGATAGTCGTCGAAATCGCCGTCAATGTTGCCGTCCTTCCATGCGTTCAGATAGAGCGGCTCACCTGCGTAATGCGCGCCAAGTCGCACGGTCACCGCGACGGATTCCACGTCTTGCGGAGTCCATGGCAAGTTGTAGAAATGCACTCCGTCGTCATGCTGATCGAGATCATAAATGTGCGGTTGAATTTCCGAGTCAATACTTTCTCCCAACCATGCCTTATCCGTCAGCGGATGCGCGGGGCCGCAGGACTCGATGTCAATGGTCGGATAATCCTGATGCAAGTCGCCGTAATCGAAATTCGGACAGATTACAATCATGGCTTCCAACTCTGTGTGAACCAGAAGAAGCGGATTGTAGTTGCAACTGTTTGATACATTTCCTGGATTCAATCCGATAAAGTTTTCCCACATCGAAATGTCGTCGCTCGACTCGAAGTCACCAGTCGAGATGATTCCGCCCGGCGAATTGGAGGGGAAGATGGGATACACGTCGTGCGAAACATTGCCGGCGTCATTGTGAACATGCGCCATGTGGGCAGGGGGCCAGATATGCGGGATGAGCCAGCCGTTATGCACAACTCCCGCTCCCCCCATCTCCGCATTGTCTCGATAGGGATCGCTGAAGGACATCCACTTCTGAGCGTCTTGGCTATCCACGCCCGCAACAGTCATGTAATGACCTCCGAAGCGACACCACATTCCGTTGGGCAGCGTCTGATAGAATCCCACCAGCACGATTACATCCTGACTCACTTCGACTTCGCTGTAGATCTGCTCAAAGGTCGGCATCCAGATGATGCGAACCGTGTAGTGGCCAAAGAGATTTACTTGCGGCAGCGCGAAGTAGTTTTCGATCATCTGCTTCATCTGCGGCGGTGTTATTCCGGCCGCGCCGATTCCACCCGGCACTTGATTACCGAGCAATGTAATGAAAGGAATCACGTTGTTCGGGTCATGATCGTCAAGGCCGGACATCATCATATGAACCAGATTGTAGTGATCGCTAATCGCCGGAGGCATCACGAGCGTTCCCGGTGGAAGTGATTTGCATTTGATGGTCTCGAATTTGGAATCGAACCACCAAAGGCAGTTACCAACGGCAACCGGCCCGCACCAATTCCATTGATTAAACGAGTTCATCCAGTTGTCTTGCTTCTGATCGAAGTCCGGCATGCCGTCGGTGCGATCCGACTGCGGCGGCGCGCCGACCATGTGCTGCGCATAGTCTTCAAATCCGCTCTTATTAACCCAGTGTGCGTTGACAGGAGAGCTGACCAGGAGAATTAACGCGAGTGCGAGGAATAGTCTTTCCATTCGTTTCATATCTCCTCCTTTTCCTACGATGCTTTGGCGCATTGTTACGGACGCCAAAAACAAAACCACCGGCGCTCTTTGGAGGGCCGGTGGCAGGTGCGGTGGACTCGATTCGAGTCGTATGATGTGGGGCGAAACCCGACTTACGTCGAGTCTGCTGCGTCTGCCACATCGAAACGCGATTAACTTGTCATGCCCAATATAGCAGACCGCGCATCGCGGTGCAAGAGTTTGTCAAGCGGTTTCCAAACCCGAGTGCATCATGCTTAATGGGTGATGCGCGTCAATCTGCAATCAAAGCCGGCGACGCATGTTCATTGCTGTTGGGCAAAAGAGAGGCATTTTGCCCCTTCGCATAAGTTCAGACAAATCAATCAACGAACGAGTGGAACATTGCCCCGGCTTGACATTTCAATGAGAATTGATGATAATGGGGTAGAATTGCAATCTCATTTGCTCTTGAGGTCTCAACATGAAATCACTCTTCGATTCGGAGCCGCGCGCCGAAATCATTCGTCGTGTCGAGCAATTTCGCCCGGACTTGCAGCGTGCGTGGGGCAAGATGAGCGCTGCGGAAGTGATTTGTCATTTGACGGACGGAATGCGGATCACGTTCGGAGACTATGCGGACTATCCGATGCCGAAAGGGTTCTTCACTACGGCGTTCTTCAAGTGGATGGTTATTGACGCGCCGATCCCATGGCCAAAGAGCGGACGCTCGATGCCGCAGTTTTTCGTGACCAAGACCGGCGATTTCGCACAGGACTTGAGGACTCTCCTGCATTATGTTGAGCGATTTGAGAAGGGACCCGATCAGAAGTTCGGTTTCAGTCCCGGATTTGGCGAGCTGACTCCGCAGCAATGGGCGAGACTCTCCTATCGCCATTGCGATCATCATCTGAGACAGTTCGGTTTATAGCAAGTTGATACCCACGTTGACACAGAAAACCCCGGCATGAACCGGGGCTTTTTGATTTCTGACTGACGTCCTCTTTAGTGAGGGACAACGATGTAAAAGCTCTGCGTTTGTGTGGCAGTTGCATTCACGTCGGTGAACAGGGTATCGGTCGCTGTGCCAACTTGGTTGCCAATGTCGGGCGTGAACACATAGTTTACGGAGCGGTGAATCGAGTAGCTGGTTGCATTGGGGATGGGCTCCCACCAGAGCTTTGCATCGGGCTGCATTTGCTTGATGACCAATTGCTGAATTGGCGATGAGGGCGACACAGCGAGTAGCGGAGAGAGGAATCCGGCGGAGAGCGCGAAATTCTCGCTCGTTTGAATTCCGATGGGAGTCGGTTGACCGAATGCCGACACGAGGTTGAAGTTTGCCGAGCTTGACGCTCCGCCGCCTGCATCCATGACAGATTTGGTGAGAGTGAAATTTTCACTCGAGGATTGTGCCCACAACATGGTGGGGACGATGAGGAAAAAGAGTAGCATCTTCATGAGTGCCTCCTACTGTTTATCTTCTTTGTTTAACATTCCGAATTGCAGAATCGCCGCTTCAAGTTGCTTCACTCGTGCTTCGAGGTCGGCGATCTTTTCATCTTTCTCGCTGTTCTGCATTGCAAGCTCCTTGACGGAAGCGAAGAGCACTCCGTCGGCATCAATGGTCGAGATCATCGTTTCATCATCACCCAATCCGAATGCATGATACATATCCTGCGCCATCGGCCCCATGTGCTGCGGCCCGTCCGGCTGATGCTTGTAGCGCCACGTATCAATGTTCATCGCAGCTAGTTTGTTCAGAACATCTTTGGTGTTGGCACGTTGACGATCCATCTTCATGGTCGAGTCGGATAGAGCGCTCCAAGCCGTCGCGCCTGCCGGCAATTGAGCGCCTATGGTGCCGCTCGTGGATAAGAACCGGTAGCCGCCGGTAGCCCTCATCGTCACTGAGTTATTGCTGGTTGAACTTGTCGCGGCGAATCCACTACTCCATACAAAAGCGCCTTCATGCAGAGCGTTTGCCAGATACCCTGCAGCGAAAGACTTACTTCCGCTTGCGGTGTTAGACAGGCCACCGACAACGACGCTTTCGTTTCCGCTTGCCGTATTGGATTGGCCACCGCAAACTGTGCTTGACCAACCTCCGCATAGATTTGACTGTCCTCCGGCAATGGCAGAATAACTCCCTGTTACAGTGATCTGGTTCTGAAATCCGCCGCAAATCGCGGCGTAGCTGCTGCCGGAGATCAAGTTGTTAACGCCACCACCAATGTTTGCGCCACGTTGTGGGAAATCATAATCAAGAATGGTGTTGCCGCGCCCTCCTACAATTGCACTTGCTTCACTCGCCACGCTGTTAGATTCTGAGGCAGAGCTTCCGCCCCCTCCGCCGATGAAGCTATAGTTCCCTTGTGCGTAATTGCTCCTGCCACCGGGAATAGTTGAACAGAGTCCGGATGCCGAATTTGAATCTGTCGCCGCGCTTCCTCCGCCTCCGCCGACGAAACTGAAGTCACCGCGAGCACGATTGTAACCTCCGCCACAGACTGTAGAATGAACTGACGTGACGTGGTTCAAAGACCCGCCCGATATTGTTGAATAGCTCCCCGGCGACCAGTTTAACTCACCGCCCGCTACAACGGAATAATCTCCCGCTGTGTTTTGCGAACCGCCGACAACGCAAGATCGCAGGCCCGATGCTGAATTCAGTGTTCCTCCACCAACTGTACTTTCTTGTCCTCCCGCACTATTTGAATCGCCGCCTGCAACAACAGCAAAGTCCCCAGTAGCTCTATCATAGTATCCGCTTCCGACAAAGGAGTAATCTCCAAGGGCGATATTCAAGACACCGCCGCCAACTGTGCTGGCAATGCCTGATGCTTCATTGAATGAGCCTCCAGAGATTGAAGCGCTGATATTGGAAGCGATATTCTCACCACCTCCGCAAATGCTACTGTAATCTCCAGCTGCTGAGTTGGCTGATCCGCCCGAGATCGTCGAATATGCCCCTGAACTCGTATTGCTGATTCCGCCACTGACACTACTACCGGTACTGTTCGCGCTATTCTGAAAGCCTCCACCGACGGTGGCGTTGATGGCTGTGGCATGATTTTCGCGTCCGCCACCAATTGTAGTCTGATCCGCTGATGCCGTATTATCTCGACCACCGCCTACATGCGCAAGCGTGCCTGATGCAGAGTTGGTTTGACCACCGGTCACACTTGCGTAGGAGCCACTCACCCAATGCCCTGAGCCGACGCTTATTCCGAATTGTGAAACTGCCGACGTCCCGTCTCCAAGATTAATGTTGCCATAGACCTTGCCGCCTTCGGCGCGATCAATCGTGTAAACGCGAAATGCGTGAGCAACCGATACGAGGGATTCGCGCGGCGACATTTCCGTATCCGTACCGACAGTTACGCCGAGCCACAAGGGTTGATAAAAGATGTCGGTCAGGCCGCCAACCGATCCAAGCTGCACATTGAATAGTCCGTCTGTGACCACGACAAACGGATGTGTTTCCGTCCACAATGTGTTGCCGCCTGAAACGGCGTCGTAGATTGTAAACGTCATCGAAATGGTCGAGTCAACCGGCGAGCCACCGATATTGAGTTGACCTTGATAGTTGATCTGCTGAGGGATTGCATACGCGCAGACGAATGCTAAACAGATTGCGAGGAGTAGTTTCATCTTAGATTCTCTGATTTATGTTCATTACTTATTCATTCCAATTTGAATCATCTGTTGCACCAGTTGCTTTAGCTCAGAAACTTCGGTTTCAAGTTTCTCGATTCGTTCGCTCCGCTTCGCAAGTTCCTTGACCGAAGCGAAGAGGACGCCGTCAGCATCAATGGTTTCGATGCCGAGCGAATCACTTCCGAGATGAAACGCATTCCAGAAGTCCTGCGCCATCGGACCGATGTGCTCCGGGCCAGTGGGCTGATGCTTGTAGTTCCAACAGTCAATCGGCATAGCAGAAATCTTTTCGAGCACATCTGATCCGTTGGCGTGGCGACGATTCTCTTTTGATGTTGAATCACATAGAGCAACCCATGAGGTGCCACCCGCCGGGAGGCGAGTTCCAATGTTGCTTGACACCGGATTGTCCGTCCAGATACGGAACCCGCCTGTGGTCAGGAAACTCGCAGTGTTATTTGATCCGGGCGTAAAAGTCTCAGATCCGTCACCGAAGGCGAAAGCACGATTGGCAGACGCGCTTACGTCGCTTCCGCAGACGAAACTGTAATCTCCTGTGGACGAGTTGTCGGCTCCGCCTGGAATACATCCCGCGTGACCTGAAACGCTGTTGCCCTGGCCCCCGCCGATCGCGCAAACCGTTGAATTTGAAGTGATCGAATTGTCGTCACCACCAGAAATGACCGAGCTGGTCGCATTGGAAATGCTATTCGATATGCCTCCGCCGATGAAGCCGTAAGCGCTGTCTATGCCAGATGATGATGTGATTAAATTGTCCCAACCACCCGTGATCGTTCCCCCTCTCGCTGTCACATTATTGGAGTACCCGCCTCCAACAGAACCGTAGTTAGCCGACACGGAGTTGACATTGCCGCCGGAAATGGTAGCGAGCGATTCTGGCGCAGCAAAATTGAACCTACCTCCGGCGACTACCGTGCCATATCCTTGCGCTGAATTGTTGTGGCCGCCACACAGCGTCACATAGGAACCCGATACAAACTGCGAGAAACCGCCACCTATCGAATTGTGATCTCCCGAGCTGCTGTTATCTTCACCGCCGGCAATCACGTCATACGAGCCGGCCGCTGAACCTGAATAGCCACCGCCAACCGCGCTGTAGGATCCGGATGCCAGGTTATTCTGCCCTCCACCGATACTTGTGTAACCCGCATTCGCAATGTTACTATCTCCGCCCGCAACAACTGCGTAATAATCTGTCGCTAAATTGTATTGCCCACCGCCAACGAAACTTCCCAAACCTGACGCAGTATTCGACAAGCCGCCCACTACAACCGCATCGAGGTTGGCCGCTTGATTCAGGCTGCCTCCGCCAATGAACGCTCGATCTTGAGTTACTGAGTTTAGGTCTCCGCAAGCGATTCCACCGAAGGTTGCCACTGAGCTGACGGTATTTGACGATCCGCCTCCCACGAAACTGCGAATCGCGCGCGCTTTGTTGTTCATGCCGCCGCCAACGACCCCATGAAATTGCTCAACCAAGTTCCCCGAGCCGCCGCCGACAAAGCCGTTCTGTCCAAGCACAGAGTTGCTGTCACCCATCGAAAGCCCGCCGCCGCCTGCGATTACTGAATGCGCACCTCGCGCGTGATTGTATTGCCCGCCGCCGATCACCGAAGGAGATCCTGAAGCCATATTCGCAATCCCGCCTCCGATATGCGACCGGTCGGACTCTATCGAATTATCCGATCCGCCTGTGATAGACGACAAGTTAGCATTGACAAAATTGTCACTGCCCACGACAAGTCCATACCCCGGAACAATTTCGTTGGCGTCGCCGATATTTAGAGTGCCGGATATTTCCGTGGAACTCGATATATATCCGCCGCTCGCGCCATCCACCGTTCCCACGCGATAGGCATGTGCGACTGAAATGATTTGCTCGCGCGGGATCATCTCGATGTCAGCACCGACCATAATTCCTATCCAGCGATTCACTGAGAAGAGATCGGGCAATGTCGTGATGGAACCGAGTTGTACATTGAACAGACCGTCCGTCACAACAACACTCGGATGCGTCTCCGTCCATGCAGGCGAACCACCAGATGACACGGTGTAGATGTTGAAGGTCATCGTCACGCTTGTGTCGAGCGGAGACCCGCTCGGAGTTGTCAACTGTCCCTGGTAATTAATCTGTTGAGGAATTGCGAAGGCATTCAGCGAAACAAACAAGATTGCTGTGACGAGCTTCATCTCAAATTCTCCGATTTATGTTCACTATCTATTCATTCCAAGTTGGATCATCTGCTGCATAAGACTTTCAAGATCGGCGACTCTTGACTTGAGCTCCGAGTTTTCTTTCGCCAGCTCCTTGACGGAGGCGAAGAGGACGCCGTCAGCATCAATGGTTTCGATGCCGAG
>JADLDM010000096.1 GCA_020846695.1 bacterium | reverse complement strand
TAACCCACTATTCACCACGCTAACCGAAATGCTGAAACTTGATCCCGCCGCCGGCGCATCGGGATCCGCTTCAATCTCAACAATTCCAAGATTGCGTTCCAGCGGAGTCACACTATTGCGAAACCCCGGCGTGCCGTGCAGTGTTTCGCAGTCCATCCAATTTTCATCATCATCACCGCCGTTCATCACGCGCTTCTCATCAGAATGCCCCGGCGTATTCCCCGTGGAATACGCCCTCGTTGCAACGGTCTGCCCATTCGCGTTTACAAGCGAAATCTGTTCGCTGTCGCCGTTTGAAAACCCTCTGCTCCCAAAAGTGCTGCCGACGATTATCACAACAAGTGCATTTTCCGGCACAAGTGAGTCATAGGTCGTGCTCGCTTCCTCGATGTAATCGGGGTCCAGAATCAGGATAAACTGCCTCGGAGCGGCCATCATTCCGAATCCGGCGTCAACCAGCGTGTCGCTCCCGTCGCCGTCCGAGACAACCCAACCCGCCAAATTCACCGGCAGTGATGAGTCATTGTACAACTCCACGAACTCATCCGTGTCCTCATCTTCGAGTGGATCGAACATGATCTCACTCAGAACAACACCCGCCGAAACGGGTGCCGAAAACAACACAAGCAAACTGATCTTCACTACCTCAAGAAAACGCATTGCGAAAATGCTCAATCTTTGGAGATTCACCGTCCCAAACAACCGTCACAATATCGAACCGAAAAGGAACTCGCAGCTCGGGCTTGCTCCTCAGATAGGCGCGGGCCAAAGCGTTCAGCTTATTCCTCTTTCTCAAATTCACTCGATCCTGCGGACGAAAATCGCTCGCTCTACCCGCCGACTTCACCTCAACAATCACCAACGTCCCGTTATCCATGCAGATCAAATCAATCTCTCCCATCCTGCACCGCCAGTTCTTTTCCAGAACCCGATAACCCTTCTTCGCCAGCTCGTGTAAGGCAAGCTCTTCGCCCTTCCGACCGCGTGCGCGATCATCCGTTAGATGACCCCGCCTTCCGAAGAATCTACTTAAGAAACTCACGCACGCCCCGAAAGGTCTTGCGATGGAGTTCACACGGTCCGAACTTCTCGATTGCACTCCGATGTTCCGCAGTTGGATATCCAAAGTGACGATCAAACCCGTACTGTGGAAACTGCGCATGAGCTTCCTGCATCAGGCGATCCCGCGTGACCTTCGCCACAATTGAAGCCGCCGAAATCACAGAGACTCTATCGTCTCCGTCCACAATCGCGCGCGAGTGCTCATGCCCCGGCAGTCGGTCACGCCCGTCCACCAGAATCATCGGATTCAAAAGAGTAAGTTGCATCACAGCGCGATGCATCGCCGTCAGGGATGCAACGCGAATATTCATTGCGTCAATCTCACTCGCGTCGCACATGCCCACTGCGTAAGTCATCTCGTTCGTGATTTGCAAGTAGAGTTGATCACGCCGCGCGGGACTTAATATCTTCGAGTCCTTGCACGATTCAAGCAGATTCCCCGATCTGTGGATTACGCACGCCGCAACCACCGGCCCTGCAAGCGGCCCTCTGCCCGCTTCATCGCACCCGCACACTTCCGCGAATCCCTGTGCAAGAAACTCAAGCTCAATGCAGGTCACGCCGGTAAACAGCGCGGTTTCATTTGCCGCTCTACGACGCATAGGGCAATTTCATCCAGCGTGCATATCGCTCTGCATCGGAATCAACTCGCAACCAGCCGCCCCGCGCGAACTGCCACTCACCATGCACAAACTGTTTGTTTCCTGTTCCAATTTCTCCGCCTCGCAGAACGTTCACTTGCAATGCTTCGCTGCCTGCCGCAAATTCTTCCGTCGCCTGCCCTGCGGTTAGCAAGACTCGCGCTCCACCAGGCATCTCAATCAGCATGACCGACTCTTCTTGAATTCCTTCCACAGGCCACAGAACTTGAATCGAAAGCTCCTCTGTCGCTTGCAAAATCGTTCCTGCGCGCGCCACGATGGGCACAATCTCCTCACGCTCTAATGTCGCGTCAAGCAGCGCCGAGGTCCAACTATCGTTTGAAGGCTCCACCCACAGTACACTGCCTGCGTCCACGCTCTGGAGAACGCCCGGCAATGCTCCAATTGAACTCGCCCAACCTACGGGAAGCACAATCACATCTAACCCGTGTCGCCTTCTTGTTTGCATCGCCTGAAGCACGTCACTACCCGCGCGCTCACTCTCCCACGGACTGCCACATCCCACGAGGACGGTCGCCTCACCCGCTCCCAGTAAAACGCTTCTCTCGTTCACATGCGCGACAAAAGGTTCATCAGAATCCATCAGGATATCCGACCAGATCACTCCGTTCAGCGCAATCAATAGAAATGCAATCGCCCAACGCGCTCGCAGTCTCAGCAAAGCGACAATTGCGCTCACCGAAAGTACAAGCCATCCCAAAAACACGAACGCCGGCGCATTCACCGTGAACCCCGCTCCCGGGATCATTGCAGACCAAGTGACTACACGCGTCAAGATGAATGAAAGCGCGTCAACCGAATTTGCTATCCACCCCGCAAACACGCCGCTGACAAAGGACGTCGCGATCAGCAAAATGGTCAGCACAAGCAACAGCGAAAAGCCCGGCACCGCAATGATATTTGCCAATACGGCAAGACCCGCAACTCTTCCGAACAGCATCGCGGTGATTGGCGCAGTGCTGATCTGCGCGCTGATCGCCGAGCCGACGAGCTGCGCGGGCCTTCGCACTGCTGCAATCTTGCCCTCACCGAACCACTTCGCGAATGGCTCCGCAAGCGCCGCATAACCTGCCGTCAATCCCGCAATCGCAAGATAGCTTAAGAGAAAACCCGCATCCAAGGCATGAAGCGGCCAGATGAGAAGCTCTATCGCAAAAGCAGCAACAATGTAATTTGCAGAATTCCCCTTGCGATGGAGCAGTCGCGTGCCGATAATCATGGCGGCCATTAGCGAGGATCGCACCAACGAGGGAACTCCGACTCCGAGCGCCGCATATAGCGCCAGCACGCCAAGTACGATGAGTCCCCTTGCGAGAAGCGGCGTCCGAAGCAGGCTCAATCCAAACCACATGAGCGCCGCAATCAATCCCGTGTTAAGCCCGCTCAACGCAAACAAGTGCGTCAATCCGGTCAAATAGAGATCACCTCGGAATTCCGGCGAAAATCCCACCCGCTCTCCCAGTAATAGCGCACCGCACATCGCCCTTGCATCAGGTGAGAGATACGTCTCTAATGCCTCAAGCAGCGTTTCTCGCAACTCGAAAAGCGAGTTCCGAACACTCCCACCGCCTTTCACCAGATCAAGCGCCTCCCCCTCGCGAAGACTCGCATCACCGCAGTGCTGCTTGGCCGCGCTCCAAAAGAGAATGCCGCTTTGCGATGTGTACATTCGATGCGCGGGCACAAATCGCACGTGTCCAGCTGCAATTTCTCCGATCTGTGCAGAGTCCCATTCCCCAACGGGCACGCGCAGTCGGATCTTCAACTCACCGCAAGCGCATTCGTTCGAGTCCGCTATGAGCTTGGCCTGATCGAGCCACAGATATCCGCTTCGGTCATCGCGCGCAGGCTCTTTCCAGCAAATCCTCCCCATCGCTTCGCACGTGCAAGGATCCGAAAACTCTGTCGCCACTCGTCGTCGTGAATCTCTCTGCAATGCGTCACTTGCGCGGTACGAAACTATAGCAGCGAACGCCGCCAGTACGAGCAGCATCGTTAGGCGTCGCGATTTGACGAAGAGCAACCCCATCGCGGCGATCACCGTCACCGCGAGCGCAAGCGCGAAGTCATACTCCGGAAGAAATCCGAGAATTCCCGCGAGCACGCCGACAGCAGCTGCAACCGCATATCCCAGCGCGGGAACGTCAACAAGCCAAAGCTCCCGCACTCTGCGCATCGCTACTTCACAAGCAAGAACTGCGTCGCTATTCCAAAACTCAGCGGCTTGGCTTCAACTCGCGAAAATCCGCACTCAGCAAATAAGTTTGTCAATTCAGGAGTCGGCGGAAAATTCTGAATCGTCTTCGCGAGGTAGGCGTACGCTCCCCTTTCTTTCGACCAAGCTCCTCCAACGGGCCGCATCACGCGCCACATGTAGGCGCGGAATATCTTGTCAATCAGTGCGGAACGATCCGGTGTGAATTCGAGAACGACGCCGCAGCCTCCCGCTTTCGTCACGCGAGCAAGCTCTCGCATTCCCGCTCGCAAGTCTGCAAAATTGCGAATCCCGAACGCAACCATGAAGCGATCGAACTCTCCGTCACTGTGCTCAATCTTCTCGGCTGCTCCAACCTCGTAGCGAAAATTCGTGATCCCCTTCTTCTCAGCCTTCACTTTCCCGATCTCAAGCATCTTCTCCGCGGGGTCAAATAGCGTAACCTCAACACCCGCGCATTGGCGCACCGCCTCGAACGACATATCACCCGTCCCCGCGCTGCAATCCAGAATCTTCATCCCGTCCCGCAGCTTCATCTCCTTCACGGCGCTTCTTCGCCAGAGCCGATCCACGCCCATCGAAAATACGCGATTCAGTCGGTCATAAGTTCGCGAGATGCGATTGAACATCTCTACAACATCGGGATTCGCAGCCGGAGAGAACTCCGACGGCGCGTCTGGCGTTTCTTGCGTCATGTGATAAAGTCAGGCTCGAACGAGCAGAAGGTATGCGAGAAAGAGGGGCGAAGAAATGAGAAGCGAATCAAAGCGATCGAGAAATCCCCCGTGTCCCGGAATAAGCTGCGAAGCATCTTTCACTTGCATCTCGCGCTTCATCAGGGATTCAAGCAGATCGCCAAGCTGTCCGAATATTCCGACAATGATTGGAATCGCCGCATAGTCCGTCGCTTCGGGAGATGCGAAATCGAGATGCTTAAGAACCGGCAGAAGAAGTGCGGCAAACAGCAGTCCGCCGACTGCGCCCTCTACGGTCTTGTTCGGACTTGCCTGCGGAAAG
>JADLDM010000095.1 GCA_020846695.1 bacterium | reverse complement strand
GGATTTGAGCAGGTTGCTCGCATGGTATCATGCATGGACAGAAGCGAAGGATCGTGAGATTTGAGGTAGGGCTTGTGGGTCGGGGCAAGGGGATTCGCGTCGCACCGCGCGGATTTTTTTGTCGGCCCAAGGCAGCGATTCTCTATTTCCGGCGCTTTGCATGAGTCACTCTATAGTTCTGGCTGAGTTGCCAAACTCCTCTTTGCCGGCGAACTTCAAACGGGAAGGCGACGCTCGACGGGCCACTCCTGTTCTTCATCTGTTATTCTTTCAATAACAAGGCAGGAAAGCGACCCCAAATAGGACAGCTATTGTCAAATTATACAATGAGCTAATTATCTCTTGCATCCATAGAGAGGGAACCTTATATTGAGTCCTAACCGGATAAAATGATACACAATTCGATTTCTCGCTTCACGTCATGTGGCACTTTGAGGATGAGCTGATAAGGCTGCGCGAGCGAGGTCTCCCCGCTGTTCTGGTCACGGTCATTCGCACGGCCGGCTCGACCCCCCGCCAAGCCGGGGCGAAGATGATCGTCGCACAAGGCGGAACCACTTTCGGTACGATCGGTGGGGGTCAGCTTGAATACTGGGCGATCCGGGATGCCTTAGAGTGTCTGAAGCTCGACAAATGTCAAGTCCTCTCATACGCACTCACCACAGAAACTGGACAGTGCTGCGGCGGAAGAGTTGAGCTTTTCATGGAGACGCTAAACTCCAATCCCATGCTGACCGTGTTCGGGGCGGGGCATGTGGCGCAGGCGCTCGCACGGGTCTTAGTTGGAACTTCGTTCAATGTCTCCGTGGCAGATTCGCGTGAGAAAGTAGCGGGTGAAGACTCTATTCCCCCTGGTGTGACGGTCAGCCATGGCGATACACGTGCCTACATTGAATCGGTGGCTTGGAGCGCGACTCGTTCGTACGCCATTGTTATGACTCACAGCCACGCAGAGGATTTCGAAATTCTCCGCCGCCTGCTCGAATGCCCGCTTAGGTATCTGGGGATGATTGGCAGCACAAGCAAGTGGAAGCAATTCAGGCGACGACTCTTGGAGGCGGGAATTCACGCGGAAGCGCTGGACGCCGTTCGCTGTCCCGTCGGCATCGCGCGCACCGGACAGGCTCCCGCCGAAATCGCTATTAGTATTGCTGCCGCAGTGTTGGCCGACTTTCATGGCAAAGACGATCATCACTCTGTGGGGCTTGCCCTCCGTTGTGGCGAGGCAAGCGGCGACGTGCCGTCCTGAATCTTTCCCAAGCGTTCCTCGATTCGCAAAATCGTTGCATCACGCGCAAATTCGCCGTTCCGGTGAATCTCATTCCCTTCGACTCTTTGCTCTTCAGATTTTCCAGACGCACGGGCGGTGCGCAGAGCCCGGCAAGCAACCAAACGACCAGACACACTTGGCCACAATAAACAAACATATGCCGTCTCGATTCGCCGAATCGAGAAGCCGGATTTCCGACCTGACCCTCGACGAAGCGTTTCAAACTGCGAAGAAGCTGTTTGAAGATCTGTCGTTCGGATACGCAACTGACTGGAAGTCCGAACAGCAGAATCGCCGAATTGTCGGCTTCCTGCCCATCTATGTCCCGCGAGAGATTCTCCACGCGCTCGACATGCTCCCCGTCGGACTGTTCGGAGCAGGTGACAAGATTCCCGTCGTACGCGGGGACGCCTATTTCCAATCCTACATCTGTCACCTTCCCCGCACCGTTATCGAGATGGCCTTGAACGACTCTCTTAAGGATTTCGACGCGTTCCTGTTTCCGGCGATCTGCGACGTGATTCGAAACCTCTCGGGAATATTCCAGCTAACGTACAAAGACAAGTTGGTGCGCTTTCTCGATTTTCCGCAGAATTTTCAGAGCGCTGTGGGGGGTGTGTTCTATCGCCACGAGTTGGAGAGGCTCGCTGCCGACCTCGGAGCGCTTAACGGAAAGTCCCTGAGCACAGATGCGCTGAATCATTCCATCGGACTCTATAATCAAAACCGCGCGCTGCTGAAAGATCTATCTAATTTTCGCTCGTCCTATCCGCACAAGCTCAGCGCCGCGGACCACTACTTGATTCTGCGCGCGGGACAGGTAATGACCGTCGAGCATCACAACGCATATGTGGAGAGAATCCTCGAGCTTCTCCCGAGCGTCGAAGCCATCGAAGCAGACAAGATTCGCGTCGTGGTGTCCGGTTCCTTCTGTGAACAGCCTCCGCTCGGATTGATTCGCACCGTTGAGAATGCCGGCTGCTACATTGTGGATGACGACTTCCAGTTGGGGCTCAAGTGGACAGAAGGCGACATTCCCGACAAAACTGAAGATCCCGTCGGCGCCTTGGTGAATGCCTATTTGAATAACAGCACCTTCTCCTCCGCAGTTTATGACGGCGACAACCCCAAGGAGATCAGCCTGGAGAGGCAAGTTCGGGAGCATCGCGCGGACGGAGTGATCTTCTGCGCACCCAGCTTCTGTGATCCTGCTCTTCTCGATCGCCCCATCCTGGAAAAGGCGATGGAGCGCAAGCACATTCGTCACATCGGATTCCAGTATCACGAAAATCTCGGCCAGTTTCACGTCGTCAAGGAACAGGCCGGAACGTTCGCCGACATGATTAAACTCTGGGACTAAAGCATGAGTGTGCAAAAAGAAAACAGCATGGTGAAGCAGAAGCAGATGCTTGCCGATCATTTCATGGCGCTTTCAGAGGCGCCCATGACAGGCCGCAAGGTTTGCTACACGTTCGTGCCGGGCAATCTCACCGAATTGATCACCGCCTTCGACATGCTTCCGGTCTACCCTGAAATCAATTCCCTGCAATCGGGGATGCGACAACGCTCGCGCGACTTCATCCGTGAAGCCGAAGACGCAGGTTATTCCGAGGACGTCTGCTCCTATGTCAAGTGCGACATCGGCATGATGCTTCAGGGAAATATCGGCCCGACCGATCAGCAGTTGCCGCCGCCGGATCTTCTACTCTTGAGCTACACGGGCTGCTTTGTCTTCATGAAGTGGTTTGAGAATCTCCGCCATCTCTATCCGAAGGCGGAGATTGCGATGCTGCACATTCCCTATCAGGCCGACGGCAAGGTAGAACCCTCCGCGATTGAGTACATCAAGGAGCAGCTGCGCACGGAGGTGATCCCGAAATTTGAGAAAGTTGCAGGACGAAAGATTGATGACGCCGTTCTTGCACAGTGCATGAATCGCTCCGCAATGGCGGAGGACCTGCTTATCAATGTCTTCGAGTCGGCTCGCCATCGTCCGTCACCGATTGACGCGTACTTCGGAGGAGTCTATTATATCGGGCCGATCTTCACGTCGTTTCGCGGCTCGCAAGCCTGCGTGGAGTATTATGAAGAACTCTGGAAGGAAGTGCAGGAACGCGTCGCATTGAAGCTCGGTCCAATCACTCCCGACGGAACTTTCACCGAGAAGTATCGGCTCGTGGTTGAAGGACCGCCGAACTGGACAAACTTCCGCGACTTCTGGAAGCTCTTCTACGAGCATGGCGCAGTGTTTGTCGGCTCGACCTACACGCGAGTCGGCGGCGTCTATGATTACGGCTTCCGGCATTCAGCGGAGGACCCGTTGAAAAGTCTTGCCGAGTATTGCATGGGCTGCTACACGAATCGCAACCTGCCGCAGCGCATTGACCTGATTGAGAAATTCATCAAAGATTGCGACGCCGACGGTTTAGTGATCAATTCGATCAAGAGCTGCAACTCGTTTTCCGCAGGGCAACTCGCGATGATGCGAGACATTGAGGAGAGGCGCGGCATTCCCGTCGGTTTCATCGAAACGGATCTTGTTGACCCGCGCTACTACTCATACTCGAACATCAAGAACAGATTGGATTCGTTCTTCCAGATGCTCGAGCAGCGCAAGGAACTGGTCGGAAAGGCGGTGCTTGTCTCATGAGTGTCTTCCTGGGAATTGATCTTGGCTCCACGACCTCAAAGGCGATTATTGTCAGCGAAAAAGGAAGCATCCTCGGGCGCGGAATCACCAACACACGTTCGGACTACAATGTTGCGGCAGATATTGCGCGCATGGACGCGGAGTTCAATGCTCGCTTCTCCATGCTGCGAAATCGCGTCATTCAGGAATCCGGAACAGCCGAATCCTGGAATGATCTATTCGTCGCGCTCGAAAATAGATTTCACTATCTGCAATTCGAGCGGAGGTGCGACAGCTTGTCCGCCGCGATGAAAGAGCAGTTGACTCATTCCCGCAACGGCGAAGAGTTGCGGACGGCGCTCGATGACATTCTGCTGCGTGTCCGCGATCTGACTCGCGCAAAGTTCTTCGAGGGACGCGTCAGCAGTTCTTCGGAGTTCTTTCGTGATCTGTTCAGCGCCGCTTATATGAAGGAGTTGGATGGCCTTGATCGCGCCATTTTTGACACGCTGACCGGAGTTTATGATCGCTCGATCAATCCCGTCGAAAATCAAGTCGTAGAGTTCGATTTCAAGACGCTGACTGAAGAGGCCATTTCACTCCTGCCAAACACTTTGGCAAATTCCGGAGCCAAGATTGCGAAACATCTTCCGGAGGTTATCGCGGAATCCTTGAAACCGGAGGACTACGTCGGCACAGGGTATGGAAGACAGCTTCTTCCCTTCGAAAAGCAGCATATCAAGTCCGAAATTCTCTGTCACGCCCTCGGCGCGCATTGCTATTTCCCGATGACCAGAACGGTCCTCGATATCGGAGGCCAGGACACAAAGGCGATTCAGGTGGATGAACACGGACTCGTCACAAGTTTTCAGATGAATGATCGCTGCGCGGCGGGCTGCGGACGCTATCTTGGATACATTGCAGACGAGATGAGCATCAGCGTCGGAGAACTAGGCCCGATGGCGATGGCCGCCGAGCGCGAGACGAACATTTGCAGCACCTGCACCGTTTTCGCCGGCGCGGAATTGCGCGAGCATCTCAATCTTGGAGAGAAGAAGGAAAACGTTTTGGCGGGCCTGCATCTGGCCATTGTTCAACGGGCATTCGCTCTCCTTGCCCGCTCCGGCGGAGCCCGCAATGAGTTCACATTTACGGGCGGGGTCGCGCGCAACAAAGCCGTCGTGAAATACGTGAGCAACATGACGCGCACAAATTACGGCGACCTGACAATCAACATTCATCCTGATTCCATATTCATGGGCGCACTGGGCGCCGCAATGTTCTGTTTGAGGAGACGATGACCAACGAGACATTTCATACGCTCGGCATTGACGTCGGCAGCAGCTACATCAAGCTCGCTCTGGTGCGATACGGCGAGCCGCATCAGGTCATTGAAGTTATCAACGAGAAGATCCGCAAGAGAAATCCAACTCACGTAATTGACCGTCTTGTGGACGAACTATTAGAGCGCCATCGCCTGAGATACGAGGACATCATGTATGTCGCCTCAACCGGCGAGGGCGAACTCGTGTCGCGCAAACGCGGTCACTTCTACAGTATGACCACCCATGCGCGAGGAGCGTGGCACTTTCATCCGCAAATTCGCGCCGTCGTGGATTTGGGCGCGCTCTTCAACCGCGTCATCTCCCTGGATAGCGGAGCGCGCGTCTCCAATTACACCATGACCGGGCAATGCGCGTCGGGCACAGGGCAATTTCTTGAGAATATTTCGCGCTATCTTGGCTTGACGCTCGAAGAGGTTGGTCCGTTGTCGCTTCAGTCGAAGAACCCCGCGGTGACCAGCGGAATTTGCGCCGTGCTCGCAGAGACCGACGTGATCAACATGGTTTCTCAGGGGATTCCCACACCGGACATTATCAAGGGAATTCATCTTTCCATTGCGAGAAGAATAGTTCGACTTATGCGAAAGATCAAGATCGAATCGCCGGTCGCGCTGACCGGTGGAATGGCACAAGATATCGGCTTGACCGAAGCGATGCGCGAAATGCTCGCCGAAGCGGACATGAAGCTTGAAGTCTTTGCGGCGACGCAGCCTGAAGCGGCCGGAGCAATCGGCGCGGCGATTTGGGGCGGATATCGCCACTGCAAACTTCTGGAGGCCGCCGCGTGAACGGCGAAAGAATCATTCGATCGGAATTGCCGCTGCCGGCCTATCCGCAAAATCTTGCGCGAATGCTGAATGCAAATGCTCACCGACTTGGTGAGCTTTCCGTGTTCAGGCAACGCGCGAAAGACGGGGATTTCAGAGCAACCTCGTGGCGGCAAGTCCAGAGCGAGATTCGCTCAATCCAGGAGTGTCTGCTTGAGCGCGGACTGGAAAAGGGCGACCGCGTGGCCATTGTATCGAGAAACCGTATCGAGATGCTCGAACTGGAACTCGCGGTCATGTGCCTCGGCGCAAGGGCAGTTCCGATCTTTCCGGCTTACACGCCCAAACAGACGCAAACGATGGTGAGCTTTTGCAGACCCAAGATGGTCGTTGTTGCCGAGGACCTGCATCTTGGGAAGATCGGAGATGTCGCAGCGTTCCGCAACGTAATTCACTTTGACCCGGTCTCACTCAAGTCGCCCAATCTCATTCCATACTCGAACCTACTTAATCAGGCGCACGAAAGCGAGATACTCGGAGAGGAGTTGCCTGCGGAAACCCCGTGTCTGATGATGTACACGTCGGGCACCATGGGAAAGCCCAAGTGCGTGCAACTTGCGCATCGAAACATCCTTTCGCAGCAAGCGGCCGGCGCCACCCTCTGGCCGCTGACTCACGAAGACCGATTTCTTTCATATCTCCCATGGCATCATAGTTTCGGCGGAATATTCGAGAAATATTCCGCCCTCGTGAACGGCGCGCCGATCGCCCTCGAAAACGGTTACGGTAAGGACCTCGAAACACTCTTTGCAAACTGGAGCGAGATTCAGCCGACCGTGTTCTATAGTGTGCCCCTGATTTATCAGGCGCTGGTGACTCGCGCGAGACAGAGCAAGGAAATAGCCGAACTAATTTTTCATCCGCAGTTGCGTTTTGTCTTCACCGCCGCCGCTCCGTTGCCGAAAACTCTCTCCGATGAGTTCGAATCTCGCGGCATTACGATTCTCGAAGGCTGGGGACTCACCGAAACTTCGCCCTGCTGCACGGTGACAAGGCAGGGGGTCGCTCGGCAGCCGGGGGTGGTCGGTTGGCCGATTCCCGGTGTGGAATTGAAACTTACGGAAGAGAAAGAAATTCTCGTGCGCGGCCCCAATGTCATGCAAGGGTATTTCGACAATCCGGAGGAAACGGCGCGCGTGCTGCAAGAGGACGGGTGGTTTCATACCGGAGACGTGGGTGAGTTTGCTCCAAACGGCCTGCGTCTCATCTCACGCAAAGATCGTATCTTCAAGCTGAGCAATGCCGAGAAAGTCGTTCCAGCCGAGATCGAGAACATGATCACGCATGAGTGTCCTTATCTGGCGTGGGCCTTCGTGACCGGAAGCGGAAAAGAACATCCGGTCGCGCTCGTCTTTCCCAATCGCGCGATGTTTGCCGAGTTGCCCGAGGACACGAAACTTCCTTCGCATTGCTGCTGCCCGCGCGACGCAGGAGAGCTTTCGCAATGCCTGGGGAATTGCCTGCACAAAGTGAATCGCGGTATGGATGAAGAGTATTGCCGTATGTCGAGCGTCATGCTGGTGGATCACGAGCTTACGATTGACCACGAAGAGCTTACTCCTTCCATGAAGCTCGCGCCGAACGTCGTTGGACAAGTTTTCAAGGGACATATCGAGCATCTTTTTGATCCGAGCGGAGCGAAGTCCGGTCTCTTTTCTGAACCAGTGTATATAATCAAGCTAAAATAGCATGTCAAGGCTGCGCTGTCAAGACGCGATGAAAGACGTGCTGCGTGATTATTTCACGGGTATGAAGTCGCCCCTTGCGTGGTGTACCAGCGCAGGGCCTGCGGAGATTTTGCGCGCTCTCGGATTTGAAGTCTATTTCCCGGAGAATCACGGCGCGATGCTCGGCGCGTCACGACTTGCCGCAAAGTATATCCCCAGAGCCAACAATATCGGTTACTCGGCGGACATCTGCTCCTATCTGACTTCGGACATCGGGGCATGGCTGGCGCGTGAAACTCCCCTGACGGCCGCCTACGGACTGCCTTCAATTCCCAAACCGGATTTGATCGTCTTCAACACGAATCAATGCCGTGAAGTCGCAGAGTGGTTTCACTATTTCGGGCGTGAATTCGATTGTCCCGTCATAGGTATTTACCCGCCGCGCCATCTCGAAAGCGTGACCGATGAAGCGGTCGCAAACGTGGTTGCGCAATTTGAAGAACTCACTGCCGTCGGCGAAAAAATCATCGGTCACAAACTCGACGCGAAAAAACTCGCGTGGACGGTTCAGATCAGTCGTGAAGCATCCGATCTGTGGAAGCGTCTCTTAAACATGGCGCGAGCACATCCCGCTCCGCTTACGTTTTTTGACGGCACGATTCTGATGGCGCCAATCGTTGTGCTGCGCGGCACTCAGGTTGCGGTAGATTTCTATCGCGCAGCCGTCGAGGAGATGGAGGCGCTTTCGACTCAGAAGGCTGCGGCGGTGGCCGATGAAACGGTGCGAATCTACTGGGAAGGGATGCCGATATGGGGACGGCTGCGCGCGCTGTCGGATCTGTTCTCAGAGAACAGAGCCGCGGTCGTCGCCTCGACCTACTGCAATAGCTGGATATTCGACGACTTTGATGCGAATAATCCCTTGCCCTCATTGGCGCGCGCTTACACACAAATATTTATCAACCGAGGCGAGCACGCGAAACTTGACTACCTCGCGCACATGGTCGAAGACTTCAAGATTGACGGAATGATCTTTCACGACGCAAAAACTTGCTTCAACAATTCAAACAATCGCTTCGCTCTGCCGCAACGCCTCGGCGAGCGGTGCGGGATACCAACTCTTACCTTGGACGGCGACCTCAACGATCTCAGGTTTTTCCCGGAGAGTCGCGCCAGAACGAACATTGAGACTTTTGTCGTGCAACTCGTCTCTGCGAGAACGGCGCGCAAGCGGGACAGGAAGGGAGAACTGCAATGAGCGACAACAAACAGCTTAGAGTCGGCGTGGTTGGCATGGGGCCGGTAGGATGCATCCTCGCTGCGCACTTAATTGAAGCAGGCGCACACGTCGTGCCCTGCGACGTGATGATTGATCGAATTGACTCGATCAAGAAGCAAGGCATTCGGCTCACGCACACCTTCGATGCGCTTGTCCCGGTCAAGGAGGCGTGCTACACGCCGCAAGAACTCGAGATGTATGATCTTGATGTCATCGTCGTCGCATGCAAGACACCGAGCCTGGCAAAGGTTCTAGAACAGATAGAGAAGATTGATTCTGATAAGTTCTACGTCGTTTGCGCGCAAAACGGAATTGACAACGAACTTGAAGTGGCAAAGATCATCGGGGATCACCGGACTTTGCGGATGGTGGTGAACTACGCCGGAAACATGAGCGATGCGCACACGGTGCACGCGAGTTTCTTCAACCCACCGAATTACGTGGCGCCACTGCTCTTGAACGGAAGCGAGGAAATCGCGGGACGGTTCGTCGGCGCGCTAAACAAAACGAATTTGACTACAGAAATTCCTGAAGACATTCAGGATTATGTGTGGGAGAAGGCGATACTGAACGCTGCGCTGAGCGCGCTTTGCGCGATTTCGAGACGCACCATGAAGGACGTGATGGAATTCCCGATGACGTTTGATTTGGTTGAGGCGCTGATTGACGAATCCGTCAAAGTGGCGCTCTGTGAGGGAATTGATCTCGGAAAGAAATTCCGCCGCTATTCAATCCGCTATTTGAAAAACGCGGGACACCACCGGCCTTCAATGCTTGTGGACCTTGAATCGGGGCACCCCACTGAGATTGACTTCTTGAACGGACGAATTGTCGAGTACGGGAGAAAGCACTGTGTGCCTACTCCGCTCAATCAATCCGTCGCCGCGCTGGTTCATCTGCTTCAGAACGGAAGCCGCGCGTAGGTGTGTTTGATGAGCGACCAACCATGAATTCTCTCGGCGTAGACTTAGGCTCGCACTACACAAAGATCGCCGTGTGTGATGACGAAGGTTCGCTTCTTGATCGGCGGCTCTTGCCGACTTTGTGCAGGAACCGCGACGCGCTCGAACAGACTCTCGCAGAAGTGAGAGCGCAATTTGATTGGGAGACCGCCTGCGCCACAGGCTATGGACGAAGCAGCGTTCCCATCGCGATGAAGAGGCCGGAACTCATCTGCGCCGCGTCGGGTGTGTCCAGGGAATTTCCGCAAGCGAAAACAATTGTTGATATCGGAGGGGAAGATATCAAGATTATTGAAACAGCTTCGGGAGGACGCGTCGAAAAGTTCTTCATGAACGACAAATGCTCAGCGGGAACGGGCGCTTTTCTGACGGAAATCTCTGAACGCGCGGAGATTTCTCTCGAAGAAATGAATTCTCTTGCACAGCAATCAAGAAGCACGCGCGCGATGAACAGCTTTTGCACCGTCTTCGCAAAAACCGAGATACTCTCGTGGAAGTTCGACGGCGCCACACCCGCGGATATGGCGCGGGGAATCTACCTCTCGGTCGTGGATCGGGTCTGCAAATTGCCGGTGCGCAACGATCTTCCTGTTGTCTTGTGCGGCGGCGTCGCCGCCTATCACCCGCTCTTGGCGACTCTTCTTTCCGAGAGACTTGGAGCCGACGTGTTCATCAGCTGCGAGCCGCAATTCATGGTCGCCTACGGCGCGGCCTTGCTCGCTCGAGACTCAGCGTGTTAGAAATCAGAGAGTAGCTTCACCCGCGAAGAAAATCACACTTAGATGGAAACCATTAACTCCTATCAAATGACCGGGCAGGACAAGCCCTTTGAACTTGTCTCCTATACCGCCCCGCAACTCACCGAAAGTGAAGCTTTGGTCAAAGTCGCAGGTTGCGGAGTCTGTCACACCGACATTAGTTTCTGGCATCACGGGGTCCCGACACGACAGCAGCCTCCGCTTACTCTCGGGCATGAAATCAGCGGCGTCGTTGTAGAGGGACCGAAGGACTGGCTGGGCGAGTCTGTCATCATCCCCGCAGTGCTTCCTTGCGGTGAATGCGAACTCTGCAAGAGCGGGCGGAGCAATATCTGTCAGAAGCAGAAGATGCCCGGCAATGATTTTCACGGCGGCTTCGCGAGTCATGTTGTCGTACCCGCGAGATTTCTCACCAGAGTCCCTCAGGACGTGCTAAAAAGCTACGCGCTCGCAGAGTTATCCGTTATTGCCGACGCCATTTCAACTCCATATCAGGTTATTCAGAAGAGCGGACTTCGAGAGGGAAACCTTGCGATAGTAATCGGCGTCGGAGGCGTCGGGCTTTATGGAGCGCAGTTGGCCAAGATTGCGGGTGCAAAAGTCATCGCGTTGGACATCGCGCAAGATAGACTCGATCTGGTCGGCGCGATGGGCACGGATGCCTTGATCAATATCAAGGGCCTCGGTATTAAGGAAGTGAAGGAAGCCGTCAAGGCGGAAGCGCAGAAACTTGGCGCGCCGCGATACGGATGGAAAATCTATGAGATGTCGGGAACGGCTCCCGGACAGGAACTTGCGTTTGCCTTGTTGGGAATCGCAGGCGTCCTATCCATTGTCGGTTTCACGCTCGACAAATTGGAGTGCCGCTTGAGCAACCTGATGGCCTTCGACGCACAGATCATCGGCACGTGGGGCTGCAAGCCGGAACTCTATGCCGACGTGGTAGAGCTTGTGCGCAGTGAAAAGCTGAAGCTCAAACCCTTCACCGAAACGCACCCGCTTTCAAAAATCAACGACGTGTTCCAACTCGCGCTTGAGCATAAGCTTCAGAAGCGCGCGGTGTTGGTCCCGGATTTCTAAGCAAATTCTAATTGCACAAGCTACGTAAGCAGGAGAAACAGGTTTGAGCTATCAATTGGTTGACCATAACCTCGTTGAAAAAGAGTTCACCGAGATTATCTATGAACTGCGTCCCTGTCCGGACAAAGACGGCAAGCCCGTCGCAGGTTTGAACAATGCATGGATATTTCTGAACAATCCAAAGCAATTTAATTCCTATACGACTGCGGCCGTTAAGGAAGTCATTCTCGCTGTGCGCAAAGCGTCCGCGGATCGCTCCGTGGTTACCGTTGTGTTTACGGCCGTCGGAGACAAAGCCTTTTGCACCGGCGGCAACACCAAAGAGTATGCCGAGTACTATGCAGGAAGACCGCATGAGTACAAACAGTACATGCGACTCTTCAACGACATGATCACCGCGCTTCTCTATTGCGATAAGCCCGTGATCTGCCGCGTCAACGGAATGCGTGTCGCCGGTGGGCAGGAAATCGGCATGGCCTGTGATTACACCGTATCGAGCGACCTTGCGGTATTTGGTCAGGCGGGCCCAAAGCACGGAAGCGCGCCGGACGGAGGAAGTACGGATTTTCTGCACTTGTTCGTGGGCATCGAACGCGCGATTGCGAGCTGCACGCTTTGCGAAATGTGGACGGCCCACGAAGCGGTGATGATCGGGCTGATCTCTCAGGCGATTCCGGTTCTGAAGGTGGACGAAAGGTTTGTTGCAAATCCGCTTGTGATCACAAGTCGCTGGCTTGATGAGCGTGGACAAATCGTCTATGGAAAGCGGAAGTCGGGAGACGAACTGGCTCAGGGCAAGGCGATGATGGAACGCGGCGTGATTGACTTGACTCCGCTGGATGACGCCGTCAACAAACTTGCGACCAAGATTCTTTACACCATGCCGGATTGCGTGAACAAGACCCTGAACAGTATGCGCAAGAAGAAGCTCGAACATTGGGACCGCAATCATCAGACAAACCGCGATTGGCTTGGACTGAACATGATGACAGAGGCCAAAGCGGGATTCCGCGCCTTCAATGAAGGCCCCAAGAATAATCGAGAAATTGACTTCGTCAAACTGAGACTCGCAATCGCGGCGGGTCAGCCGTGGACGGAAGAATTTGTCGAATCCCTCTTGCCGAGATAGCGTATGAGTACTAAGATCATGTCTGAGCTGCTCTACGACGGGCAAATTGCGCGGATCACGCTGAACTCGCCGAAAGCGAATGTTCTGGATTCGATCATGATGGGCGAGATGCAGGCGGAGTTGGACGGCCTTCGTGACAACTCATCCGTGAAGTTGATTGAGTTTTGTTCAACCGGCGATCATTTCAGCTTCGGCGCGAGCGTCGCGGAACACACGCGTGAACAGTGTGATGCCATGCTGACACAGTTTCACGCGCTCTTTATTTCTCTTGCGGACTTGGGGATTCCAACTGCTGCTGTGGTGCGCGGCAAGTGTCTGGGCGGAGCAATGGAACTTGCAGCGATGTGCAACTTCATTTTCTGCGATCAAACCGCCGAGTTTGCACAGCCGGAGATTGTCTTGGGGGTTTTTCCGCCACCGGCTTCGCTGATCCTGCCACTTCGAGTTGGACAAGCATTCGCGGATGAAGTGATCTTGACCGGCCGAGGGATGGGCGCTGACGAAGCGTTTCGTCGGAGTTTTGTACAGGCGATTTTCGCGAGCAAAGATGAGCTTCAAAGCGGAGTGGAAGCGTGGATTCAAACGCACATTCTTCCGAAGAGCGCAAGTTCACTTCGTTTCGCGATGCGTGCGGCGCGCGGAGAGTTCAACAGGATATTGAGAACGCGGCTGCCCGAACTGCAAGCGAAATACGTCGGCGAACTCATGGCGACCCATGACGCCAACGAGGGCATACAGTCGTTCCTTGAAAAACGATCTGCCATGTGGAGAAATTGCTGATGGAGTTGATGCGTGGCAGGTGATCTCAACGGGAGAAGCGCGATTGTAACGGGAGGCGCAAATGGAATTGGCGCGGCGATCGTGCGCAAACTCGACTCTATGGGCGCTCGTGTGTATGTTCTGGACGTCGGCGCCGCAGAGGAGCCGCTTGCAGAGAACGTCACAATCGTGAAGGGAAATGTTACGAAGTCGTCGGATGTTGAAGCGCTTGTCTCTCGCGTGGTTGCCGAAACGGGCTCGATAGATATCCTCGTAAACAATGCGGGTATCCTGCGCGACAACGTGATTTGGAAGATGACGGAAGCCGAGTTTGACGACGTAATTTCCGTAAACCTCAAGGGAGTTTGGCTGCTGTGCAAGCATGTAGCGCCCGTGATGCGGCGGCAGAAGAGCGGGAGCATTGTGAATATCGCTTCGCGCGCATGGTTAGGAAATCCGGGGCAAACTAACTACTCTGCGTCGAAGGGCGGGGTGGTGAGCCTCACGCGCGCTTTGGCCATCGAACTTGCGCCCTCCAATGTGACGGTCAACGCCGTTGCGCCGGGCCTGATTGATACTCCGCTCACTCGGGCGCTCCCCGACGAGGTCTTTCAGAAACTGGTGAACGCGCAGCCTGGCAAGCGAGTGGGCACATGCGATGACGTTGCGACGGCAGTCGGCTTCCTTGCATCCGAAGAAGCGCGGTTCATTACGGGGCAGACCATCTATGTGGATGGCGGAAAGAGTATTGGAGCTTCGATTACAAGCTAATTCATCGAACCATGCAGCAGCTTACATTGACAGTCAACGGAACCAAGCGAACGCTTCTCGCAAAGCCTGATGCGACGTTGCTCGATGTATTGCGTGACGGATTTGGACTATGCGGCACGAAGCGCGGATGCGAACAAGGAAGCTGTGGAGCTTGTACGGTCCTGCTGGATGACGAACCGGTCTTGAGCTGTCTGACGCCGGCGCTGCGCTGTCTGGATAGATGCGTCACTACGATTGAAGGACTCACGGAAAGCGGAGAAGTCGCTGAACTGCAACGGCAACTCGTGGAGCGCGGTGGTATTCAATGCGGATTCTGCACGCCGGGGATGGTGGTGACGCTTCATGCGTTCCTGCGGCACAACTTAGTTCCCACCGAAGATGAGATTCGTGATGCGATCTCCGGAAACCTATGCCGTTGCACGGGCTATGCAAAAATTGTCAAGGCCGCAATGATCGCCTCAGGGCTTCAAGGAGAGCGCTCTTGATCGGCAAGGCGACTCCCTATATTGACGCGCAAGCCAAAGTCACGGGCACAGCGCGCTACACGGACGACTTCGTCGAGTCCAACGCCCTTCACGTCGCCTTCATGCGGAGCCCCTTCGCGCATGCCCGGATTCTCCGTGTTGATGTATCTGCGGCGGAGCGCTCGCCATTGGTGAAAGCTGTTGCGGTGGGTTCTGACCTGCCGACACCGTTCGGGATACTTCCGATCAGCGCGGATGAAACTGCGATGGCGGTTGATAAGGTAAGATTCATCGGAGAGATTGTCGCCGCAGTCGCCGCAGAATCTCGCGAGGCCGCCGCTGCCGCGCTGCAATTGATCAACGTGGACTATGAGGAGCTGCCCGCAGTTCGTTCACCCGAGCAGGCCTTAAGCAAGGGCGCGCCTGAAGGGCAGATTCACGCGCATTCTCGCGATCTAACAAATATCCACAAGCGAGCGGAGTTGAGCTTCAACGATCCGCAGGAAGCTCTGCGAAGCGCAAAGCATGTGCGATCCGGAGAGTTCTCCTTTGCCGGTGTCACGCACGGATTTACGGAGCCGCACGCGACCATCGCGATTCCGGAAGCGAACGGTTGCGTCACGGTGATTTCGGCGACTCAAGTTCCACACTACTTGCAGCGCGCAATAGCAAAGGTGCTCGCTATTCCGCTTCACCGGGTGCGAGTGATCAAGCCGACGCTTGGGGGCGGATTCGGCGGCAAGAGCGACCCGTTTCCACACGAGATCATCTGCGCATTTCTCGCGCAGAAAAGCGGACGCGCGGTAAGATGCAATTTCAGCAGAGAAGAGGTCTTCCTGACTAACCATGGAAGACATCCAACTACGCTCAGCATGTCCCTCGGTTGTGACGATGTAGGAAAGATCGAGGGGCTCTGGACGGACGTGGTGATTGACGGCGGCGCGTTTGCAAGTTTCGGAGTCGTGACCACCTATTACAACGGCGTGCTCCTGCAAGGGCCATACAGAATAGATCGCTTCGGCTTTCGAACGCGGCGCGTTTACACCAACAAACCGCAAAGCGGCGCAATGCGCGGACACGGCGCGGTTAATTCGCGCTATGCGGTCGAGACTCTGATTGATATGCTTGCGCATGATCGCGGAATTGATCCGTGCGATTTTCGCCTGAGGAATTTCCTACCCAAGAACACTTTGACGGTTGGACAACTTCGCATCACGAGCAATGGAGTGCAGGCGTGTCTCGATGCGGTTCGCAAGAAATCCGATTGGGACAATCGTCATGGCAAGTTGCCGTTCGGTCGAGGTCTTGGTGTGGCGTGCGGGTTCTACATTTCAGGAAGCGCGCTCCCCATCATATGGAACCGTCAACCGCAAAGCGTGGTTCACGCAAAACTGGACTTCGACGGGAGTATTGTAGTTTACAGCGGAGCGTCGGACATCGGGCAAGGGAGCGACACGATGTTTGCCCAAATGGCCTCGAATGTGCTCGGTCTGTCGCTTGATCGTATAAAGGTCGTGAGCGCCGACACCAAACTTACTCCCGTAGACCTTGGAAGCTACTCGAGTCGTGTGACCTTTATGGCGGGCAATGCGGCGAAGAAAGCGCTCGACAAGTTGCGCGCGGAAGTTGCGCTTGGGATCGCGCAGGAGAAAGGTTGCATGGCGGAAGAACTCGAATTTGCCGACGAGCGCGTGCGCAGCAAAGACGGATCGGTTGACCTCAGTTGGGATGAGGCCGTAGAAATTGCCACCGCGATGCGCGGAGCATTTGTGGAAAGCGGAGTATACATCTCCCCAAAACTCGGCGGCGACTTCAAAGGGTCGGGTGCGGGTTTGAGCCCGTCTTACAGCTTCGGCGCCTGCATTGCCGAAGTTGATGTTGATTCGCTGACTGGGCAGGTTCGAGTCGTGAAGATATGGAGCGCTCACGATTGCGGCAGAGCTTTGAATCCGCTTGCCGTCGAAGGACAAATTGAAGGCAGCGTACACATGGGTTTGGGACAGGCTCTTTACGAAGAGATGAAATATAAGGACGGGCGCGTCTTGAACGCAAATTTCTGCGACTATCAGATTCCGACCTCGCTCGACACTCCGGAAATAGATGTCACGATCATCGAGTCGGAAGACCCTGAGGGTCCCTACGGAGCGAAAGAGGCAGGTGAAGGACCGATTCATCCGGTATTACCTGCAATCGGCAACGCAATCTACGACGCGGTCTGTGTGCGTATGTTTGACTTGCCCATGACTCCTGATCGGATATTGCGCGCAATGCGGGACAAAGAAAGCGGCGCGCACTCGTGAAACCGGAGGCTCTGACACGTCGCTATGTGATTCCCTCATCCGTGCCGGAGGTTGCAGAGTTGCTGCGTGAATACGGATCCCAAAGCTGCGTAGTTGCGGGTGGATCCGACCTGATGCTTCTGCGTCAGCAAGGGCTGGCTCCGGCTGCTCACATGCTTGACCTTTCGCGCATTCCGGAACTTCAGAAACTCAGAGCAACCGATGCAGGGTTGGAAGTCGGCTCGATGGTGACCCTTGCTCAATTGGAGCGTTCGGAATTTATTGAGAGCCGATTTCCGATGATCGCCGAGGCCGCGCGCTCGATCGCGACTCCGGTCATCCGGCAGAGCGCGACGATCGGCGGAAACCTGCTTGTTGAGAATCGCTGCACCTATTACAATCAATCCCAGTTCTGGAGAGACTCCATCGGCTCGTGCTTGAAGGATACAGGGGATACTTGCCAGGTGACCGGACTCCGAAACGGACGATGTTATTCGCGAAATGTCTCGGATATGGCGCCCGCACTGATTGCGTTGGGGGCGGAAGCCGTAATCCTGGAGGGTGGAAAGGAGACGAGGTCCGCGCTCGAGAAGCTGTACTCCTCGGATGGACTTTTTCCACACGGCGGCATAAGCGCGGAGTCGCTATTATTGCGCGTCGAAATACCCGCGCCACCGTCGCGATTCTACTTCCGTAAGCTGAGACTTCGCAAGAGCGTAGATTTTTCTTCACTCACGGTTGCAGGAACTCGAAACAGCGCGGGCGACGCGCGTATCTGCCTGAACGCCATCGCGATGTCTCCCATCCTCGTGACAGGAAAAGCGGAAGCGCTTGACTTTGAATCAGTGATTCACGAGGCGCGCATTAAGTCGAAGATTGTTGACAATGACGCGCTGCCCATTGACTATAGAAAAGAAATGCTGGCGCAATTCCTCCGTGAACTCTGGAAAGCGCTTGAGCTGAAGCCTTCTCCTTGATTAGTTAGCTCCCTGCATCGCACATCATCCATGAGCAAAACTCCCATTCTCTATTCCCGCGCTCGGATTCCCTATGGAACCTGGGGCAGCAGTTATTTCCCAAATTGGCAAAGCTCACCCCTTGCCGAAGTGAATATCGGCCAATTCGCGGGCGAGGCGATGAATCGAATTCTCGGCCTTCGAAAAGTGGCAAAGTCCGAGTTGGATTATCTGATTATTGGTTCGACGATTCCGTGGCACTGGAAGTTCTGGAATGCTCCGATGGTCGCGGCGTGCTTAGGTCAGCGCGTTCCGGGCTATCATCTCGAACAGGCTTGCGCAACGGGATTGCAGGCGGTGACTGCCGCTGCGGCACAAGTGGAAACAGGCTCAAGCGACGTCGTAGGTGTGCTTACATTTGATCGAACGAGCGATTCTCCCGCAGGGATTTTTCCGGAGCGCAGAAGCTATCGCCGCACGGAAGTGATTGCCGACGTGTGGGACAATTTCGGTTTTGATCCTTCGTTCGGCAACTCGATGATCGCATCGGCGGGAAACACGGCCCGCAAATATAAGATTGCGCGCCAGGAAGTTGACGAACTCACGGCGCTGCGATACGAACAGTATTTTGGCGCCAAGCGATCCGGATTCTTGGATCGGGTGCTCGTGCCTCTCGATGTCTTGAATCTGCAAGGGCGCTCGATGGGAGTTGTCAGCGAAGACGTTGGCGTGCGCGAGATTTCGCTGGCGACGCTTCGCGCGATGCGGGAATTGGACACATGTGTGACAAGCGGAACACAGACTCACGCGGCGGACGGGATGGCGTGTCTCTTAGTTACGGACGAGGTGAAAGCAAAACAATTGAGCGCTCGACCCGAGATTGAGATAACACTTGTCGGCAAGCGCGAAGTTCGCACTCTTCCCGCGATGATGCCTGAGGCTCCTTCGCTGGCCGTCGCAAAGCTCTTGGAGCAGACGGGATTGAAGATGTCGGACATGGCGGTCATCAAGAACCACAATCCCTTTGCCGTGAATGACGCGATCTTTGCAAAAATGCTGGAATTTGACTGGAGAAAAATGAACAACACGGGCAGCTCGCTTGTGTGGGGGCATCCGCAGGGTCCGACTTTGACGCGCATCATCATCGAGGCGCTTGAGGAGGCAGTGGACCTTGGAGGAGGATACGTCTTGGTGTTTGGCTGCGCGGCGGGGGACGTGGGAATTGCCGCAATCCTCAAGGTAGCCGAAGGAGTGAAGTGAGATGAAATTCTTGAGACAACCCACTCTAAATACACTTGGCATTGAGTCCACACTCGGATTCTTCAAGAACGGTCGCTTGCCTTATACGGCTGAGTCTTTAGTGGATTCAATCTTCGGACCTGCGGGCAATCGCGGTTCGCTGGTGATCTCGGGCGCGAATGGAATCGTCGGCGCGGGCAAGGCGATGCAGCTTGGATCGAGGTTGGCGCCTTACGGCGTGACGATTGTTGGATTGGATTTTCCCGGCGCGGCGGACGGAATCGGGCGGCAGTATCCGGGATTGCAGCGCGCATTCGGGGAAGAGGGCGCCAACAGGATTATGTCAAATTTCGTCAGACTTTCTTATGACGGAAAGGCTCTTCCTGCCGCGCTAAAGCAATTCAATCCGAAGTTCTTGCTTGAAGCGATTCCGGAGATACTCCCCGTCAAGCGCGCACACTACGAACTATTTCGCAGAAGTTTTCCTGAGATTGAGATACGCTCAGTGACTTCGGGATTCCCGAGTTCCGAACTTGGCGTCGGCGTAGCGCATCCGTCGTTTCCGCATGAGATCAACAAGGTGTGGGAGACGATTGAAGAAAAGCCGACCGATATCACGCGGTTGCTATGGGCGTTGGGAATGGTGCCCGTTCCAACAACAGATAACTGGTCGTTCATTCTGGACGTGCTTTTCTGCGGAGTGACGCTTGCGGCCTCGCGCTATCACAACGCGACGAACATGCCATACTGGAAAATAGACAAGTATGTTCGTCGGTTGCTCGGCCCGAATCCGTTCCGCGCGCATGATGCGATTGGCGCGAAGGGAGCGAATTTCCTGACATGGTCATGCCTTCACCACTTGGCAAAACAGTACGGGGAGCTTTTTGAGCCGACTCCGGACTTAGATGAACGGATGGCAACGGGACAGGATTGGTATCCGTTAAATCACTTCCGGCCTTTGGTGAATTGGAGCATGGCAGCCGAGGAAGAGAAGGAGTTTAACGTATGGATGCTCGGTGCGATCTTGCAGATGAGCAGCCTGCTTCTGCACGAAAAGCGCGGACACCTTTCTCACATCAATGCGATGGGTGAACTGTGCGCGCAATTCCGGCGCGGAGTTCTCTCGTGGATTCGCGAGTTGGGAGCGGATGAGTCCAGGAGGATTGTGGAGGCATATCACAAGTTGCATCCTGAAGCGGCAAAGAGCTGCTGGTATCCTGAGTCCTTTTCAGCGCTGGAGTCTGTCGAGGGACAGCAGCTCTACGTGAATGCCGAGCACGATGGGAATGTGGGGGTGATAACCATAGGCCGCGAGAGTTACAATAGCGACGTGGACGCCGAGTTGAATCGCGCGATAGATTGGCTTGCAGCACAGGGAATCCGTCGGGTGATCTTGACCGGTGATTTTCACTTGGCGACACAATTGGTCGGCGCAGATACTTCCGATTTTTTCCCTGCGCTTGAGAATCGAGATCGCGGTTTTGAGATTTCGAGGAATTGGTCTCGGACGGCGAGAAGACTGGATTCCGATTTCGAAACGTCCGTCGGGTTTATCGGTGGGAAGCGGTGTCTTGGAGGATTTCTGGAATTGATGATGCATTGTCATTACGTGGTTGCGGCAGAGGATGCGCAGGTGGGAATGCCTGAGGTGACTTTACCGGTTATCCCGGGGATGGAGGGTTGCCACTGGGCTTTTCGCAAGACCGACGCGTCGCACTGGCCGAAGCTCATTCAACTCCTAATGAGTGGAACAATGATTTCAGCGAGTCAGGCGCAAGGCTGGCTCTTGGACTATGCCGGCTCGCTTGAGGAATCCTTGTCCGTGGCTTGGAAGCTTGTGATGGGAGAAGCTGGGGGAATACCGAGACGTCAGACTGAGCGAAACGCGCTAACTATCCCTGTTCAGACTAACGGAGCGGGTGCGAATGCGGGAGTCTCAGATGACGCGAGGAGGGCAATGATGGAGACGGTTCGGAAGTCGTGTGCATGCACGATTGAAGAGGCGATTGATGTTCAAGCCAAGATGTCCGCCGACTTCATGAGTTCGGAGTTGTGCAGGCGAGGGAAGATCGGGCAGGAATTTGGTAAGGTGATGTCGGTCTGACGATCAGATGATTGATCCGTCTGTTATGAGCATCTTGCGATCGTCTCTGTGAGCTATTACACTCCGCCTGCTGCAATTTTGTTCCCTATTATAAAATAGAGAGATACGGCGAGGAAAAGGTTCGTGGATCGAGCCTGCGAATGTCCAATTTTGTTTCACAGGACGGCCTGCCTCGGGCTACATCGAGGTGGTTCCTGACAGAAACTTGACAGACGAAGTCAGATTCAATAAGATGAGGCGAGATGATTGCTTCCGTTGACTGACCGAACTATATTAGTCACAGATGGGATGAACGAAATGTAATGTTGGATTGGCGTTGCTCATAAGTAGATATGCTCATCCACTAATCCATCTTTCTTCATGACCCTTTCAAAGTCGGCTTTTCTTAGAGACATTAATAGCTAACCACTTCCTTGAGCAGGCGACTCGATCAAGAAAACGCTCCCGTAATTTTGGACACGGCCACAGATTGGTGGAGCGGAAGAGATGCGCAGAATCCGGACTATTTGAAGTCAAATTTTCCGTGTCGCGCAGCGTGCCCGGTGGGGACGAATGCCGGAGGGTATGTCAGTCTGATTGCTCAGGGGAGATATGAAGAGGCGTATCTACTTGCTCGAAGTCCGAATCCCTTAGCCTCTATCTGCGGGAGAATTTGCGCGCACCCTTGTGAGTCGGCCTGTCGAAGGAAGGACATTGATCAGCCGATAGCGATTCGCGCTCTGAAGCGGTTTGTGACGGAAAGATTCGGAGTTGAGAGTGCGAGGAAGTTCGACGAGATAGATCGCAGTGTTGAAAGGCCGCGCCCGCCTGCGGAGAAACCGGGACGAGTGGCGGTAATCGGCAGCGGACCGGCGGGCTTGGCATGCGCGCACGACCTCGCACTGATGGGTCACCACGTAGAAATTTTTGAGGCCGCTCCGATCGCGGGGGGGATGATGCGACTGGGTATTCCGGAGTATCGTCTTCCCCGCGATTTACTTCAAGCAGAGGTGGATTATGTCGCGCACCTCGGCGTGAAGTTTCATTTCAATTGCGAGATCGGGCGCGATGTGAGCATGGAGGATCTGCTGCGCAAATTTGGAGCGGTATTTATCGGAGCGGGTTGCCGAAAGGGTCGAGGTCTGGGAATACCGGGCGCCGAGTTGAAGGGCGTTGTCACGGCGGTTGATTTTCTCTTGCAGGCGAATCTCGGGATTCCCACAGAGATCGGGGAGCGCGTGGTGGTGATCGGCGGAGGCAGCGTGGCGTATGACGCCGCGCGTAGCGCTCGGAGATACGGAGGCACCTCGGAACCCGATGAAGAGCATCACAACCTTGCGATTGACGCCGCGACTCTCGCCGCGAAAGTCCTGAAACGCGACGTGAAAATGGTCGTCATGGAGTCTCGTGCGGAGATGCCTGCCGATCCGCAAGATATTGAAGAAGGTCACGAGGAGGGAGTGACCGTTCTGAATCGTCGCGGACCTCATGCGATTATAGGGAAAAACGGCAAGGTTGAGGCCCTTCAAACTCTGGACGTGGAGAGGGTCTTTGACGAGATGAAGCGCTTCAGTCCGGTGATGATACCGGGGACGGAGAAGTCTATTCCCTGTGATACCGTCATCCTTGCGGTGGGGCAGGTTGCGGATTTGGAGTTTCTCGGAGACGGTCACGGTATCGAGGTTACGCCGCGAAGGACGGTTTCAGTTGATACGAAAACTCTTGCGACATCAAGGCCGGGAGTTTTTGCGGGAGGCGACGTCGCGTTCGGACCGCGCGTGGTGATTTCAGCGGTGGCGGACGGCAGACTTGCCGCGAAGTCCATTGACACCTACTTGACAGGTAGAAAGGATGTTCCTGCGCCGCTTCGCGTTAGAGTGTTCGAGACGCACGGATATGATCATCCGTTTGCGCGCGGAGATTACGAGGCGATTTCGAGGCGTCCTGTGCCGAAGGCGGAAGTTCATCGGCGCACGATGGAAGAAGAAGTCGAATTAGTCATTTCCGAACGCGAGGCGCGAATTGAGGGAGAGCGGTGTCTGCACTGTTGGGTGAACACGATCTTTGATTCCTCGGCGATGCAGGGGAGCGAGTGCATCCAATGCGGCGGATGCGTAGATGTTTGCCCGGAAGAGTGTATTGATCTGGTGTCGCTGCTCAAACTTGAGCAGGCGGAGAAGGCATTATCCCCGATGCGTCTTCCGAACGGCGCTCCGCTTGAAGTACTGAACAGTTCATCGGGCGCCATGCTCTTGAAAGATGAGACGGCCTGTATTCGCTGCGGACTCTGCGCGAGGCGATGCCCTGTCGGGCTGATAACGATGCAGGCGTTCTATCGAGAGGGGGAATATCAGATTATGCAGATGGCGGAACATGTTTTGTAGAGATAAGGAAGGAAGGAGTTAGGCCGCTATGCCTCTCTTGGATGACATTGGTGTTCCGCTTGAGGAATCAGAACTCAATCGCCGGAAATTCTTGAAGCTGTTGAGCGGTGGCGCTCTCTCTTTGGCGATGGCGGGCACAGCGATCACGTCGGTCGAGTATCTTTCGCCGAACGTGCTCTTTGAAGATGAAACGCGCTTTCGCATTCGTCGGCCCGAAGAGGTCGCCGTGGGCACGGTGATCTATTTGCCGAAGCAAAAAGTTTATGTGGTGCGGAAGTCCGAGGGCTTTATCGCGTTTACGACGGTGTGCACGCACTTGGGTTGTATGACGAGGTATGAGCCCGAAAATAACCGGATATTTTGTCCCTGTCACGGCAGTCAGTATACGACCGAGGGAGTCGTTACCGCAGGACCTGCGCCGAAGGCCCTGCCGCGATTGGAGATCGTTTTGGAAAAGGGTTTTCTCGTCGTGAACACGCGCAAACCGGTGGCGCCTGAATATCTCCTGGAATACACGGCATGAAGGCGAAGACTCCACTATTTGGGAAATTGCTTGATCTGTTGATGCAGAGCAAGGCATGGCGTTCGCTTTTCCGTCACGGTTTCTCGGAAACGAACCGCAACCGCTCGCTGATGGTGTTCAGCAATTTCTTCCTGCATATTCATCCGGTGAAGGTTCGTTTGCGCGCGATTGCATTCAGGCGCACATACTATCTCGGCGGTTTGTCCGGCGTCACGGCCTTTGTGCTGACTGTGACCGGTTTGTTCCTGATGTTCTACTATCGGCCTGCTGTTCCTCAAGCCTACTACGACATGAAGGATTTGCAGTTCGTCGTGTCTGCGGGCGTGTTCATCCGAAATCTGCACCGTTGGGCCGCTCACGCAATGGTGGCGCTGGTCTTTGTGCATATGGTTCGCGTGTTCTTTGCCGGGGCTTATCGCCCGCCGAGAGAATTTAATTGGGTGATCGGAGTCTTGCTGTTTGTGGTCACTCTGCTGTTGTCCTATACGGGATACTTGCTGCCCTGGGATCAACTGGCGTATTGGGCCGTCACGGTGGGCACGAATATGGCGGACGCGACTCCGTTTGTCGGAGCGCAGATCAAATTCCTGATGTTGGGCGGCAACACGCTCGGTGAAAATGCGCTGATTCGTTTCTACGTCATTCACTGTATTTTGCTCCCGGCGGTTCTGTATTTGCTGGTCGCAGTGCATATTTGGCGGATTCGTAAGGACGGAGGTATTCACTTGCCGAAATCAGAGAGCAAGCAGCCGGAGGTTACGGTGAGGATTACGGAGAAGAAGCCGGCTGCGGAGAAAGTGACGGAGGACGAATGAAAGACTCAGCCGCCACATTCAAGACCGTTGAAGGGGACAATTCGCGCAAGGAACCGGTCCGTCTGCTGGTTGTGCAGGGTGAAGCGCGACCCGCAGTGGATGCAACGGACGAACCGATGGTGATGACCGTTCCGCACTTGCTACTGCGCGAACTGATCACACTGGTCGGAGCCTCCCTGTTCTTGGTCCTGTTGTCTTTACTCTTTGACGCGCCTCTTGAAGAACTCGCGTCCGCGGAAAAGACGCCGAATCCTGCAAAGGCCCCGTGGTATTTTCTCGGACTGCAGGAACTTCTGCACTATTATCCGCCGGTTATTGCGGGAGTGATCATTCCGACGGCCGTAATCCTCGCACTGATCATTATTCCGTACTTTGACCTAAATCTGCATCGTCAGCCGCTCTGGGCCGAGAATCGTCGGAAGCGCGTCGTGGGTTGGTGGATTGCCAACCTCGTCGTGTCGCTTGGATTTCTCGTTTCGGGTAAGCATCCGGTGTGGGCGCTCGCAGGGTGTGTGTGGTTTGTGGGACTCCTGGGAACCGTCGGGGCTTATCCGACTGCTTGGGGGGCGCTGGGCCGATGGGCGAGCAAAAAGAGCCTCTCCTTCTGGGTCTTCTTCTGGTTT
>JADLDM010000094.1 GCA_020846695.1 bacterium | reverse complement strand
GTAGTTACTATAGTCTAACACTCTCCGAATCCTCTTGATCCACCTCTATGATTGCACTCCCTGTATATTGAGATTACATTGTTTCATCCGTTATTAAGGAGCGCTCCTTTGGTACCAGTCGCGGGTCGTGAAACCGCCGTGAATGAACACTCTGCCACCGCCCCCACTCCACTTTTTATGCTGCTGGAGGCGATGATGCACGAACTCTCCAACCCGGTTCAGGCCGCGCGCACGAGTCTGCATTTGCTCCAGAGCGAGACTGCCGGCGATGATCGCATCCGCAGCCGCGTGCAGAAACTCGATAGAGCTTTTGAAAGAATCGCTTCGGTCGTCCGCAGTGTGCAGCTTGCCAAAGACGCTGCGCTGCTGCCTCCCACGCGCGTTGTCGGAACAAAACTGGTCGCGAACCTTAAGCAGGAGCTCGTCGGACTTGGACTCGAACCACTCGTAAGGAGTGTCCAAGAAAATGCTACCGTTTTCAAAATTCATCTTTCAATTGTCCCGCTGCTTCTTGCATACTGGGCCGCATCAGGGACCGTGCCCGAGGCAGCGCCGGTCGTGGAATTGAAGCACGAACCGGACGATCAATGGAGACTTCATCTCCGCTTGCGCAGCGGAGGTCAAAATCGCGAAACCCAACCCGCAACGATGGAACACGTTGCAGGCTATCCCTCTTCCGTCGGAGAGTTCATGAGAGCCGCCGGAGGAGACGCATATGTGTATGAAGATGACGAGGGAATCTATGGAATTTCTCTCGTCCTGCCATTAGCTGACTGAATGTATCTTGCCGCAAGGAAACGGATGAGCACATGACGAACTTGATTAACGTTCTGGTTGTTGACGATGATCCGCTGGTTCTCTCAGGTTTTCAGGAAGTCCTAACACGCGCCGGCTATGCCGTCACTGCGGCGTCCGGAGGACAGGCCGCGCTCGATATTCTCGCGGAGCGAAAGTTCCAAGCGGTTCTAACCGATCTCTTCATGCCCAGAGTCTCGGGCATGGACGTGCTGCGAGGAGCGATCGCCGCCGATCCCGACTGCGTCGTTGTGGTCGTCACCGGTTTCGCATCCGTGCGGGGGGCCGTTGAAGCGCTCCGTCAGGGAGCCGTGGATTACATCATCAAACCCTGCGAAGACGACGAGCTGCTGCACCGAATGAGACTCGGACTCGAACTTTCCGAACTTCGCGCCGACATCAGACACAAGGAGCTTGATTCCGAAAAAATGAAGGCCATCGCGCAAACCGCCGTGACCGTCAATGATCAGATCAACACTCCGTTAAACGTGATCCTGAACAGCGCCGAATACATCCGGCTGACGCACCTTCCCGATACGCCCGACGTGGCGCAGTCCTTGGACTTCATTATTCAGGAAGTCTCCAAGATCAAGTCGGTCATTCAGAAACTGGCCACCGCCGCCAATCCGGCGAGGACCAGAGACTATTCGGTCGGCCCGCATCGCATGTTAGACATTGAGACTCCCGCAGCGCGTGCGATTCCGGTCTCGTCCCACGGATCAAGAAGGCAAAAAATCCTTGTTGTGGATGACGAGCAGTTCATGGTGCATACGCTCTCAAGAATACTTGAAGTCATGGGCTACGACGTCATCGCAGCATTCGGAGGCCGCGAAGCCTTTGACAAGTACGTCGCCGAAAAAGTTGATCTCGTCGTGAGTGACGTGCACATGCCCGACATGAACGGCATCGAACTCCTCACATCAATCAAGTCACGTGATCCCGAATTTCCCGTCATTCTTGTCACAGGATACGGAGTCGAAGACGCGCGAAAAACAGCAGGGCAATATCACGCCGACGGATTCCTCGGGAAGCCCTTCCGCATTGATGAATTGCGTCAGATCATTGAGCAAATGCTCCCCTCCGCCGCATGAATAGGCCAAGCAAGATAACGCAGGAGTGACTCTGTGACCACCATGCTTTCGACGACCGCCCGCCCAAAATTCCTCGCACCGCGCAAGGTGCTCATCGTGGACGATGACCCCATCATCTGCGAAGTTGCTTCCGGACTTCTTGGCCAAGCAGGCTGGGAGACCGCCTTCGCGACCACTCCGGAACAGGCTCTGACCTCCCTGCGCAATGACGCGCGGGGAGTTGTGCTCTGCGACGTGCATATGCCCGGAGACTCCGGTGAACTGCTCGCGACGATCTGTTCCGAATTCCCGCAAGCGCAAGTCATCATGATCACCGGTGATCCCTCGATGGAGAGCATTCGTCACGCCATGCAGTCCGGCGCTTACGATTACTTGCTGAAGCCGATCCGACCCGATGAACTAAGGCGCGTCGCCGATCTCGCGTATGACCGCCATAATCTCATGATCGAGCGCGAAGCTCTCATCAGACAGAATCGAGATTTCGCCGAACAACTCAAGTCTCTTCTTGAGAAGCGCACTGATCAGCTTCACGATAGCGAAATGCGCTATCGCACGATCTTTGACAACGCCGTGGACGCGATTCTTCTCGTCACTCTGAAGGATGGCGTGATTCGAGAAATCAATGCGGCCGGAAAAAAACTGATCGGCACGCGAGCCTCGCATGCCGTCGGCCGCACGTTGCACGACGTCTTCGGGGCGCAGCTTGATGACATCTTGAAAGAAGCGCAGGAATCCGAAAAACGTCTCTGGAAGGTTTCCAGGCTCGTATCTGAAACCTCATATCTTGAATCGCACATCTCCTCCGCCGCTATCAGCCGAGTGCAGCTTGACGACGTTGACTTCCTGCAAATCGTCGCCCGTGACCGCACGGATTTTGCCGAACTTTCCGAGCGCGCCGAGTTGATCGAAACCGAACTCATCAATGAGCAGCGATTAGCGACCATCGGACTTCTTGCAAGCGGCGTCGCGCATAACATCAATACTCCGCTCATGGGCATTTACGGGCTTGCGCAAGTCATTAAGATGAAGCATCCCGATATTCAGGACATTGACGGAGTTATTGCACAGGTAGAGAGAATCAACGGAATCGTCCGCAATCTGATGTGGAAGAGCCGTCAGGAGCAGGAATCCGCCCCGCAGGATATAGATTTGAATGTGCTGCTCCAAGAGGAGCTGCGGTTCCTCGAGGCGGATATGGAATTCAAGCACAACGTCGCGAAGCATTTCCATTTTGCCGATCACGTGCCGCCGATTTACGGACGCTATGCCGATTTCTCTCAGTCTCTCATGAATGTGATTCGCAATGCGCTCGACGCAATGCACGAATGCGAAGCCAAATCTCTGACCGTCCGTACGGACTTCGACGGATCCGACGTGTTGATTGAGATCACCGATACCGGCGCGGGTATTCCCCCCGAGCATACGCCGCGAATTTTTGATCCCTTCTACACCACAAAGCCGCCAGTCGGAAAATCGCAAAACGGCGAGCCGACCGGCACTGGACTCGGTCTGTCAACCGTGCAGAAACTCCTCGCACCCTATGATTGTAAGTTCGACGTGGAGAGCGAAGTCGGGAAAGGAACATGCTTCCGCATCTATGTTCCCTACAAGCCGCAGTCCGAAATTGAGAGCGCAGTTGAAGATGAATCCGCAATGACATAACGATTCACCCGAGCAGAGTTCAAAACCCGCCAATCAGGCGGGTTTTGTATTTCTGAAATCGTCCGCGATACGCATCGCGACGGACTCTGGCGACTCAGTAAAGTCTCGAAAGACCCACGTCGCTCGCGGCTCGGCGCGAAACCACGTCAACTGCCGCTTCACATAGTGCCGTACCGCCTTCCGAATATTCTCGCGCATCGTCGCAAAGTCTATCTCGCCACGCAAAAAGGGAAACACTTCCTGGTATCCGTGCGTCTGAAGCGCGCGGCAATTCTTCTCATCTGTTCCCGCGCCGAAGAGGCCGCGCACCTCATCAACCAAACCCTCCTCAAGCATCGCATCCACGCGAAGATTTACGCGTGCATATGTCTCAGCGCGGTCTCCATGCAGAAAATACAAGCGGAATGGATGCCCGAGCCCCGCGCACTTGCGCGCCTGTAATCCGGACAACGTTTCGCCGAGCGCCCGATACACACCCAACGCGCGAAGAATGCGATGATGATCCTCACGCTGTGTCCGCGCCGCCGTTTCGGGATCAATCGCGCACAATTCATTGTACATCTCTTCTGATCCCCGCCTGTCCCACTCCTCGCGCAGCGGAACGTAATCAATTTCGGGCTCGGCGTCCGTCTCATAGAATCCGTCCATGAGCGCGCGAAGATAGAGCATCGAGCCTCCCACAATCAGCGGCAGCTTTCCTTCGAGCATGACCTCATCAATTTTCATCCGGCACTCGCGCGCGAAATCGCCCGCAGTCCAACGATCGTGAATCGAGCGCGTCGCGACAAACTCATGCCGCACGCGGGCAAGCTGCTCGTCTGTCGGTCGCGCGGTTCCGATCAACAGCTCATTGTAAACCTGCCGCGAGTCCGCATTGAGAATCACTCCGTCCAATTCCTCCGCAAGAGGAATCGAGACCTCCGTCTTGCCCGACGCGGTCGTCCCCGCAAGAATCAACACTCGTGCGCGATCACTCGATGCGCTTGAATCGCCGATCGAGTTCACTCAGCTTGATCTCCACAAAGGTCGGTCTGCCATGCGGACAGGAGTTTGGCTGCGCGGTTGCAAACAGCTCATCTACAAGCGCCGCCATCTCTTCTCCGCTCAATTCATCGCCTGTGCGAATCGCCGCCTTGCACGCGAAGCTCGCGCACATCGCCTCTCTCGGCGCTAATCGCGCGCGACGAAATTCCTCATACTCCGCAACCATCTCCTTCAACATCGAAAGCTCCGATGCGCGCTTCAGTCCGGCGGGTACCGCCTCGACAGCGTAATTGCGAGGACCAAAATCGCTCAACTCAAATCCGAGCGCATGAAGATCGCCGCGCATCTCGCGAAACGTCGCATCTTCCTCAGGAGTCAAATCAAGCATGAAGGGAAAGAGCAGGCGCTGTGATGCGAATTGGCGCGAATCAAAACTGCGCATCGCGCGCTCGTAGAGAATCCTCTCGTGCGCGGCATGTTGATCAATGATCACAAGTCCGGAGCTGATCGGCGCAATCAAGTACTTCAGATGCACCTGATAAATTTGCGCTCGCATCTTAGGTTGGGTCGGTTCGCTTACCTGAGTGGCTACCCGCTGAGCAGGCGAATCACTCAGCGCCTCACCCGGCGCGCTCCTCCATCCCGCTCCGGTCAATAGCGGTCCCGCATCTAACACGTTCGGAGGAATGGTCGTCGCGCCTTCGCTTGAACTCCGCGTCCACTCCGCAAGCGGCGAAGCGTGCTTCGGCAGCGCAGCCCTCAATGCAGAAACAATTGCGGCGTTCACACGGCGCTCATCCGCAAAGCGAACCTCACGTTTCGCCGGATGAACGTTCACATCCACCAGCCGCGGATCAATCTCAATAAACAGCACAAAGAACGGCCACTCGCCCGAGTCCAGCCACTCACCCAATGCTCCGCGAATCGCGCCAATCAGCGCCGCGCTCTGAATCGGGCGTTGATTGACATAGAGATATTGCTCGCCGCGGCTGCGGCGATTTAATTCGCTGCGACCCAGCACACCGCGAACGCGAATCTCCGGCAACGTATGATCAACGGACATCACCTTTTCGTTGAAATCCGCGCCGAACACATCCGCAAGTCTCGCCTCAAATGTTCCCGCCGGCCATTTATATGAGAGACTTTCTTCGTGCTTCAGATTCCATGCAATGGACTCGTAAGCAAGCGCGTATGTTTTCACCGTGCGGACGATCTGCGCGAGTTCCGTTGCGTCCGCCTTCAGAAATTTTGCCCGCGCAGGTGTATTGAAGAAGAGAGAATGCACCTTGATCGTCGTGCCTTCCGCCGCCGCGACTGCTTCCTCTTCCATCATCTCGCCGCCGACAATGCGCAACCGATGACCGCGCGCCGATCCGCGCTCGCGTGAAATGAACTCCACTTCGCTAACCGAAGAGATGCTTGGTAGTGCCTCCCCGCGGAATCCAAGCGACGAAATTTGAAAGAGGCCCGAAGCCTCTTGCAATTTCGACGTTGCGTGCCGCTCGAACGCAAGCAGCATGTCGTCGCGCGACAGTCCCGTTCCGTCATCCGTCACGCGAATCAACTCGCGGCCGGATCCGCGCATCTCGATCTCAATCCTATTCGCGTCCGCGTCAATTGAATTGTCCACAAGTTCACGCACCACCGAAGCCGGACGCTCGATCACTTCGCCCGCGGCAATCTGGTTGACCAGAATCTCCGGCAGTATGCGAATCTTACCCACGAAGTCGCTCGAGTACTTCCTTGCGTATCAGGGCGAGAGTCTGCTGCGCAATCTGCCGCGCGCGCCTCACCTCATTGCGGAGCGCAGTCGCTTTCTCATCGTCTCGATCCAGCAAGTTGATGAGCACGTTGTTTGCCGCGCCGTCCAAGCCGGCCATCAGCATCTCCGCGCCCGTCGCCGCATCGGAAAGCGTATTCTTGTTGCCTTTCGTGATGATCGTCACTGCAAGTTCAAGCCCCTTCGCGCAGAGCTGCATCGTCACGCGCGGCGCCTCAATTGTCTCGCGTGTCGCAGCTTCCACTTCTGCTTTCTTCCTTGAAATAGCGGCGTCGCTATCTTCCGCCATGCGGTTTGCAACGCGGAAGCGATTGAACGCTGCCGTGTCCTCGTCAATCTGCGACGTGAGCTCCACGCGCAACTCGGAGACCTGTTCGCGCACGCGCGACATCTCTTCCGTCACCGCTTCGTAGCCCTTCTTCCCCACCGTGAAATGGCAGACCATGTTGAGCAGCCCCGCGCCAACTGCGCCCGAGAGCGCAGCAGCGCTGCCGCCGCCCGGAGCCGGCGCCTTCGAGGCTACCTGCTCAATGAAACCCGCAACGGGTTGGTAAATCAATTTCGCAGGCATCTCCTGCATCATGTTCGTCATGTCGCAACTCAGTTGTTTATCGCAAACTCGATAATTTTCTTCTCCGGATCGAACGGATTGAACGAAGAAAGCTGCATCTGCTCACTCGCGTGAACAATCGCGTCCTGAATCGTCGCCGAACGCGCCGTTCTGTTCTTCCATGAATAGTATTCGCTCGCAAGCAGAAGCGCCTCAAGCGGAATCAGCCCGACGACTTCCGAGCCGAACACCTCGACTCCGCGCTGCGCCGCTTCCCACTTCGTTTGTTCCAGCGCGATGTGCGGCGAGGTGATCAGATAGTTTGTCAAGTTGATCGAAACCTGACTGAACTCTTCTCGATCAAGATACACGCCCATCGCCTTGCAATTCTGAAGCGGCCCCGGATGAAATACTTTCTTCCCCGTCGCCGACAACAGCTCTTCACCCTTCGAGTCCCGCATCGGCCAACCCATCTGCCGGATATGCAGCGCAATGTCGTGCGCAAGCGCTACATCCTTCGTACGCAAATTCACATTGTACGCCACCAGAAAGAATCTCGCGCCTGTAATCAGACAGCCAAATTCGGGAACAAACTTCTGCGGACCAAAATCAGGAACCCAGTCGGGGCTCTGCATCTTCTCGGGAAGCGCTTCATACTCCCCCTTTCTCACCGATGCAAGATTCTCGCGCGCCGGTCGAGAAGCGGCGGCCTCGTAAAGAAAGACGGGAATCCCAAGTTCATCTCCCACGCGCTTTCCCAATTTACGCGACAGATCCGCGCACTCCGCCATCGTGATATTTGAAACCGGAATAAACGGCGCAACGTCCACGGCTCCGCTGCGCGGATGCTCGCCGTGATGCGTCGTCATGTCAATCTCCTCGCGCGCCGCGCAAACCAGATGATACGTCGCCTCGACGCACGCGTCCGGTTCACCCGCATAAGTTATCACGCAGCGATTGTAATCGCCGTTGGGATCCACGTCGAGCAATTTCACGCCCGCCACACGCGTCACGACGTCTGCAATGCGCTTGATCTTATCCTGATCGCGTCCCTCGGAGATATTCGGAACGCATTCGACTATACGTTGTCTGGTCATGTTCTATGAGGAGTGATTTGCCGACTGAAATACCGCGCGAATCATCTCGTCCTGGATCCTGCGAATGTAGTTTCGTGAGCAGCGAAAATTGTTGGCAAGTATCGCGAAGGATATCTTCTCACCATTATCCAAAGCAAGGTAACCCGCGAGCGCCGAGACGTGACGAATCGTACCCGTCTTCGCGCGGACTCGTCCCAACAGCCCGTCGCTTGAGAGCCGCGAGCCGATGGTTCCGTCCATTCCCGAAACTGAAAGTGACGATTCAAACGCTTGAGCATTGACGCTCGAAGCGATGCGATTCAGCATCTTGACCAGCGCCGATGCAGAAACAAGATTCTGACGCGACAGGCCGCAACCGTCTTCAAGTGTGCAATCGTCGCGCGTGATTCCCGATTCACGCGCAAAGCGTTGAACCGCACGAAGGCCCGCCTCCGTCGAACCCACGCCGTGACGCGCCACTCCGGCCGCGCGCAAGAGATACTCGGCCGTGTAATTATCGCTGTCCTTGTTGACCAACTCGAGCAACTGCGTCAACGGAGGCGAGAAATACTCAAGCAACTGCTTGCCGTTCTGATACTTTCCCTCTCGTATCTCGACTGCGCCGCTCACCTCGATTCCCTTCCGTGCGAGGTCGTCCCGTAGCGCGAGACCAAAATACTTCAAAGGAGATTGCAACGGAAACCAGATGTATTGCGGTTTGTCTCCGCGCGCCATCTGACCATGTATCTCAAGCTCATCGCGACAGGGCACCACGAGAAAATCAATCCAACTGTCATTCCCGGCGGCAACCGTCAAAGCATTGCGTAGGACATTCACCGGCGCGTAAGGAGGATCGAGTCGAATCTCAACCGTATCACCGACGGAGTCTCCCTCGCGAATTTCAATGTTGCACACGTTATTATTGAACCCGAGTCCCGATACGGCAGGCGCAAATCCCTC
>JADLDM010000093.1 GCA_020846695.1 bacterium | reverse complement strand
TCATCGGTAAAGCGATTGAGTCCGTTCAGCGCGCTGACATTTCTGACTGGGAATATGTCATCGTGGACAACGGCTCGACGGACAACACGCGCGACGTCGTGCGCGAGTACATGAAATCCGATCCGCGTATCAAATTGATCGAAAATGATCGTAACATCATCTCGGTTTCACTAAATCTCGCAGTGCGCGCCGCCACAGGAAAATACATCGCGCAGCTTGATTCTGACGACGAGCATCTGCCGCACACCTTGCGCACGATGGCCGAGCATCTCGACAACAATCCGACGTGGGGATTGGCGATCAGCTATTACGAACTGATGGACGTGAGCGGCAACGTGCTTCCTGAATTCGGAATCATCAAACATGAGCAGTACAACCGCAACAACATTCTCCGTCGCGACGGCGCGGGAGCCTTACGTTGCTGGCATCGCTCCGTGATATTAGAATTCGGCGGCTTCGACGAGAAAGAACTCGGGCACTATGGCGAGGATTACGATCTGGTCTTGAAGTGCGGCGAAAAATACGAAGTGGGCCGCGTGCACATGGTCTGCTACCGCTATCGTCGCCATGACGACAATACCGATATTTTGCGCTCACCCGAAATGAAAATCCAAAACAAGACTCTCGCGCGCCTCAACGCAATCGAGAGAAGACAAAGACTCAACCATAGGTAACTACCTGACAAGAGCAAGACGTGTTGTACGGATCACGTCGCGTGTTTCAAGCAGAGCAAAGTAGACTCCACTCGACCAATTCGAACCGTCAAAAACAAGACTGTGTTCACCTGCGTGCAATCGCCCGTCCAGCAATTCAGCTACTTGGACGCCAAGTGCATTGTATATCGCGAGTCTCACACGTCCGTCGTCTTGTAGAGAGAAACTGATGTTTGTTGAGGGATTGAATGGGTTCGGATAGACAACAAGACTAAGATTGGGCAGCAGATTCTCACCTCTCGCAAGTGTTCCGCTTATCTCCGGCTCGAAGCGCATTAGCAATATGTCCGGCCCTGTCATCTGGGAATAGGGCGTTGCAGCGACTGCCAAACCACCATCACTACAAAGTGTTATTGCATTCGACTCGGCCAAATTATCATGTCCAAGTGTAAGTGTCCAATCTACATTGCCATCCGAGTCAAGACGATAGATCACCACATGATGATTTCCCCCCGATCCATCGCCGGCATGACCCGTAATCGCAACGCCCCCGTCCGGCATGGCAAGTGCATCACCCAAACGAAAGAGCGGCGCCGATGAGAACTGTGTGTCCCAAATCACCGCTCCCCAATTGTTGGGATCGCTTGATAGTTTCAGTGTCCGCGACCAGCCTTCATTGAGTTCGCCAAACTCGATTGACTCGCCCGATAGGAAATAGTTTCCGTCAGACAAGACCCCCACTGCGGCTGCATCATCGGAATGTCCGCTGTCATAGGTCTCTTGCCAAAGCACCTCACCGGTGGAAGCAACCAGCGCGATCCAGAACCCGCGAGCCGCAGATTCCTGAAATCCGCCGAGGAGAAAATTATCGCCGACACGTACGATATCACGACACCACTCACCCGTTTCGGGACCGCCGATGATCCGGGTCCAAAGTGTATCGCCGCTGGAGTTGGTTCTGATCAGCAATGCATCAGTGTTGCTGGGATTGGTGTATTCAATTCCGCCCGCAAGGATGAATCCACCCTCTTCAAGGGCGAGCACAGCAGAGCATCGCTCTAATGCCCCCAGATCATATTGTCGCGATCGCAAGCTATCACCATTTTCGGCAAGACTTACAAGCCATACGTCTCCTTCGCCATTTAGATAGTCCCCAGTGAATCCGGCAAGGGCGAATTCCCCGTCTGGTAGGCTGGCCGCGGCGTGTGCCCAATCATCAGCAGAAAGTCCTAAGAGACGAGTCCACAACGTGTCCCCAATAGAGTTCGTGCGAACGCAGTACATATCGCGCGTGTTGCTTTGACTCGAAAAAGCCATCCCCGCAATGAAGTAGCCGCCGTCCTCGGTCTGAATCAAGTCCTGTGCATTCTGGATGGATTCTGTACTATACAACCGACTCCATAACATGTCCGGCTGAGCCTGCGCAAGAACCGGAAGCAACAGTATCACAACCCAAGCTGCTTTCATGGCTAACCTCCGATTTGTTGACAGTAGTCTGACTACAATTCTACTACTCCTCGCATCCAATATCTTCATGACCTTCGCGTGGTCCGGCCATTTGAAGTTCCGTGCCGCGCCGCTATGGGTTGCCATTCTCGCAAGTTGGGGGCTCGCTTTCTTCGAGTATTGTCTGCAAGTTCCCGCCAACCGTTGGGGTTACGGCAACTTCACGGGCGCGGAACTGAAAACCATTCAGGAGGTCATTACACTTTCCGTGTTTGTTGTCTTCTCGATCTTCTATCTCAAAGAGCCGATGACTCTGAAAACTGTTGCAGGCTTCTCCATGATCGCAGGCGGCGCATTTCTGGTTTTTCAGAAATAGCTCATTTTCTGATCTTGTATCCCGCCCCCTCAACCGCCGCTTGCAGCTTCTCCGGATCGAGATTGCTTCCCGTTACGCGCGCGCTGTTGGTCTCCAGCACGACATCCGCTTTCTCCACACCCTCCACCTTCTCCAGTGAGTCCTTCACATTCCTCACGCAGTGCGTGCAGTTCATCCCCTCAATTGCCAGATTCAATTCGTTCATGGTCGTAGCCTTTTGCTCGCCGTTGTGGGTCTCCTGACCCGCAACGCTCCGAAAATATTTCCGATAAATCTTTTTTCTGAAATAGCTGAGCAGAAATCCGCCGAGAATGATCCCGCTTGCGATGCTCCACCACGGCAGCCCGTGTTCATGTAAATGTCCGTCCGTGTGAATCGTAATTCCCGTGCTGCTCAAGAAGTAATCAAGCCCCAAGCCGAACAACAGAGCAAATCCGGCAATCGAGGCGAGGTAAACTCCCAACACGCGCTTTCCCAAAGCTCTCGCAATCACCAGCATCGTTGCCGCATTGGTAGCAGGGCCGGTCATCAAGAAAACAAAGGCCGCTCCGGCCGAGATTCCCTTCGCCATCAGTACCGCTGCAATCGGCACACTCGCCGTCGAACAAACATAGAGCGGCAACCCGAACGCCATCATGATCAGCATCGCGGGTAGTCCGCTGGAAAAGCGGCCCGCAAAAAAATCGTCCGGCAGCGCGACTGAGATTACTCCCGCAACCGCAATTCCCAAAACCAGCCAGAAGGCGATATCGCCGAGCAATTCAAAGAACGCGAAGTGATAACCTTCACGCAACTTGTCTCCAAGACTCTTTCTCTTATCCGCTTCGGCCAGCGCATCCTCCGAGTGAAGATGATGTTTCATCCACTCTTCTTCGCGCGCGTCAGGCTTCACCAGCATCACCGCAACTCCGCCCAAGACTCCGCTGATAAACGCCGCAATCGGTCTGAAGATCGCCAACACCCAGCCGAAAAATCCGTAAGTCACCAGAATCGAATCCACGCCCGTCTGCGGAGTCGAAATCAGAAATGAAACCGTGGCCGCACGCGACGCTCCCCGCTTCCTTAAGCCAACCGCCGTCGGGATCACTCCGCACGAACACAGCGGCATCGGCACACCCAGAACCGAAGCCTTGAACGCCGAAATCAGATTCTCGCCGCCCAGATGCTTGGAGACCTGCTTTCTCGGGACAAAGCCATGCAGCGCTCCGGCCAACGCGAAGCCGAGTAGCAGGTACGGCGCCATCTCAAGATAAAGCAGCCCTGTTTCAGTCAGATATGAAGTGATGATGTCCATTTCTCGATTCCCTTCCTCGCTTCAGCGGGGAAGGGTTAGGGATGGGGTCACATGTGAGACAAGGTGGGGGTGTCTGCCTGTTACGCTTAGGAAACTTACACAGTTCCCCGCGTAAATTCAACTCTGGCAGTAAAATCCGCAACCTTTTCGCGCTTGAATCTCTCTGATAATTTGCGTTAATTACAAAGATTCTCACCACTTCACCCGATCCGCCGTGGCCATAACCTGCTTCACCGACCGCCTGAAGGCCGCAATTGACCGCGCGGGGACTCCTCTCTGTGTCGGCCTCGACCCTGATCCGAAGAAAATTCCGCCCAAATTCGGACGCGGCGCCGAGGGAGCCTACTGGTTCGTCACAGAGATGATCGAAAAGCTCTGGCCAAAGGTCGCCGCCTTCAAGCCCAACACCGCCTTCTTTGAAGCCTACGGCTCCGGCGGCTGGCTCGCGCTGGAAAGACTTCGCATCAACTGCCCCACGGAAACTCTCTGGATTGTGGATGCCAAGCGCGGAGACATCGAGCACACCAACGAAGCCTACGCGCGCGCGATCTTTGATGGATTAGGCGCGGACGCAATCACGGCGCAGCCCTATCTCGGCATCGAAGCGCTCGAACCGTTCTACCGCAAACCGGAAAACGGCGTGTTCGTCTTATGCGCGACATCCAATTCAAGCGCGGGTTCCGTGCAAAATCTTTCGATGGGTGAACGCGAACTCTATCTGGAGATTGCGCGACAGACCTTAGCCGCAAACACAAACAAGAATCTCGGGCTTGTTGTCGGCGCCACAAAACCCGATGCGCTCGATGCAATTCTCCGCGAAGCTCCCGAACTTCCCTTATTGCTCCCCGGAAGCGGCGCGCAAGGCGGAAGCGCGAGCGTCATGGCCAAATTAAAGAAAACAAACACACTCGGCTTGCTCAATGTCTCACGCTCCGTGCTCTACGCGTCTTCAGGCGATGACTACCTTGATGCTGCCCTGAACGAAGTCGAGCGCCTGCGTAGCGAATTGCGATTGTAGGGGCACAGCATGCTGTGCCCGCGAGATGAGTGATTCCCGTCGCCGTTGTGGGCTTACAAGCCCGCAATGGAGACATTATCGGTCTGGAGACCGACGACGGCGGGAAGTAACCTCACTTTCTGAGGCTCCGGGTTCATACCACTTACCTCATCCCTCATACCTTCTGAGGAGGTCCCATGTTCTGTTGGAAATGCGGTGCGCCGCTCGCTGAAGGCGCGGCCTTCTGCACACAGTGCGGAGAAAAAGCCAATCCCGTCTCCGTTGCACCGACCGCGACCACTATCGTGCAGACGACGGAGTACGCCGGATTCTGGCGCAGATTCGTTGCCCACGTTCTCGATGAACTGCTGCTGGGCTTCGCGGGGTTCCTGCTCTTCATGCTAAGCCTGGCCTTCAGCATCGGCGACATCATTGCCATATCCGAAATGGAAGAGCCGGACTTCTCCGATATCTGGAGCCTGATCAGCCGCTTCATCGGCTATGCCATCATCGCTACACTCATGAAGTGGCTCTACTACGCGATGATGGAAAGCTCCAAACATCAAGGCACATTAGGCAAACTCGCCATGAGCCTCGTTGTAACGGACTACAACGGGCAGCGCATCTCCTTCGGTCGTGCCACGGGCCGCTACTTCGCGAAAATTCTCTCCGGTATGATCATGTGTATCGGCTACATCATGGTGGCATTCACGGCGAAGAAACAGGGATTGCATGACATGATCGCATCCACCTACGTCAAGAAGCGCCGCGAAGTAACCGTCATTCCATCGTAATAGTACCGTAGGGGCGGGTCCCCGACCCGCCCGCATCTTCTTGCCCTTGTGAGGCCGGCTACCGATGTGATTACCCTGTAGTGCCGCACTGCGTGCGCTCTAATTCTCAGGTTCCCATTTCCTATTTCTGGCTCAACGTTGCATCTCTCTCAAGACCAAGTTATCAACCTCCTCCGCTCGTGCGGCGCATTTCTCGAAGGACACTTCCTGCTCTCGTCCGGCAGGCACAGTCATATCTATGTCGAGAAGTTCCGTCTGCTCGAACATCCGGATCTGACCTCGAAAATTGCGCGCGGGATCGCCGAGCACTTTTCCTCTGCAAATCCTGATCTGATTGTCGGCCCTTTGACCGGCGGCGTGCTGGTTGCGCATGAAGTTGCAAAAGTCCTTGCTAAACCCATCGCTTTCCCCGAGCGCATCGAAGATGTCATGCAGTGGCGGCGCGGTTTTGAGATCAAGAAGGGAATGAGAGTTCTGGTCTGCGAAGACGTGATCACCACCGGAAAATCCGCAGGTGAAGTGGTCGAAGCGGTCGAGCGTGAAGGCGGAATCGTCTGCGGCATCGGCTGCCTGATTCAAAGAGGACGTACCGACCTGAAACCCGCACCCTTCGCCGTCGTGAAACTCGATCTCGAATCCTTTCTTCCGATTGATTGCCCCCTTTGCCGTCAGGAAATCCCGCTCACCAAACGCGGAAGCAGAGTGTGAAGGACAAAAGGTGACCCTATGTTCTGCGACTATTGCGGAAAACAAAATGACGAGTCAGCGCGCTTCTGCTCAACGTGCGGAAAGACGCTGATCAAACAGCCCAAGCCCGATCCCATTGCCTGCGCAAACTGCGGCAAGGAAAACGAAGCCTGGGTGAAATACTGCGTGCAATGCGGTCAGGAACTCGTCAAAGAACCGCCGCTGCCCGATTTCGTCATCTGCTCGCACTGCGGAAAACAGAATGAAACGTCGGCAAGATTCTGCGCGCAATGCGGACAGAACCTGATCAAATCGCCGGAACCCACCCCATCGCGCTCCATCAATATCGCGCCCGTGCAATATGCCGGATTCTGGCGCCGAGTGCTTGCGATCCTCATTGACACAATCCTGATTAATGTCGTCACCGGTAACTTTGTCTGGACAACCGACATGGAGATATCCGATTCAAGCGGACTCTTCTCGCTTGCCGTCGCCTGGCTCTATTTCGCATTGCTGGAAAGCTCCACCAAACAGGCCACATTGGGCAAGATGGTCATCGGCATCGTCGTCACCGACGAACGCTTCCACCGTATCAGCTTTGCGCGCGCATCCGGCAGATTCTTCGGTAAATTCGTCTCGCTGCTCATCATCGGTATCGGCTTCATCATGGCTGCCTTCACACAAAGAAAGCAGGCACTCCACGACATGCTTGCCGACACCTTAGTCGTGCAAAAGTAGTCTCGGCGTTTCTCCTTCATATTTCACATTTCATATTTCATATTTTGCGTCTCTCCGTTCTCGCCTCAGGCTCCAAAGCAAATTCCATCCTTCTGCGTGAAGGAGATACGCGCATTCTCGTGGACGCAGGGCTTGGCATTCGCGCGATGCTGCTTGCGCTTCAGCAGATTGGCGAGCGGCCCGATCTGATTGATGCGATCTTTCTCACCCACGAGCACAGTGATCACACACGCGGATTGGGTCGCCTGCTAAACAAGGCTCCGATTCCCGTTTACGCCACGCATGGCACGCTCGACGCGATCTCACCCGGATTTGCTCGAAAACAGAAAGCCTTCCCCATGAACGGAGAAGCTGTGGACATCGGCCCCTTCACGGTCAGCGCAATCGGCGTCTCGCACGATGCAGCCGAACCGGCAGCCTTCCATATTCAAACCGAGTCCGACGTTGTCACCATTGCCACGGATTTAGGTGAAGTCAGCCGGGAACTTTCTCAGGCTTTCCGCGATTCAACTATTGCCGTAATCGAGAGCAATCATGACGAAGAGTTGCTTCGCACGGGGCCATACCCCGAAGTGCTGAAGGTGCGCATCGCGTCCTCCACCGGCCATCTTTCAAACCATCAGACCGCGCAAGTGCTTCATCGCTGCCGCAACCGCAACTTGAAACACGTCGTGCTCGCTCACTTGTCGGAAGAAAATAACCATCCGCAGCTCGCCCGCTCTTCCGCGTGTGAGGCTCTCGACAATCCCGAAATCGCCGTGCACCTCACCGCGCAAAAAACTTTAGGCCCAATTCTTTCCCTCTGACTTCATATTTCCTATATCATATATCATATTTTCTGAAAGGTCCCCATGAAAACATTACTCATCGCTCTCGTCGCCATAGGCGTCGTCTTGGTCGGATGCGGCAAAGCAGAAAAAGCCCCCGAACCCGCCAAGAAAGCTGCTCAAGAACAACCCAAGAAAACCGAAGACAAACCCGCACCCATGACCGACACAAACAAGCTCGCCAAGTGGCCCGCAGACTATCCGATAACCGGTGACTCCGTCGCCGTGATTGAAATCGCACAAGAAGGCGGCGATATTTCCGGAACCATCGTCTGTGAATTCTATCCCGACGTCGCACCCAATCACGTGCGCAACTTCAAGTATCTCGCCGACAACAAGTATTACGACGGCACGATCTTTCATCGCGTCATCAAGGGCTTCATGGTGCAGGGCGGAGACCCGACCGGCACAGGTTCGGGCGGACCGGGATGGACTGTCAATGCGGAATTCAATGCGAAGAAGCATGAACCCGGCACGATGTCAATGGCTCGCACTCCTGATCCCAACAGCGCAGGCTCACAGTTCTTCATCTGCCATGTCGCGACGCCGCACCTCGATAATCAATACACCATCTTCGGAAAGTGCATCAAGGGCTTTGAACTCGTGGATAAGATTGCCAACACGCCCGTGCAGGGCTCTTCTCCTCTGAAAAAAGTCTCGATGAAATCCGTTAAGATCGTCTCCCGAGCCCAAGCCGGAGTGTAAAGGCTACAACTTCCTGTAGCGGCTGCCCCCGTGGCTGCCGAAAGTTTGAGGGGCGGGCCTGCGTGCCCGCTCTCTCTTCTCTATTCTGTTTTTTGATCCTTCGCAGACTCAGGACAAGCTTGGAGTATTCGATTTTCGATTCTTCCGCCATACCAACCGGTCTAAACCACCTTTTCAAGGGTGCAGGCCCCATCCTCCGCTATCGGCTCTTGCGCGATGTGCTCGAACACGACGAAAGCTGGAAGGATGCCGCCGCATCTGAAGAACAGGTTTTGAAATGCGAGCACGTGCAGACTCTTGCTTCACAGCAGGAACCAAGCGGCGCGTTCTCAGGTCATCTGCTTGTGCCCTTGCGCGATCCTGCGAAGTGGACAACCGAGCAGGCGATTCTCCATCTCTGCGAATGCGGCGCGGAAAATCATCCCGTCGTCAAGACTGCGATTGAGCGTGTGATGCTGCCCACACTCGCGCAAGAGGAGGTCACGTGGGAAGTTGCGATTGGTGCAAGGAATGAAGAAGAGAGGAAGGAGGCTCGCAGACTCGTTCGCGATTGCTGTTTGCATCTGCTCGCCCGTTCCACGCGCGGCAAACATCTGATGCTTGAAGCCTTTATTGAGCTGCTTGTGATGGAATGGGAGGTTTGGCTGCACGACGACTCACAACCCGCACCGACGGAATCCGCCTACGCCGCTCTCTGCCTGTATCTTGCAAGCGGCGAAACCAAAGCGCGAATTCAATCGTTGTTGAAGCGGGCGCTCGACAAACTCGAAGCGGAGGCCGGCGACCTTCCCCTCGGCGCGACTCTTCTAAAAACTCGCCTACTCCGCGTGCCGCCGAAACCCGAGTATCTTGCCAAACCCGCGAGACTTCTGTATGATCTTGAACTCGGCGCCCGCGCGGGTGTGGTCGGCGAGCTTCCGCATCTAACGTGGCTCTATGATGAACTCGAATTGGCGCAGGACTCCGACGGAATTTTCCGCTTCCCCTATTCCGAATTTGATCCTGAATTACGCTGGTATCTTCCTCTCGAAGCAACGGACTCCATTTCACTCGAATCGGACTACACACTACGCGCCCACGTTATCCTCAAACTTCTTCATTACGACCTCTAAACTCCCCCTGCAATGTGCGGGGGGACACAGGGGGGAAGGCTCCTCAACTACGATGTCAAAGGCCCCTCGTGTAGCTGCTGCCCCTGTGGCTGCAGACAGACCGCCGAAATCAGACCGTGTATCCTCCCTCTACACCCGCATCTACGCCGTCGTAAAAAAAATTCCCCGCGGCAAAGTTGCAAGCTATGGCCAAGTCGCGCGCATCGCCGGACTCGAACGACACGCGCGACTTGCCGGCTATGCTCTGCATTCTCTCCCCGATGATCTCGTCAACAAGATCCCGTGGCATCGCGTCATCAATGCGCAAGGCTATGTCTCCATCCGCGCCAATCCCATCGCCGCAAGCCTTCAAAAAAAACTCCTCGAACATGAAGGCATCCTCTTCGATTCCCGCGACCGCATTGACATGAAAAAATTCGGCTGGAAGAAATAGCAGCGCCATGGTGCCATTATAGAGTCACGCCTCCGCTTCTTCCCTCGAAGAATCTCCACTCGCCCCACCTCCAGCTTTCACAATAACTTACTACAAGGCATCCTATTCGAAAATCTTCAATTCGTCATCATAGTTCATTGACATTCGTAGCGCACGGAGCTATTTTCAGAACAAGATTTCTATTTTGCCCTTAGGCAAGCTACCAAGACAGAGAGTGCTCATGAAGATCATGTTCTGTGCCCTGATGCTGCTCGCGAGTGCAATCGCCCATGCACAGCCCGGCAGCGTACGCATCAATGAAATCATGTACGATGATACCGCAGGCATTGATGTCGAATGGGTTGAACTCTACAACACGCTCAACGTGCCGGTGGATGTGAGTCATTGGGTGCTAACCGACGGCAATACGTGGCCCGTGCCCACAAGCGAAGGCGCGATTCAGATTTCAGCCGGTGTCACCATTCCTCCGCTCGGTTATCAAGTAATCAGTAAACAGTCTTTGATTGGTGTGCCCGGCCTCGTGTGCGCGGAGATTGATCCTTCATGGCTCCTGCATGACACTGGCGATAATCTTGCACTCTACGATGGAGTCGGATTTTCTGCCAATCTGATTGACGGGACCATCGCCCCGCTTCAGAATTTCCCAGATCTGTGCGGCCTCAACTCAGGAAACTCGCTGGAAAAATGCAATCAGGCAGCGCCGTGGTCAACGGATCCTTCCCAGTGGCATGAATCCACGCACCTCTATTCTACATCCGGTCGCTATCGCCACTGCACTCCGGGTCTTCCCAATAGTGCCTGCGCGTCGCTCTGTGGTGGAAGCCTACAGGCTCCGCCGATGCTAACGATTCCGCACACTGCCGTCGGGTCTTCCAACGTCATCAACTTCCCTATCATGAATGACGGGGTGCAGACAATCTGTATTGACTCGATTCGCACAAACGGTAATGTCTTCACGACAAATGTTCCGCCTGTCCTGCTGGAGCCGGGCGGAGTCTTTGACGTGCAAGTGATGTTCGCGCCTCTTTACGAGTTCGATTTCGACGGTGTTGTGACAATCTACCATGCTCAGGCGGATACTCCCAAAACTGTCGTTCACATTAATGCGCTGGCCTGTACACCCGTGGTGTCGCCACCTCCTCCAATTCTTCATTCGGCAGGTTCCCCGAACCATCTCTATTACGTGATCCCCTGGGATCCACAGAACTCCGAGCGCACAAAGTATGCAGTCGAGGTATCGCCCGATGCGTTTCAAACCTCGTGGTTCATTGAACCGATCCCAAGCAATCCGGGACCGCAAACAGTCTATTTCCTTGGCAAGGACTGGGCGCAACGCGGAACCGGAGTGATCTCCGGTCTCAATCCGGGAACCAATTATCAGGCTCGCCTTTGGGCGCGCGATTGCTTCGGACATGAAATGGTTGGGACTTTCGCAGAACTCAGTACGGAACCGGCCGTACAATTTTCGGCGGACCCGCGCCTTACTGCCCAGGTCATTCACCCTGATTCTCTGCGTCTGCGATG
>JADLDM010000092.1 GCA_020846695.1 bacterium | reverse complement strand
CCGTTGACAAACGTACATGCCTCAAAAGCCGGATTCCATACGCGAATGGACTGATTGAGGAGGTTATTCACCGCAGTTGCATCAATGATTTCCTGCATCACGATAATGTCCGGCTGCGCACTCCAGAAGACTTTGCGGAAGTCGTCGAGACGATCAGAACTCGAAGACGAGAAATTCAATCCGTTGTAACTCATGACACGCAGCGTATCTTGAGCGAATAGAGTCGCCGCGTTGCAAAACGCGCCGCAAATAACGAGAAGTTGCAGTGATTTCATTTGATTAGCAGTAGTTTGATATCCTGATACATGCGGCCTGCCTGCAAGCGAAGGAAGATCACGCCAGAAGGCAGATTCTTTGCACTTAGATTCAGACGGTGGCTTCCGCTTGAGAAGTAGCCTGCATTCCTGGTCTCGATCTGCCGCCCGTCCACGGTGAACAATGAATACACAACAGACGACGGAGAAGGCAAATCAAAACGCAGGGTCGCAGATGAATTGAAAGGATTGGGATACGCGCAGAGCGAAAAGTCAGTGACAACAAGCGGCGTCTCGCGAGCGTCGGAGGTCTGCACGATCATCACGACCGAATCGGAAACCTGAAATTCCTGATCCGCTACGTCGAGTTGACACACGTAAGTTCCGGTATCTGGAAATTGAATGTTGATCGGCGTTGAAGTTCCAATCACCTCACCGTTCAATCTCCATACGATGATCATGTCGTCGCCGTCCGGGTCACTCGCATCAACGGACAGCAGGACGTCGGTGTTCGGCGCGGTTCGATGCGGGGACTCCGGAGTAATAGAATGGATCACCGGAGGGTGATTTGCTATCAGTGAATCCAGATCGAGCGATAGGAAGGAACGTCCATAGGTCGCCGCTACCAACTTCCGGGACGGCTGATGCATGACGAGATCAATCAACGGGACAGCAGGCATGTCTTGGCCCAGCGCACTCCAAGTGTCGCCGTAGTCGCGACTCCAGAAAACTCCGAAATCCGATGCCACATAGATTCTGCTGGGAAACTCAGAATCGAACAGCGCATCGTTGAGCGGCGCGTTTGGAAGCTCTTCCCCCAAAGAAGTCCACGTCAGGCCGAAATCCGTCGTGTAGAAGAGATGAGCGGGTTGCTCGCCGCGTTGAAATCCTGAGATGGTTACAAGCGCTTCACTCGCGTTGGCAGGATGCGGAGTGATGCGCGTGATATTTCGCTGCGGAAGCCCGCTATTGCGCAGCGACCATTGCGAGCCGGAGTTTGTTGTCACCCAGACGTTCGCATCATCGGTTCCCGCCCAAATCACCTGTGGATTTGCAGGAGAAACTCCAATCGTCGTGATTGTTCCGAAGACGAGGTTTCCGCCGCCCGGTCCGTTGGTGAGATTCGGACTTATCACCGACCAATCTTGCGCGCGGTTGATCGTGCGATACACGCGCTCTGCCCCGAAATAGAGCGTATTAGGAGAACTCGGCGCCATGGCCACCGGAGTAGACCAATTCCGCCGCTCACTCTCATCTATTCCGACCAGCGCCTCCTGAAAGGACTGACCGCCATCCGTACTGCGCGCTAAGTTGCCGTATTGATATTCCGCGTAAATGTTGTTATTATTGGTGGGGTCAACGAGCACGTAAAAGCCATCGCCCCAGTAGATGCTCTCGTACTCATCGTTCGCGCCTGTGATTGTGCGCATAGTGCCGTTGTCCTGCGTGCCGCCGTAAAGACGTTCAGGATGTTGATAATCGGCGGTCGCTGCGTAGAACTGATTGATCGGCAACCCGGGGATGAACGTATAGCTGTTGCCGTTGTTCGTTGAGCGATAGAGCCCGCCGTCGTTACCGTTCAGAAAGTGAAAAGGCGTCGCCGGATTAAACCAGAGTGCATGGTGATCCACGTGCGGCGCGCCATTGGCCGTCCATGTTTGGCCGCCGTTCGTTGAGCGCCAGATGTACACGCCCAACGCGAACACGACGTTCTCATCATCGGGCCGCACGCGGATATTTCCGAAGTACCAGCCGAAGGATGAATACATGTCCTGGAGGTCGTCGTCATTGACACGCGACCAATTTTCTCCGGAGTCGGCGGTGCGAAAAATACCCGCGAAGTAACCGGGATGATCCGCGTAGATCGCGTAAAGCACTTGCGGATTTGATTGAGCAATCGCCAAACCGATTCTGCCGACGTCGTCCGCGACGGGAGGAAGCCCAGAATTCAATCGCGTCCACGTCTCCCCGCGATTCGTGCTCTTATAGATTCCTGATCCTCGTCCGCCAGCTCTGCGCTCTATCGGATTTCGAATGCGCTGCCACATCGCAGCATACACGACGTCGGTGTTGTTCGGATCAACCACAACGTCAACACAACCTGTTGTATCGTTGACATAGAGCTTGCGTTCCCACGTTGCGCCGCCGTCTTCACTCAAATAGAGTCCGCGATCCCCTGTGGTGTTGAAGAGTTCTCCCATCGCGGCGACCCAGACAATGCTCGGATCTTCGGGATGCACGGCGATTCTTCCAATGTAGCGGCTCTCGTCGAGTCCGATGTGCGTCCATGATTGTCCGGCATTCGCGCTCTTGTAGACGCCGGAACCAAAGTAACTGAAACCCGCCGAATTCGCTTCTCCGGTTCCCGCGTATAGGATGTTCGAGTTTTGCGGATCCATCGCCAGCGCGCCCACCGAGAGCGTCGGCGCTCCGTCGAAGATTGCATTCCAAGTCATTCCGCCGTCAGTCGTCTTGAAGATTCCGCCGCTTGCAGCGGCGACGTAGATGATCTGATCGTTTGCGGGATCTGCGACAATGTCCGTGATGCGTCCGCCGATGTTGGTCGGGCCTTCGGGAATCCAATGCGGGTCTTCATCGAGCGCAGAATTGCGAAGCGAGGCCGATTGCCGGGCAGCGTCGAGCACAAGTTGCGAAGGTAATTCCGTATCCGGCCAGATGCGCTGCGACATGAACCAATCGCTCGGGAATGGGCCGTTCTCTTCGCGTGCGTTCTCGGATTTCGAGATGAAGAGCATTGTAAGCAGAACGCTCAGAGCGAGCAAAATCAAATAGCGATTCAATTTTCTCTTCATGATGGACACCTATCGAGCAGAACCTTTGCGAAGAGCGGCGGAGGATTTCGACTACGATGCAGTCATCGCCGGCGCCGGCGCAGTCGGACTCGCTTGCGCGGCGGAAATTTCTTTTTTTGCGCGTGTGCTGGTGGTTGAGACTCACGAGCGCGCGGGATGCGGCGCGTCGAGCAGAAACTCAGAAGTGCTCCACGCGGGACTCTATTATCCGATCAATTCGATGAAGGCGAAGTGCTGTGTTGAAGGTCGGCGGATGATCGAGCATTGGGCGAGCGACGGGCACATCCCCTTGCGCAACACAGGGAAATTCGTGGTTGCGACAGAGTTTTCCGAGCTTGATTCGCTCTATGCCCTGCACGAAACGGCGCAGACTCTTGGTGTGAAGACCCAACTTCTCGATCTGCGGGAGTTCAACAGACTTGAACCGAATGTTCGAGCGGTCGCTGCCTTGTGGTCACCGGAAACTTCGGTGTTTGATAGTCACGCGCTATTGAGACTTCAGAGCGCAAGGATTCAGGCGAACGGCGGTGATATCCTTTTCAACGCGAACGTTGAAGGCGTTGACGTAAATAGAAGAGGTTGGTCAATCTCCGTCAATGATGGCGCGGAACAATCAAGTATCAGCGCGCGCGCATTTGTCAATTGTGCCGGACTTTACGCGGATTCTCTTGCTGAGAAATGCGGAGTGGATGTTGCGGCACTCAAGCTGACTCAGCACTGGAGCAAAGGCAACTACTATCGCGCAGCGGGCTTGCCTTCTTCAATCGTCACGCATCTGATCTATCCCGCGCCGCCGAAGCACGCGCATACACTTGGGATTCACACTGTCTTGGATTTGCAAGGCGAATTGAAGTTCGGGCCGACCTCGGAGTATCTGAAAGAGCGAAACGAGGACTATTCACAGCCAAAGAGGTGTCCCGATTCCGTGCGCGAAGCCGTTGCTCGATACCTGCCGCGAGCGAACGAGTGCGAGTTCGTTCCCGACATGAGCGGCATACGCGCCAAGCTGCAGGGTGAGCAAGATGACTTTCGCGACTTCGTAATCCTCTCCACTGAACTCGGCAATTCAGACGGACAGATTCACCTGCTCGGAATTGACTCTCCCGGACTCACCGCATCTCCCGCAATCGGCAAACATGTTGCGGAAATTGTTAAGAGCATCCTCAATTAAGTTCACATGCAATCTCCGCGCGGCCTCTCCCTCTCCCCTGCTTATCTTGCGAATCTTTCTACGCTGTCGGCCAGCTATGCGCTGTCTCACGTCGTCAAGCGCCCATTGGTGTGGGGTTGGCCGATCAGCATCATGATTGAGCCGATCAGCCGCTGCAATCTGCAATGTCCCCTGTGTCCCATCGGTGCGCGCGAACTGACGCGCGATCTCGGAACGATGAATCTGGAGAACTACCGACGTATTCTCAATAACGTCGGGCGCTATGTGAAAGTCATCGCGCTATGGAATCAAGGCGAACCGACGATCAATGATAATCTGCCTGAGATGATCGGCATGGCCACGGCGCGCGGTATTCACACAATGGTTTCCACGAATGGAAATCTTCTGCATCGCCGCAATTTGATTCCGAGGCTGCTCGACGCAGGACTCTCCGAACTCATCTTCTCGATTGACGGATTGACGCCCGACAGCTATAAGATTTATCGGATCGGAGGAAATCTCGAAGTCGTCGTGGAGAATCTAAGAGAGATTCGCAGACTGCGCGACGAACGAGGTCAGAAGTATCCGCGTCTGATCATGCAGTGGCTGCCGATGAAGCACAACCAGCACGAGATTCCCTATCTGCGCGCTAAGGCGAAAGAGTGGGGCGCGGATTCCGTCGAAATCAAGACCACGCAGATTTACACGGATCAACAGGCCGCCGATTATCTTCCAGACTCAGAGGAGTTGCGTCGTTACGAGCGAAAAGGTCAACGCTGGGAGACGAAGCGCCGCTACCAATCGTGCAAGCGTCTCTGGTACTCGACGATGATTGACTGGAACGG
>JADLDM010000091.1 GCA_020846695.1 bacterium | reverse complement strand
GTGGATGTAAGTGTGATTTGCGAAGAACCGAAATTGCTTCCCTATCGTGAGGAAATGCGCGAGAATCTAAGCACAGTGATGGATATTCCCGTGGATCGCATTTCAATCAAGGGCACGACGTTTGAGGGCATGGGCTTCACGGGCCGCAAAGAGGGAATCGCCGCGACCGCAGTCGTCATGTTATTTAAGAGCGAATGAATCATTCTGACATACGTACACGCTATGCTCCCAGTCCAACGGGCTATCTGCACGTCGGCGGCTTGCGCACGGCGTTATATAACTATCTTTTCGCTCGTCATCACTCAGGCAAACTGATTCTGCGCGTCGAGGATACGGATCGCACGCGATTGGTCGAAGGCGCTGTTGAAAATTTCATAGACGTCTTCCACTGGCTCGGAATCGAATTCGACGAGAGTCCAAAGATCGGCGGTCCCTATGGGCCTTATGTTCAATCGGAGCGGCTTGATCTCTACAGCGTGAAGATACGCGAGCTTGCCGCAAGCGGCTTCGCCTATCCCTGCTTCTGTTCGTCGGAAACGCTGGACAAGATGCGCGCGGATCAGGAGGCGCTGAAGCGACCGCCGATGTATGACAAGCGTTGCCGCAAGCTCTCGAAGTCTGAAGCGGATGAGAAGATCGCAAGCGGGTCGCCGCACGTTTGGCGTATGAAAGTACCGGATCACGAGACGATTCACATTCACGATCTGATCCGCGGCGACGTGCAATTTGAATCGCACACGATTGACGATCAGGTGCTCCTGAAGAGCGACGGCTATCCGACTTACCATCTCGCAAACGTCGTGGACGATCACGAGATGCGAATCTCACATGTAATTCGCGGCGAAGAGTGGTTGCCTTCAACCCCCAAGCACGTCTTGCTCTATCGCTTTTTCGGGTGGGCGCCACCGCAGTTTGCGCATCTCCCGCTCCTACTAAATCCGGATCGCTCGAAGATGTCAAAGCTCTCCGGCGACGTTGCGGTCGAGGCTTATCGCGAAAAGGGAATTCTTCCTGAAACTTTGCTCAATTTCGTTGCGTTGTTAGGTTGGCATCCGCAGGATGAGCGCGAGTTCTTCACGCTGGAGGAGTTGGTCAAGGAGTTTTCGCTTGAGCGCGTGAACAAAGCCGGCGCGGTGTTCGACATGCAGAAGCTGCGCTGGATGAACGGCGAGTACATTGCGAAGAAATCTTCCGACGATATATGGGAGAGTGTTTGCGCGCTCCTGCCGGAGGAACTCGAATCGGTTGCAACGGAGCGCGTGCGCTTCGCGGTCGAAAGTCTGCGCGCGGGCGCTGAAACGTGCGCGGACATTCGGGACAAAGTCGGTGAGGCGTATTCAGCTCAAGGCGACATTCCTGAATTTTCCGAGCAGCAATTCGCGTTTCTGAATTCAACTCTGGAAGGTTTTGCACATATCGAGACGCCGCTCTGGAACAGGTTTGAAGAGATCGGAGCGAAGTTCAAGGAGATTGCGAACGCCTCGGGCAAAGCGAATGCGCTTCAAGGCAAGCAGCTCTGGATGACCTTACGCCTCGCTTTGACGGGACGCGAGCATGGTCCCGAGCTTGCAAAACTGGTGGCCATGTGGGGACGGGAAGAAACAATGAACAGATTGAGTGCGGCGCTCTCTGCGCGCACAGCATCGGAGCGGGCATCTTGAGAATACTGGTTCTTTTCGGCGGAGATTCATCGGAACGCAACGTTTCTTACGCATCGGGTGACGCCGTCGCGAAATGGCTGATGGAAGCGGGACATGAAGTTGTGAAGTACGATCCCGAAAATCCCGATGTCGTACATCCCGGAGAAGTTGCAGTTTCCGGAAGCGAAGTCGGTTTGGATGCGCCGGACTACGAAGTCAAGCGTGCGTTCGAGCCGAACAAGATTGAAACCATGCTTGAGGTCATGCGCCGCGAGCGAATCGAGTTCGTCTTTCAGATTATTCATGGAGGCTACGGCGAAAACGGAGTCTTGCAGGGCGTTCTCGAGTGGTCGGGAATGCCGTTTGCCGGAAGCTCATCCCTTTCCTGCGCGCTGGCGATGAACAAGCCGACGTCGCGCACTCTGATGCAGAGCGCTGCGATTCCGGTTGCGGAGGGGTTCGAGCTGAATGAGGAGCAACTTCGCGACACGGGTTTTGTCGAATACAAGATTGGTCGCACACTCGGCTTTCCCTCTGTGATCAAACCAGCCAACGGCGGCTCCACGGTCGGGCTCTCCATTGTCAGAAGTGCGGATGAAGTTGCTGAAGCGGTGAAGCAAATTCTCGATCAGCACGACTCGGCCTTGATTGAAACCTATTTTTCGGGGCGCGAAATCGCCGCAACGGTGATTGATGGAAAGTGTTTGCCGCTAATCGAGATTAGGCCGAAGAGCGGATTCTACGATTACACAAACAAATACACGGCGGGCCGCACAGACTATCTCTGTCCGGCTCCGATTGATCCCGATCTTGCAAATAGAATCGGCCGCGCGGCGGAGAGCGTGTTCGCGGCGCTGCGCTGTCGAGGATTTGCGCGCGTGGACTTTCTGGCGCGCGACAATGAGTTCATCTGTCTTGAACTGAACGCGCTTCCGGGAATGACCGCAACCTCTCTCGTACCGAAGGCAGCGGCAGCGGTCGGTTGGTCACCGGTTGAGTTGATGAGTAGAATTATCGAATGCTCTCTGCGACTGCAAACGCAATCCGCTCAATAGCAGCATGAAGCGCGCGGAGTCACGCGACGAGCATTTCATGCGGCTGGCGCTGCGTGAAGCGGAGAAGGGCAAGGGGGCCGTTAGTCCGAACCCGCTCGTAGGCGCCGTCGCGGTGAAGGATGAAAAGCTTCTTGCGAAAGCCTATCACAAGAAATACGGCGGCGTGCACGCTGAAGTTGCGCTTCTCGAAAAACTCTCAAGAGAGCAGGCGGCGGGCGCGACGATTTACGTGAATCTCGAACCGTGCTGTCACGTCGGGAAGACTGCGCCCTGCACGAGCGCCTTGATCGAAGCGGGAATCGCGCGCGTGGTGATCGCGCATCAGGATCCGAATCCGATTGTGAACGGCAACGGCATCATGCAGCTTTCGCAAGCGGGGATCGAGGTTGCAGTCGGAGTGCTTGAGGCCGAAGCGCGCAAACTCAATCGCGCATTCATCACCTACATGGAGCGCGGCCGCCCGTGGACTCTTCTGAAAATTGCGCAAACTCTCGACGGGAGAATAGCGCTCTCTAACGGTCAGTCGAGATGGATTACGGGCGAGAAGTCGCGCGAAGAGGTTCACAGACTTCGAGCGGAGCTTGATGCAGTGTTCGTTGGCGCGCTGACCGTTCTGGACGATGATCCCGAATTGACCGTGCGTCACGTGAAGGGAAGAAATCCCGTGCGCGTGATTGCGGATTCGCAGTTGAGAATTCCGCTTGAAGCGCGCATCTTGAAGCAGAAGGACAAGAGCCGCACGTGGATTCTGACCACGGAGAGCGCAAGCGCGGAGAAGCGCAAGCAGTTGGAGAAGTTGGGCGCGACGGTGATTGCGATTCGCGCGGGTGCGGATGGCAAAGTAGATTTGGCCGCAGCGCTTCGCGAATTGGCGCGACGGGGAATTGCATCGCTGCTTGTGGAAGGCGGCGGCACGATTCACGCGGCGATGCTGCGCGCGGGATTATGTGACGAGTTGATTGTCGCTCAATCGCCGATGCTAATCGGAAGCGAAGGGCGACCGAGTTTTGCGGAATTAGGACTTACAAACTTGGAGGATGCTCCGAGATTTCGCCTGAGCGACAGGAAGGAGTTCGGCGAAGACACTTGGCTGTATCTTGAGAAAAATGTTCACGGGCATAGTTGAAGGAATGGGAACGATCGTGAAGGTGGAAGACGGTGAGCGTTTTCGCACCTTGTGGATTGAGACAAAGTGTTGGAGTCACGCGTTGGCTCAGGGGTCGAGCGTATCAATCAACGGTTGCTGTACAACGGTGATTGAGTCTTGGGCGGGCGGGTTCCGTTGTGAACTAATGAGCATCACGCTTGACAAAACAAATTTGGGATTGATGCGAGCGGACAGCCGGGTGAATGTTGAGCGCCCCTTGAACATGGGCGCGGACTTGGGCGGTCATCTTGTGCAGGGACATATTGACGGAGTGGGTCACGTGCTGCGCGTGACAGAAGTCGGAGAGAATCGGGAAATTGAGATTTCAATTCCCAAGCCGTTGCGCAAGTATTTCATTCCCACGGGTTCAATTTCCGTGGACGGAGTTTCGATGACGATTGCGGAGCTTAAAGACGAGAGTTTCGTGATGGGTGTAATACCGCACACGTGGGAAGTGACCGTGTTTTCGCAGTATCGGGTGGGCACGGTGGTGAATCTTGAAGCGGATATGATTGGCAAGTACATTGAGAGACTCTTTCCCGAAGCCTTGCGTACCAAAGTTGAAGAGAAGTGGTGATGATGCATAGGGACAACAATCGCGCGATGATTCTGGATTCTCTGGACGAAGCTCTGCGGGACGTCGCGGCGGGCAAGATGGTGATTTGCGTGGATGACGAAGACCGTGAGAACGAAGGTGATCTGGTTCAGGCCAGCGTAGCCGTGACTCCGGAGTCTGTGAATTTCATGGCGACTCACGGGCGCGGGATGATCTGTGTATCGCTGATGGAAGAGCGGGCGGAGGAATTGAATCTGCGTCCGCAGGTGACTCAGAACACAGCGAAGTTGGGAACCGCATTCACGGAATCGGTGGATTACCTTCACGGCACGACGACGGGAATTTCGGCCTTTGATCGCGCGAAGACGATCCGTGCCTTGGTGGATGCCGCGACGAAGCCCGGAGATTTGGGAAGGCCGGGTCACATACATCCTTTGCGCGCAAGACGCGGCGGCGTGTTGGCTCGCCCCGGTCAGACGGAAGCGGCGGTGGATCTCGCTCGACTTGCGAAACTGTATCCGTCCGGCGTGTTGTGTGAGATCATGGCGGAAGACGGGACGATGATGCGCGGCCCCGCGTTACGCAAGTTTGCGGACCGCCACGGACTGAAGATTATCTCCGTTGAGCAGATTGCTTTGCATCGCGCGCTGCATGAAGATTTTGTTGTGGAGCAGGTGCGCGTGCCCTTCCCGACGAAGTTAGGTCGCTTCACGCTCGTGCATTTTCATGATCTCTTTCGGAATGAGGATCATCTTGCTCTGGTTCGGGAGCCTCTTGATTTGTCGAAACCAGTGCTCGTGCGCGCGCATTCGGAGTGTTTGACCGGCGACGTGTTTGGCAGCGGAAGATGCGATTGCGGGGCTCAGCTTGAAGAGGCGCTCTTGCGGATACAGGAAGAGGGAGCCGGCGTGTTGGTTTACCTTCGTCAGGAGGGGCGCGGAATCGGACTTGCGGCGAAATTGCAGGCGTACAAGCTACAAGACGAAGGTCTCGACACGGTTGACGCGAATTTGAAATTGGGATTCAAGGCCGATTTGCGAGGATACGGAGCGTGCGCTCAGATTTTGCGGAGACTTGGTGTGAAGCAGGTTCGTCTACTGACCAATAATCCGGCGAAGGTTTCCGATTTGCTGAAGTATGGAATCAACATTGTGGAGCGCGTGCCGCTGACGATTGAGCCGAACAGCACGAACCGGAGCTACCTTGAGGCCAAGCGGGACAAGCTGGGCCATTTGATAGACCTTTAGGAGAGGTGCATGAGGGAGGGATTGGTTTGGGCGCTGTGCATGTGCGCGACGTTGTTTGTGTCATGCCGGGACAAGTGTTTGAATTGTTCGAATGATCAGTTCGGGCCTCCGCTTGGCATTGTGGTCAGCGCGGTGGGAGCCGAGCTGATTTTTTTTGATCTTCGCGATCAGAAGTTGCGGGGCGGCGGCGAGTTGCAGGGATGGGCGATGGCATGTGAAGCAACGCATACGGGCAATCAACTGCTCGTCGCGGACAACGAGGCGCTTTCGCTTGCGATCTATGACATGCCTGAACTCGATTTAGACAGAAGGCTCTCTGTGGGCGGAGTTCCGATGGATTTGAAGCTCAATCAATCGGGATTGACGGCGCATATGATTACGCGCAACGGATTCTACTATCGGGTTGCTTTGCAGGACTTTGACGTGGACACACTGGACATCGGACAGCAATTGAGGCGTTTGAGGATGCGGCCGCTGAACGATTTTCAAGCCTGGATTGCCTCGACGGGCGATGCGGCGATTCGGATTGTGCAGGAACTTGGGTTTCAGGAGCTTGAGCCGATCTATGCTCCTGCTGCGGCAACGGATTTGTGTTTCAGTCCGGATGGTCAGATTGGCTATGCGGCTTTGCCCGGTGCGGGCATGGTATGGAAATTTGACGCCGACACGCGGAATGCGATTGATACCTACCCGCTATCTGGTGGGCCGGTGGACGTGGATATCAGTTCTAACGGACACTATCTTGCGGCGGCGGATTCATCTTCGGGTCTGCTGCGCATTTGGGATTTGGGCGACGAGCTCAGTTATGATTTGCAGTGCGGGACTCGAGCAATCAAACCTGTCTTTGCTGAGACGTTTGCTTCACTATATGTGCTGTGTCCCGATGAGGGCTTTGTTCTGCGGATTGACGTGGGCGGGGAAGAGCCGGCGATTACGGACACGATTTCTTGCGAGCCGTCGCCTTATGCAATTGGATTGTGGGAGCAGCCATGAGGGTTGTGCTTCAGCGTGTTAGTCGCGCACAGGTGACGGTTGCTGAGCGGGTCGTCGGGAAGATTGATCACGGCTTGCTGATATTGCTCGGCGTTGGGCATGGTGATACGGAAGCTGAGATTGAATGGGGGGTGCAGAAGGTTTGCGAGCTGCGGATTTTCTCGGACAGTGAAGGGAAGATGAACTTGAGTCTTGAGGACGTGCGGGGCGGCGCGCTGGTGGTGAGTCAGTTCACGCTCTATGGCGATGCGCGAAAGGGCAGGCGACCGAGTTTTGTGGACGCGGCTCCGCCGGACGTAGCGGAGAGGCTATACGAATTGTTTGTGGAGAAGTTGCGACAGAGAGGGGTAGAGACTGCGACGGGGATTTTCGGGGCGAAGATGCAGGTTGAGCTGGTAAATGATGGGCCGGTGACGATGGTCTTGGAAAAATCGAGAATCGAAAGACCTGAGACCTGAGACCTGAGAAGAGGACTTAGCTACCTTGGCAGGCTTACTAATAATTGACCGAACGGAAGGTGTTGTTTTTCAAGAGGGGATTGTGGCGGATGGATGGTGGATGAAGGCAGAAGAACAATTACAATATACGCATGAAAGGGTCGGAAGTCAAGAGGTGGGTGCTTTTATAAAACAGGAACTTGTGAACATAAGGGGCTAAAAGAGAGGCGAGATTGCCTCTCGTGTTGTTTTTACAGACATTGCGGGTCTGGAGATCTTTACAAAGGACAGGCTCCACAATGGCGGCTCAGATTTCGGCCGGGTTATGCGCGATAGAGTGGTCCAGTCGGCTGCGGGCTCAAGCGCAACCCGGCTCGGCGAGTGCGAGACATTGCGGGTCTGGATATCCTTGCAAAGGACAGGCTCCACAACGGCGGCTCAGATTTCGGCCGGGTTCTGCGCGACTACACCCCCCCT
>JADLDM010000090.1 GCA_020846695.1 bacterium | reverse complement strand
TTGGGCAGAAGGTGAAGGCGAGGATTACGATAACGACGGGAAAGAAGGCGACCTCGGCGACCGCTGGCTGAATTTAGAAGACGAAAACTCCGACTATCACCCGCAACGCTTCATGTGCCCCGGTCAAACGGCCATGTGCAGCACGGATTGAGAATCTCGAAAGAATACGAAAGCAATAGCATGACCTGGGAATTTGAAACCATAAAATGGATCGTCTTTAACATCGCGGTTGTCGTGATGATTTGGATTGATCTCAAGATTTTTCACAAGCGCGAACATGAAGTCAGCGTCAAGGAGTCGCTGATCTGGAGCGGTATCTGGATCGTGATCGCCCTGCTTTACGCGGTGTTTGTGTATTGGTGGAAGGGACCGGTGCCGGCGGCGGAGTATGTGACGGGATATATCATTGAACGCTCACTTTCAATTGACAATATCTTCGTATTCATTGTTATCTTTGCCTACTTCAAGGTTCCAAAACTTCATCAGCACAAGGTGTTGATGTGGGGAATTATCGGAGCGCTGGCGCTGAGACTGGTACTGATCCTGGTCGGTGCATGGCTTATCGAGCAGTTTGAATGGGTCATCTACATCTTTGGCGCGTTCCTGATTTTCACAGGTATTAAACTCGCGTTCCAAGGGGAGAGCGAAGAAGACCCTTCGAAGAATCCCGCGGTCAGACTGTTCAAGAAGTTCTATCGCGTCACCGACCACTATCACGGCTCCAAGCTGACCATCATACAGCACGGCAAGCGGCTCGCTACGCCGATGATGGTGGTTTTGGTGGCAGTGGCATTTTCCGACGTGCTGTTCGCGTTTGACTCGATTCCGGCGATCTTTGCCGTGACGCGCGACCCGTTCATTGTCTATACGGCAAACGTCTTCGCCGTCTTGGGCTTGCAGGCGATGTACTTTGCGCTGGCAGCAATCATTGATCGTTTCCATTATCTGAAATACGGTCTGGCCGTCGTGCTCGTGTTTATCGGCGTCAAGATGCTGCTCGCTCACACGCAGTGGGAGATTCCGATTGGAGTCTCTCTTGCCGTGGTTGCAGGTGTGCTGACACTTTCCGTGCTTATTTCGATGCTGTTGCCGAAACACAAGGTGTGACGCTATGCATGTTCTGATTACAGGATGTTCGTCGGGATTCGGCAAGCTCGCAGCGGAGGAGATTGCACTGGAGGGGCACAGGGTTTTTGCTACGATGCGCAATCCCAAGGAGCAAAATTCCGAGGCGGCGAACTCTCTATCCGTCGCAAAGAACGTCGTCGTGCTTGAGATGGACGTCACAAGTGAGGTTTCCGTCGAAAATGCAGTGAATCAGTGCATGGCGCGCGGCGGCGTGGATTGCGTAATTCACAATGCGGGAATCGGCGTGGACGGAGTTGCGGAAGCAAGCACTACCGAACAGTTTGCGCGTATTCTCGACGTGAATCTGCTCGGAGTCCATCGCCTGAATCGCTACGTGCTGCCGCACATGAGAGCAAGGCGGAGCGGCTTGTTGCTCTACATATCGAGCGGATTGGGACGAACCGTGCTGCCCTATCTCGCATCGTATTGTGCAAGCAAGTTTGCACTGGAAGCCTACGCGGAGGCGCTCGGATACGAAGTGATTTTGCACGGAATTGAATCCGTGATCCTTCAACCGGGAGCTTATCCCTCTGAATTTCGCTCGAAGATACTTGAGCCGGATGACGTTGAGCGTTTGCAGGGATACCCGGTTGAGCACGAAGAGGCCGTGCGAATCAACGCGCTGACCAATCAGTATTTGTCAAGTGAAGCCGCGCCGGACCCGCACGACGTGACGAATGCCATGCTTAAAATGATCGAAGCGCCACCCGGAACGCGCCCGATGAGAATTGCCTTGCGCAGAGATTCCGGCGGATTGAAAATGATTAACCAAATTTGCAGCGAAGTGCAGGGCGCGATGATGAGGGGAATGAAACTCGAACATCGTCTGCCCGCGCGTCCTCAACTCTAAAAATGAAACTTCACGAACTACCCTCGGGGAAAAAACTACCGGCAGACATCTATGTGGTAGTCGAAGTCCCCTACGGACACCGCAACAAGTATGAATATGACAGCGAACTGGGGGCCATCGTGCTGGACCGTCCGCTGTTTTCGCCCGTTCATTATCCGGGCGACTATGGATTCATTCCGAACACACTGGCTGAAGACGGCGACCCGTTGGACGTGCTGGTGTTGGTGAAGACTCCAACTTTCCCGGGATGTGTTGTGTTGGCGAGGCCGCTTGGCGTACTCATGATGCAGGACGAAAAAGGCGGCGATGAGAAAATTCTTGCGGTGCCGACTACCGATCCGACGTTTGAAACCTATCATAGCCTCTCCGATGTGCCTCCTCATTTTCTGCGCGAGATGGATCACTTTTTCAGAGTCTATAAGGAACTCGAGGGCAAGCACGTGAATTCGATGGGTTGGAAGGATCGCTGGGAGGCTGAACAGATCATTACATCATGCGCAAAGCGAGCCAAGCAGGCTAAGTCGGGAAGAACTGCCGTGAAGGCCGCGAAACAAAGACCAACCGTAAAGAAGAGCGCGAAGAAAGGGAAACGATGAAAAGAACAATCCTAACTCTACTTGCGATTATGCTGACCGCAACTGCGTCAAGCGCGATGATTCGCGGCTCCTACGTGGATTACGAAGTCGAGGGCAAGCCGCATCAGGCGTATCTCACGGTTGACCCGGAACTCAAGGGAGCGCGTCCCGGTGTTTTGCTCTGTCACGAGTGGTGGGGTGTAAACGACTTTGCCAAAATGCGAGCGCGTGAACTTGCTCAGCAAGGCTATGTCGTGATGGTCGTGGATATGTTTGGCAAGGGAATCACGACGGACAAGGCGGAAGAAGCGCAAGAACTCGTCACACCATTCTATCAGGATCGCGCTTTGTTTCGCTCACGCATGAGCGCCGCGCTCGCGCAGCTCAAGATGCAGTCTAACGTGGACACCATGCGGTTAGGCGTCATCGGGTTCTGCTTCGGCGGTACCGCCGCGCTGGAACTTGCGCGCAGCGGGGCGGATGTGAAAGGCGTCGTAAGTTTTCACGGCGGACTTTCGAATCCCACGCCGGATGATGCGAAGAACATCAAGGGACAGGTTCTGATTTTGCACGGCGCGGATGATCCGTTTGTACCGGAAGAGGAAGTGGCCGCGTTTGAAGAAGAGATGAAAGCCGCTCAAGTGAAATACGAACTGATCGCGTATCCCGAAGCCGTGCACGCTTTCACCAACCCTGCGCAGGACGGCGTCAAACTTTCGGGAGCGAAATACAATGAATACGCGGACAAGGCGTCGAACGAAGCGATGCTCAAGCTGTTTGCAAAGTTGTTCGAGAAGAAGGAATAATAGCCATGATTGTGAGCGAGCAGGAAATTCAAGAGTTCTGCAATAGCGTCGTAAAGCAGTTCAATCCCGAGAAGGTCATACTCTTCGGATCTTATGCACGCGGTGAGCAGAGGGACTGGTCGGACGTTGACATCATGGTCGTGATGCCGTTTGAAGGAAACGGAATAGACCTATCCGTGAAGATGAGAACATCCATTCAGCATGACTTTCCGCTTGATCTCATCACGGTTCGCCCCGATGAACTGACGAGGCGACACAAAGAGCACGACCCGTTCATCGGCCATGCGTTGGGAGACAGCAGAACGCTTTATGAACGAAACCACTGAACTCTGGATCAAGAAGGCGGAAGGAAACTACCGGGTCGCGCGACGAGAGATCACCGTGACTACCGAACCGTCTTATGATGACATCTGCTTTGCATGTCATCAGGCGATAGAGAAACTGATGAAAGCGCTGCTTGCTCAAGCCGGTGTCACGCCTCCCTACACACATGACCTTGCGGCTTTGAGTCGGCTGATTGCCAACTACTACCGAGACTGGGACAGATCCTCGGAAGAACTCGATGAACTCACGGCTCTGGGCGTGGAGCTTCGCTATCCGGGCAAATTTGCATCACGAGACCAGGCGCAGCGCGCGTTTGCTCTATGCTCGAAGTTCAGGGAGCGTATTCTAAGTCTGTTCAAATGGGACGAATAACAAACACTACTATTAGCACTACGTGGCAACATCATTTACACCAGGATTGCGCGTCGCCGAGACGACGCTGATAACCAAAGATCGCATTCTGCCGCTGCGCGGTAATGTGGTGGTCCAAGTTGGACAACAGCTCGCGGCGGAAGAGATCGTCGCGCGCACGGATCTGCCGGGCAACGTGATGCCGCTTAACGCCGCGAACTTGCTCGGTTGTTTACCGGGAGACGTCCGCGGCGCGCTGCTCGTCAAAGAAGGCGACAAGATTTCCAAGGATCAGGTGGTTGCAGAATCCAAGTCGTTTTTTGGTCTATTTAAGAACAAACTTGTATCGCCGATAAGCGGCACGCTGGAATCCGTTTCCGACGTGACCGGGCAATTAATTCTGCGCGACCCGCCTATCCCCGTTGAAATTGACGCCTATCTCGAAGGGCGCGTCACCGCAATTCATGAGCATGAAGGTGTTGAGATTCAAGAGGTCGGAACTTTCATTCAGGGAATTTTCGGAATCGGGGGCGAAACCTGCGGAAGCATCCAGATGGCCGTCACTTCACCGGACGAAGTGCTTGATGAAAGCAGAATTCCCAGTGATTGCAAGCATCATATTCTGATCGGAGGATCGCTTGCGACGTTTGAAGCGGTGCAGAAGGCCGTCGCCTGCGGCGCTTCCGCAATTGTCGTCGGCGGATTCGACAGCTTCGACTTGAAGAAACTGCTCGGCTATGAGCAGGGCGTCGCGATCACGGGCGGTGAGCAGATTGGAATCACGCTCGTTCTGACGGAAGGATTCGGCAAGATCACCATGGCCCGCCGCACGTTCGAGTTGCTGAAAAAGAACGAAGGACACAAGGCATCGGTGAGCGGCGCCACGCAAATTCGCGCAGGCGTCATGCGGCCTGAAATCATCATCGCCAAGAAAGACGTCACCCAACACGACGTGCATGTTCACGAGGCCGGCGGCCTTGAAATCGGCGACGTAGTGCGCATCATTCGCGAGCCATGGTTCGGACAGATTGGACTTGTTGCTGAGTTACCGCCTGAGCTGAGCGCGCTGGACACCGAGGCAAAAGTGCGCGTCCTGAAAGTGAAACTCGACGGAAGTAACGAGATCGTCACGCTTCCGCGCGCGAATATCGAGAAGATCGAAGAATAGCACCAAATTCAACATAAGGAACGAGACATGAAGAACGCTCTAATGTTTGTCTTGACGCTTGCATTGGTGATGACTGTATCTGCGCAGATCACGCTTACACAAGCTAATGTGCCGCCTATCGGAACACAGTACTCAAGCTTCAGCACGCAAGACGAAGTCACCTTTGATCCGGGCGCCGGCGGCGCAAATCAGAACTGGGATATCGAGATGTTCGACTACCAGTTCGTCGGTTCCGGAGGTTATGTGTCACCCGCTCAGACTCCCTTTGCCGGAGACTTTCCGACGGCGACTCACGCAACGGAGGCTGAGAGCATCTACAGCTACATGCGCTCGGCTGCCAACGGCTTCTACAATCTTGGATACGGTGTGCAAGATCCCGACACTACCTACACTGAGATTTATGATCCGGAGATGCTGCTGATTCCGTTTCCCTGCACAATGAATACAAACTGGACAGACGTATTCCGGATGGAGTTCGAAATTGTGCCCGGATTTGTGATGACGACTGTTGACAGCACTGTGCATCAGATTGACGGCTGGGGAAACCTGACCGTACCGACTCCCGTGCTTGAGACATTTCCCGTTCTTCGAGATCAGGAGCATAGTTACAATTACGCGCTGCTCAACGGAATGCCGCAAGGAGAAACGACCGAGTATTGGTCCTATCGCTGGTACGGACAGAGCGGCTTTAATGGCGGAGGCTTCTCCGCAACCGTTGACGGAACCGGACCGAACTTCACGACGGGCTGGCTTGACTTCACGATTGACGGCGGAAGCTCGACTGATCCTGTGCGCGGACCCATTGCCGAGAGCTTCAAAGTTGAGCAGAACTATCCCAATCCGTTCAACCCGAGCACAACTCTTCCCGTTGAACTCGCTCACGCGACCAACGTTAGTGTGACGATCTACAACGAAATGGGCCAAGTGGTCGAGAAGTTTGAGCAGTCTCTTGGCGCCGGTCGCCATGAATTGCCGATTGATGGAAGCTCATGGAGCAGCGGAAGCTACTTCGCGACCGTGATGGCCGATCACGAAATTCAAACCAAGAAGATGGTCTTGGTGAAATAGCGAAACTCTTGCAAACTTCCGGAGGGAGTTATGCGGACACAACTGATTCTGCTCGCCTGCTTGGGATTTGTGTTTTCGTCCGCACCGGCGCAATTGCTCGATACGATCTTCGTATCATCTGACGTGCCGGAGCAAATTCCGGACGGGCCGGATGGAATTGCACAGTCCTTCCTTCCCATTACGATGAACGGAATCGTCCGTGATGTAAACGTCATGGTGACGATTCAGCATCCGTTTGATCAGGACTTGCGGCTCTATGTTGAAGCGCCGAATGATGATGTTGTGCGCCTTGCCTTTCAATGCGGGGGGTCCGGCGACAATTACATCAATACGTGTTTCGATGATTCTGCAGAGATCGAAATTTGTGATGGCGATCCCCCGTTTACAGGTTGTTTCATTCCGAATCAACCGTTGTCCGAGTTCAACGGCTTCGATATGTTCGGAACCTGGATATTCCGCGTTACGGACAATTATGCGCACGACAGCGGGACGATCATGTCCTGGCAGATTCAATTCGTCTATGAAGGGCTGTCCGCGCCGGAGGAGATTCTTCCCTCGGTTCCGACTCTGCTCGAAGTTGAACCGGTCTATCCGAATCCCTTCAATGCGACCGCGTCTCTGCCTTTCGAGTTGGCGCGAACGAGTCCGGTTTCAATCCTGATCACAAATCAACTTGGCCAGAGAATGTTTCTGAACGAACAGATCCGGAGCGCCGGACGACACGTTCTGACCATTGACGGAAGCAAGTGGAGCAGCGGAAGCTACTTTGCGACGGTGTCCACGAATGCTCAGCGCGAAACGGTTCGAATGCTGCTCGTGAAATAGAGCACAAATAGGTTGATGACAAGAGGGCTGCCCGAACCGGGTGGCCCTTTCTTGTTGCCCCGTGCACGGCAAAAAGAGGAGCACAATGTCAACTGAGTCACAAAATCAAGCAGCAAATTCTTAAGCTGTTGACAATGGAAACGTTACCCTTCATCCAAATTATTGTCTTTTTCACAAAGTCACTCGAATCTCCTTGACTTTCGCAGGTCGAGTTTGTTCATTCTCTTAACGAATAATAAGGAGTTCCCCATGCGTGAAGTCATGATCACTTTAATCCGGCGTAAAAGAGGGTTTGTCACGGCGGCCATATTGCTCGTGGCGATGAGTTCTTCGCTGCAAGCGCAGTATTTCGATCTCGCCGGTGACAATGTGAATGCAAATCTGAATGTGTCTGTCACCCTAAACAGCGGTTGTGCGGCCTTCGACAACCAGATTGCGGGCGCGTTCGTCAGTGGATGGAACGGTCATCAGATTGGTGTTGCACTGTATTCCCGTCAGCCCTGTGCTCTTCAGGATTGCTGCTGGCCTTCGGGTATCGGAGCGTACGGGCATGTTTGTTCGGGAGGCACGCAAGGAGCAGTCAGAGCTTTCGGCGATGGATTTCTCACGCAGGAAGTGCGCATCAAATACTTTATGTCCGGTGACGGATACGGTAAAGATCCAAATGGCTACAATGCTACCGAGAACACCGCGTTGACCTTCGGTCTTACTCTGTTGATTCAGGGCGCGCCTCCCGGATTTCCTCTTGATGTGTATGCGTCTTGGTCACACTTTGGTGGTATCGGAGGCATTGATGGGGGAGATGTTGCGCAGACCACTGCGCAGCTCTTCGTAGGCCCGTGGGGCAATGTTCTGAATGGGAACTTTAACTTCAATTCAAACATTATTTCTGGCTTCAATAGAAAGCGCGATGACTTGGCTCCTATGACGATGTTCAACGGTGATGCGATTGCCATCAACTTCATTGGGGACGGCAATACAACCGTAGCTCCGCCAAATCCCGCAGGCCCCTGTTACGATGTTGACAAGTCAAGTTACAATCAAAGCGGCGAGGTCGTGATTCGCATCGGGGCGCAACCCGTGCTTTCGGAGCCGGATTCGCTGCTCGGTGGGATAGCCGGCTCGCAAACCGTTGAATTCTCTCTGGACATCGGATCGGATGCGGAGAAGAGCGATCCTACCGCCGATGCAAATGAAGTGTTTGATCCGGGCGATGCGTACCTGGCGTCTCAAATTCCTTTGCCTGCGTGCGGAGTGGACGGCTCGCGTGATGACAATTTCTATCAAGGTTTTGACTGCTTCCCCAATGCGCCGGATTGTCCTGTTCCCGCAGTCACTCGCGCACCGGTTGGATCGGGATTTGATATTGCTCTCGTTGAGAACTCCTTCGGTGACAT
>JADLDM010000089.1 GCA_020846695.1 bacterium | reverse complement strand
TTTCGCGGCGAGCTTTTTCCAGTAGCCCTTGAAGGGCCAGGGCACGAGGCGCAACTGCTCCTCGTATTTCATTCGGAACGCGCCTTTCGGCAGCGGGTTTTGCAAGGGTTCTGTCATGGATTCAGCGTTTATTGCCCACGCATAACGGCGAGCGGCCCTGTGCGCTTGCACTCACGGTTCGCAAGTGATTGCGTAATAATTACCTACGTTCTGCGCCAGTAGAGTATCTCTGCCTAAGATAGCAGATTAACTCCATTCTGCAACAAGAGTACCATTGCCAATGGCCGAGAGGAAGGGTATATTACTTTGTCTAACCAAGGCCCGCACCATGCACTACCTCATAATCATCCTCATCCTCTCCTCGGCTGGATTCGCGCGTGTGAAGCCGATCGAGAACGAATTCCAGAAGCCGCACTCAACGTGGCAGCACAGACCCCTCCAGTTCCGGAATTTCACAAGCACGCTTGATGAGTTTCAGAATCTCCGCATCAACACGGACGGTTCCGGGCAGATTCAAAACGAAGAGCAGTGCGTGATCAATCCCTTGAATCCCGACAACATGGTGGCCGTCTGGCGAGACTTTCGCGAAGGTTACCGCCGCGTTGGTGTCGGATACACACTCGATGGCGGAGCAACATGGAGCGACGCGCTCTTTCCGCAAATGTATTACGAATGGGCCAGCGATCCTGTACTGCTGGTGGATCACAACGGCGTCTTCACTGCGATGGTGATTTCCTTTGAAGCGGGCGGCGAGGGCGACAACGGGATGCTGCAGGTTTCAAGCTATGACGGCGGTGTGACGTGGCGGGATTCTGTTTGGGCCGTGCTGACCACCGATGAATCCGCCTTTGAAGACAAAGAGATGCTCGCGGTGGATGCCTCGCCCGATTCACCCTATCAAGGGAGCTTCTACTGTGTGTGGGCGCACTTCTTCCGCAATGCAGTGCACGGCGGATACGACTCCACGCACTGTTGGATTGTGCGTAAGCGCCCGGATTCACTCTATTCCGCTCCGATCCAACTTTCGACACGGCGCAGTTTACAGTGGCCGAATGTTGCGACCGGCCCCAACGGCGAAGTTTATTGCACGTGGGTTTGTTTTCCGCATGACTCGATCAAGTTCGCGCGTTCCTTGGATGGCGGAGTTACCTTCACACCCGAGCGTGGCCTCTTTCATGTCAACATGCAGCAGGCCGAGATTGATCCCTCATTGCTTGTGTTCTCGTATATGGCCCTGGCCGTGGACAACACCAACGGGCCTCATCGCGGCAGACTCTACGGGATTTTCACGGACACGGACGCGCAGTTCACAGACACGGATGTCTTCTTCACCTACAGCGACAATCAGGGAACGTCGTGGAGCAATCCCGTGCGCGTTGATGACGAAAACGCGGCGTTCGCCGTGGATCAATTTCATCCGTGGATTACGGTGGATGATTCGGGCCGTGTGTGGTGCGCGTGGTATGACCGCCGCAATGATCCAAGCAATCTCTTGATGGATCTCTACTTCACCTACAGCGAAGACGGCGGCGCGACGTGGGAGCCGGATCAGCGCATCTCTGAAGTTTCGAGTAATCCCGGCGCGGGCACGCTCGACGCGGGCTTAATCGGTGAGTATGTCGGCTTTGCTGCCGCACACAACAAGGCCCTCGCCGTCTGGACGGACACGCGCAACGGCAATCAGGATGCCTACGCCGCCGTGATAGACTCTCTTTTCATCGAAGACGCTGTGGGTCCGATTCCATCCCCCATCCCTCATCCCCCATCCCCTCGCGCTTGGCCGAATCCCTTCAATGGTTCCACGAGTTTGTCCTACTCGCTCTCTGCTCCTTCCGAGGTCTCTCTCTCCGTCTTCAACACGCTCGGCCAACTTGTCCTGTCGCGTGATTTGGGGCAGCAGCAAGCCGGCGCGCATTCTGTCTCGCTTGATCTGATCGAGCCGAGCGGCGTCTATTTCGCAAAACTCACATCGCGGACGCAAAGCCAAACGGCAAAGCTGCTGCTGATGCGTTAGCCCACATTCTTGAGGCTCATTCATGCGAGTCTTACTCTATTTTTGCTGCGCACTTCTCTTTCTCTCCTGTGCCGAGCGCTTCCACACGCCACCCTTACTCGATCCGCACATCGCAACCGACCTGCAAGCCTATCTCGATAGCCACAAGCAGACTCCTGAAGAATATGTGCTGAGCAAGTTTTCAGATCACGACGTGGTTATTCTCGGCGAATTTCACCGCGTTCAGCAACACGTCGTCCTGATTCAGGAGCTGATTCCCAAGCTCTATGGGCGCGGAATTCGCACGCTTGCAACCGAGTTTGCGCGGCGCGAGGATCAGCATCTTCTCGACAGCTTATTGAGCGGCGATTCCTACAACGAGAATCTTTCGCGGCAGATTGCATTCAATCAATTCGCCTTCTGGGGTTTTCAGGAATACGTGGATATTTTCAAAGCCGCGTGGGAATTGAATCATTCGCTGCCCGATTCGATGCCGCGCTTCAGGATTTTCGGAATGAATGATTCCCCCGATTGGTCTTATATCGAAACCGAAGCGGATCGCGACAATCCCGAAAAGAAGCACAGGGTCTGGCAGGGCGGCGGCGAAAAATTCTGGGCAAAAGTGGTCACAGATCGCGTCGCGCAAGGCGAAAAGGTTTTGGTCTATTGCGGAATTCATCACGGATTCTCAGGCTACCAACAGCCCATCGTAATTGATGGCGAGTTTGTTCGCTTTGAAACCGAGCGCATGGGCAATTTCGTCAAGCGCGACTTAGGCGATCGCGTGATGACGGTTTATCTGCACGCCATTTGGCCTCCGCATGACGGCTACGGCGGAATCTATGTCTATGCTGCCGACGGACAGATTGACGCACTCTTCCGCGAACTCGGCCCCAACTACTTTCCAGTTGGTTTCGACTTGAAAGATTCCCCTTTCGGCAAACTCTCCGGCAGCAACTCAGTGTACTGTCAGGGATACGAGAATTTCACGATCTCTCAATTTGCCGACGGCTGGATTTTCCAGTGCCCGATTTCGCAATACCAAGGGGTCACACCGATTGAGGGTTTTATCAGCGGCTCCAATTTCGAGACTGCCAAGCGCCAATCCCCCAATCCCAGCTTGCGCAAGATGAGCATTTCCGAACTCAACAAAATCATCGCCGAAGACGCCAAGATGGCCTGGTGGCTCGGAAGATATGAATAGATTTCCCAAATAGGCGAGTGAATCATGAGACGCAACTTATCCCTCGTGATCGGCATTGCTTTACTTTGGGGCGCGGCGCTTTCTCAAGAGAAGCCCCGCCCCGTTACTACGCCGTTCATTCTCTCTGTCAATCAATCCGGAATAGACCTCTACCGCGAATTAGCACAAGCGAGTCCTGACTCGAATTTGTTAATCTCACCGCTCTCCCTTTACGCAGCCTTTTCGCTGCTGGCACCCGGTGCTGACGGCCACACACTCGATGAGATCATGGACTTGTTGAACTGGTCCGGCACACCCGAGTCACTCGCTGACAGTGTTCGTTGTCTCTTGCAAGATGTGCTTCTATTAGATGCAGTCTCTGACAGTGTGCGTATAGAATACGGCAACTCGATCTGGTATGCGGATGGGCTGAAGCTCGTCGCCGCCTACGATTCCCTGATGCGGACCATCGGTGCGGAAATTTCTCCGACTAACTTCTCGAAAGAAGGTGGCGAGTATGCGCGACGTATCATTAACGCTTGGGCGATCGAGAAGACGCACGGCAGGGTTCCGGAGCCGATTCCGCCCGACGCATTTGATGACTCTACTTTTGCCGTTCTTGCAAATGCGCTTTGGATGAAAATGGCGTGGGCGGTGCCCTTTGAAGAATGGCAGACGAAAGATAGACCGTTTTTTCGCGAGAATGGCCAGCAACTGAACCCGCCGACGATGTTTCGCGAAACGTCCGGGCATGATGCTGCATTTGCTAATCTCGACAGCTTGAAGATACTCGAATTGAGCGTGGCGGGTGGGAAGTGGGCCATGCAGTTCTTCCTTCCGGATTCCGCTACGCGACTCTCGGGGATGGAGTCTCGATTTTCTGCGACAGAACTTGACGACTGGAGCGCCCAGCTTCAGCCTCCAGTCAAGGAGCTGAATATCTACCTTCCGAAGTACAAGATAGAGAAGTCTCTTCGGCTTAAGTATCCGCTGATGAAGCTCGGAATGCGGCGCTCTTTTGGCGATGTGAACCTCAGCAAGATGTTTTCTCCTGAGCCGGACCTTGATTTGATCTCGGACGTCTTTCAGTCCTCCTTCGTGGACGTCTCTGAACGTGGATTTGAGGCCACTTCGACGACCATGATACTAATTGCCATGAGTGTGAAGTCACGTGACTACCTCGAATTTCGAGCCGATCACCCCTTCTTCTTCACCATTACTCACAGGCCCACCGGATTGCTTGTCTTCTGTGGCCGTGTCATGAATCCCGTTGAAGCAAACTAATATGAAAACTCTCGGACTTATCGGCGGAACAAGTTGGGCTTCGACGCTCGAATACTACCGCATTATTAATGAACTTGTGCATGAGAAGCTCGGCGGAGTGAGCGGCGCACGCATGATTCTCTGGTCGGTCAACCTCGCGGAATTTGTCGAGATGGTGCAGACCAAGGGCAAGGATTCCGTCGCCGGACATCACTCGGAGATTGCGAAGAAGCTCGAAGCCTGCGGAGCGGAAGGGCTGGTGATTTGCGCGAACACTCCGCATATCGCCGCCGATGAAATCCAGAAGTCAATCCGCATTCCGATCATACATATCGCCGACGCAACCGCGAAAGAAATCCTCGCGCGCGGACTGAAGAAGGTTGCGTTGCTCGGCACAACTCTGACCATGGAAGAGCCGTTCTACCGGGATCGCCTCGCCCGATATGATATCGAGACCATGATTCCTGAACCCGACGAGCGCGCGTGGGTTCACGGAACCATCTTCGAAGAGTTAAGCCGCAACATCTTCACGAAAGAGACGAAGCAGAAGTATCTCGACCTGGTCGGAAAGCTGTCCGATCGCGGCGCGCAAGGCATCATCCTGGGCTGCACGGAAATTCCGCTTCTTCTGAACCAAGCCGATACGTCGGTTCCTCTTTTCGACACGACACTTCTCCACGCCCGCGCCGCCGCCGAATTTGCGCTGAGTTGATGTTTCCCCACAACCTTTTTCCCCAAGAGCAGTCTAACCAAACAGTATAGACTGCTTTTTCATTCAGGAGGTCCCCGTGAAACTCTTATCCTTGTTGGGATTACTGCTCTGTTTCGGACTTGCCCGCGCGGAATACCATCCCGCTCTCTATGTCCCCTCCGTAGCCGAAACCTCTCTGCGCGACGCACTGGCCTCGGCGGATAGTGACAGCGCAAAGAAGATGATTGCCCGTCACGCACTCGAAGAGCATCCCGACGACGTGATCATTGGCCGCATCGCGCAGGATGTTTTGTCTCAATTGATGCCGGAACCTGCCGAGTGGTTCAAGACTCGAGCCGAGAAGCTCAAGACCAACGCCGCCGACTATCTTTACGCGCGCTCAGCGGCCGATGGAGAAATCTCGCTTCAAGTGGCAGAGAAAATTCTCGCGCGCAATCCCGATGACTATTGGGGACTGTGGTTGAAGGCCGTTTCCTATGGCAGCCTTCAGGAAGACACTTTGCGCATCGTCACAAACCTCATGGAACGCGCCGCATCGGTTTTCCCGTCGAGGCCCGACACCTATCTCTACCTCGGCTACTACTACAAACAGATGAAGGAAGACGAGAAGGCCATCGCCGCATGGGAAGCCGGAGCAATTTGTGACCCGAAGCACAAAACGATTCGCGATTTCCGCCTCACGCACTACGCCACGTACAAGCAAACCGACGACTATTTCGCGCTTGTTCCGTCGGCTCTTCCCTTGGCTCCACTGGAATTCGACGTGACACTTGCAAGAGACGGAAGCAGACTCACGA
>JADLDM010000088.1 GCA_020846695.1 bacterium | reverse complement strand
GCCGTGATTCAGGTTGAGAACGTGACGCGCAGACTCGGTCACGCCGCAGCGGGGAGATCGCGGCTGCAAATTATTCGCGATGCGATCATGGAGGTGCGCAAGCCGACACTGTTCGGTGAACTGATCATCATGCTTGTGTATTTGCCGATTCTGACACTGGAAGGTGTTGAAGGCAAGATGTTCAGACCGATGGCGCTGACGGTAATTTTAGTATTGCTTGGCTCCTTGATTCTGTCGTTCACGGTGATTCCTGCGCTGTGTGCGACGGCGCTGCCGAAGACGATGACAGAGCGCGAGCCGAAGATTGTTGATCTGCTGCGGAGGTTGTATCAGCCGGTGCTTGACTGGGCGATGCGCAAGAAGAAGTTCATTCTTGGCAGCACGGCGATGGTAGTGCTTCTCGCTGGAGCGTTGACTATGCGCTTGGGATCCGAGTTCATCCCTCGACTATCGGAAGGGAGCATTGTCATCAACCTGATCCGGCTCGCGGGTGTTTCGCTTGAGCAATCCGTCGAGAATGGAGATCGGGTTGAGAAGATACTGCTGGAGAACTATCCTGATGAGGTTGCCGAGATCTGGTCACGCACGGGAACGCCGGAGCTTGCAACGGATCCGATGGGCGTGGAGTTGACGGATATTTTTGTGACCTTGAATCCGCGCGAGGAGTGGACGAAAGCGAAGACGCAGGCTGAACTCGTCGCAAAGATTGACGAAGAGCTTTCCGATTTGCCGGGCATGAACATGGTGTTCACGCAGCCGATTGAAATGCGTTTCAATGAGATGATCTCAGGAATTCGCACGGACATCGGCATCAAAATATTCGGGGATGATCTCGACACGCTTAGGGCGAAGGCTGAGCAAGTCGGCGCGATTCTTGAAGGAGCGGAAGGAGCGGTGGATATTAATGTCGAGCAGATTACGGGGCAGCCGCTTCTGAAGATGGAGATTGATCGGGCCGCGCTTTCAAGGTATGAACTCACGGCCGATGAAGTTCTTGAAGCGATCCGCGCACTGGGCGGAGTTGTGGTCGGAGACGTGCGCGAGGGGCAGAGGAGGTTTGATCTTTCGGTGAAGGTTGATTCACGCTTCACGGAGTCCCCTGAGGCGATGGATCAGATTATCCTGCCGCTGGAAAACGGAGGTCGAGTTCCGCTCTCGCAGGTAGCGAAATTCAATCAGAGTGAAGGAGCTTCAACGATTTCGCGCGAGTGGGGCAAGCGAAGAATTGTGGTGCAGTGCAACGTGCGCGGTCGCGATACCGGTGGATTTGTGAATGAAATCCGAGAGAAGATCGGCGAAAAAGTTTCACTTGATACCGGCTACTATATTCGCTACGGCGGGCAGTTTGAAAATCTTGAGCGCGCGCGAACGCGACTTCTGGTGGTTGTGCCGTTGGCGTTGCTACTGATTTTCGGGCTGCTCTATTGGACGTACAAGTCAGCGCGGGATGCGATCTTAATTTTCAGCGGAGTTCCTCTCGCGGCAGTAGGCGGAGTCATTGCGCTATATATGAGAGACATGCCGTTTACGATTTCGGCGGGAGTGGGTTTCATTGCGCTTTCGGGAATCGCCGTGCTGAACGGATTGGTGCTGGTTTCATCAATTCGTGCACTTCAATTAGAAGGAGTATCATTCGATGAAGCCGTGCGAACGAGCGGCACACTGAGAATGCGGCCTGTGATTATGACGGCGCTGGTGGCAGCATTGGGTTTTGTGCCGATGGCGATTTCAACGGGAGTCGGCGCGGAAGTGCAGAGGCCGCTTGCAACCGTGGTGATCGGAGGCATCATGACCTCTACCCTATTGACGTTGATCGTGCTGCCGGTGTTGTACGCCGTGTTCGGGAGGAGCGAGGAGAAGGATGAAATATGATATATGAAATATGAATCCGATCACTAGCGCAACAGGCAGGCTATCTCGCATTTTCTCGGCGCCGTTTGATTTCGAGAAGACGACGCCAAGCCAACCCCATCCCCGACCCTTCCCCCTCGCGACGAGGAGGAAGGGAGAAGAAATGAGAGCAGATTTCGGCAGGGAACCGCGCGATATTGCACCCCCCCTTTGTCCCCCCCGCAGAGCAGGGGGGATAGTCAAACGTCGCGCTTACTTCCTGCTCGGCGCGGGGGTGAACCCCCATCCCCTAACCCCTTTCCCGTGAACGGAGGAAGGGAGAAGAAACGGAACAATGACTATCCGCAGGAGTTTCTCGGCGCCGTTTGATTTCGAGAAGACGACGCTCTACATTGGAAGATATGAGAATGCGCAATCGCACGCTGTGACGGGCGAGAGTTTTTGTCACGTGCTTTCTGATGAAGACGGGTGTTATCTCGTGGAGATCAGGGTGGAAGGAAAGGATGCGGTTCGTGCGGCGGTTGTGAAAGGGCGAGTTTCGTCGAGTAGAATGCGAGCGATTGAGTATTTTCTTGAGCAGACATTCGGGCCTGATGATGAACTGAACGCTTTCTATGAGTTCGCGAAGCGCGATGTAATGTTAGACGAGTGGGTGAACAAGTTTCGCGGGCTTAGATTGGTGGGGGTCGCGAATCTTTGGGAATGCCTCTCCTGGTCCATTATTGGGCAGCAGGTGTCGGTTGCATCGGCCTTTGCAACGAGATCACGGTTAGCTCACTACTGCGATGCCGTAGTGGAGTGGAAGCACAGAATTTACGAAGGGTTTCCTCCACCGGAAGCTATACTTTCGTTGACAGAAGATGAGATGCGAAGTTGCGGTTTGTCAAGACAAAAGGGAGAATATCTTCAAGGTCTTGCGCAGGAGATTCTTTCGGGTTATCTTTGTGCGTACTTGTCGGGCAGCCCATCTGAAAGTAGAGAGCGGCTCCTGAAGATTCGCGGGATTGGGCCGTGGTCCGTCGAATACGCGATGATGCGCGTGCATGGCGATCCCGATGCGTGTCCGTATGAGGATATCGGATTGCGCAATGCGATTGCGCGCGAATACGGATTAGGCAGACAGGCGACGATTGAGGAGACGAAGAAGATCACGGAAGATTGGCGGCCTTTCAGAAGTTACGGAACATTCTACGCATGGTTTACACTGCTTTGGAAAAGCGAAGCACATCCACGGAAGCAACTTACTGGACGGAAATGAAGACGCCGTTGGGTAAGCTGCGGCTTGTTGCAAATGATGAAGGACTCACGCGGGTGGATTTCTCCGACGTGCTGACTGCGCCGGAGAGTGAGTGCGTGGAGACGAAGATATTGCAACAGGCGAAGAAGGAATTGACGGAGTATTTTGCCGGTGTGCGCACGCATTTCG
>JADLDM010000087.1 GCA_020846695.1 bacterium | reverse complement strand
GGTCGGCGTGCCGGCAAGCGATTCGCCTGAACTGCCGACGGAATTCGCACTCCACGCGAACTACCCGAATCCGTTCAACGCGACCACCGCTTTGAACTTCGATGTGCCGACTGAAGCACACGTTGAACTCGTCATCTTCAACATCGCCGGTCAGGAAGTGGCCCGCCCGGTGGATCAGGTCATGGCCGCAGGCAAGCATCGCATCATGTATTCGGCGAGCGATCTGCCTTCCGGTATGTATCTGGTTCAGATGAAGTCCGCAGACTTCACCGCAGTCCAGAAGATCGTGCTGCTGAAGTAACACTAACTCGCCTTGACAAAAGCCCCCGCTCAATCGAGCGGGGGCTTTCTTTTTGCTGCAATGTAAATTACGAATCTACAAAATGACGAACTCCAACTCCTTCTGGAATATCTCCTCAAACAGGTCCTTCTTTCGCTCCGCTCCCCAAATCGAGTACTGAATCGCTTCCGCAATCGCGGGAGTCAGAATAAACTGAAGCTTCTTCCCGGAGGGCTTCACACTTATGGACTTAACTGCTGAGACATGCGTGCGGTCGAGCCCATCTGCTATGCGCAGCATCCCTGCAAGCTGCGATACCAGCGCCTGCTGCTGTGGAAGCAGTGACTGATACTCAAGGTGACTCTTGCGCGGAGGACTCTTGCGGTGATAGCGCGCCACGAAGGCAATCACCATCTGCTCCCAATCCGTGAAACCCAAGAGCTGCGCATTGCGAATGATGTAGAACGAGTGCCGGTGGTGCGCCGAGTGAGAAATGAAAAGCCCCAAATCATGCAGGAGTGACGCGGCTTCGAGCAGCTCGCGCTCGAGCGGGCCAAGGCCGTGCAGTTTCACCGTGGAGTCGAAAATCTGTAGAGCAAGATTTGTGACGTGATGCGCGTGAACTGATTCGTATTGAAACCGCTGCGCAAGACTGATCACGCTCCGATAGCGCTGCCCCTCATGCGAAAGAAACTGCTCTTGCCGAAACCGCCGCGCGATGGAATCAAACAGAATTCCCTCTCGCAAAGAAAACTCCGACAGCACCAGTGACGGCAGCTTCAACTCCTGCATGATCGTCTCAAGCAGAATCGCGCCGCCCGGCAGAACCTCCGCACGTCCGGCGTCTACCCCTTTTATCTTTGAGCGCGCTGCAATGGTCTTCGCCGAGAGAATCTTGTCTGCGCACTGCGCGACTTCATCGCGACTAATCACCACCCGGTTCAGTCGCCCTTCCGGCTGCTCGCCGCGCGCAAACAAGACGATCCGCCCGATACACTGAATCGTGCCGCTGCTGCCTGCCGCCAACTCATACGAGAGCGACTTCTGCGCCCGACGAATCGGCTGCAAATCAAGAATGCATTGCTTGCGGCAATCCTTGACCGCCTGATTGTCCACCACGCCGTTCTTGAAAAACTTCTGAGACAGCCGAACCGAACCCGTTTTCAGACTATCATCAAACTGGATGTCTTCTTCGCGCCCGACCACAAATTCCGTGCTGCCGCCCCCGATATCAATCATCAGCATCGGCTTGCGTCCCGGTTCAATCGCCTTGCGCACCGCCGTGTACGTCAAGCGCGCCTCTTCATTGCCCGACGCGACTTCCAAATTCAATTTCAATTCCTTGCGAGCGCGCGCCAACAGCACCTCACGATTCGGCGCCTCACGAACCGCGCTGGTCGCAACCGCACGCACCTCCGCCCGCGCAACTTTCGCGCGCCGCTGGAAATTCCCCAGAGACAAAAGAGTCCGCTCAATTGCGGACTCCGTCAATTCACCCTGCGGACCAAGCGACGCGCCCAAGCGAATCATGTCCTTGTCATGATCCAAAACTTCAAATCCGCCGCTCGAATTCACACGGGCAATCAACAGGTGAACCGAATTCGTCCCGATATCTATAGCGGCAAAGCGAGCTTCCCGAATCTCATTCACTTTGCAGGACGCGTTGAATGCTCTGCTTCAATTGACGATTCGTCTGACTGAATCCGCGTGAAGCCGGAATCACTTCAAATCCGTATTCCTTCGCCATCACTTCAAACACGTTCATTTTGCGACGCTGATACTCCAAGAAACTGTCGTAGAAATCCTCGCCCAAACGCAAGTCCATCCCCGCTTCCCAGTAGTCCAACCCTTCCGGAGAATCTTCAACCCAGTAGTGCTCGTGGATACGCTCGCTGTTGATCACGCGCGGAATCAGATTCTCCAGACTAATCTTCAGATAGAGAACCGCATCAGGTTTCAAGGCGAATCCCAACACGCTGCGAATCCAATCCTTGTCCGCGCCGCGCACAATCGCGCGCGCCATCAACGTGTAGATGTAACGATCCGCCAGCACGACAAAACCCGCGCGCAACGCAGGAATGATCTGGTGTTCGAGACAATCCGCGAAATCCGCCGCATACAATAGGCAATAGGTCTGTGTATTTAGAGTGTGACCCGCCTTCGCCTGGTCAATGGTCTTCCCAAGCAGCTCCGATCTCGTCAGCCCCGTTGTCACCACTGCGTGACCGTTCATCTCCAGCCAGCGCTTCAAATCGCTGATCTGCGTCGAACGCCCCACGCCGTCCGTGCCCTCAACCACAATCAGCTTGCCGGTTAATCCAGTGATCTTGAGATAGGGATGCCCCTCCCCAAAAAATGAGCGTGTGTCAGACATTGGTCCGGCTCCTTCGGCGAACCGACACGATCGGTTTCGGATCGTGCTCCGCGAGCTTCTCCTGCACCAACTGACGGAAGATCTCCTGCTGGCGAGTGATCGGGAGCGTCGCATCCATCACCGTCAGCCCGCACTCCTGCGCAATCAATTCATATTCGCTTAGAATCCGAGTCTGAAACAGACGAAAACTTTCCGTCGGATCATCACTCAGTCCCAAATCCATTCCCGCTTCGTGAAACTTGAGCGCGGCGCGCCCGCTCAGTATCCGCTCCAGCGAAACCTCAATCGGCACGCGAAAGTACATCGCGATATCCGGCTTCACCGCAAATCCATACATATCGCGCACCCACTCGCGGCCCACTCCGCGAACCACGTCGCGACTGAAGGCCGTGTAGATATAGCGATCCGCGCAGACAATCATGCCCGCTTTGAGTGGCGCAATAATCAGATGCGCAAGCCTATCCGCGAAGTCCGTCGCGTGCAGAATGCTGAACGTGGTCGGCGTCAAGAGATTCTTCTTCTTCCCACGCTTGATCGCTTCATTCACCAGACGCGAAGAATTCCATTCAGTCAGAAACACGCGACGGTTCATCCCTTCAAGCCAACGGTGCAGCAATTGGAGCTGGGTCGTCTTTCCCGACCCGTCAATTCCTTCTACAATTATCAGAAGCCCCGGATACGGATGCGACTTCTCGAACTTTCTTATCATGCGATTTGCCTCAGTTGTTTGGGTGTGAGAAACCACTCCAACTGAGCCGTCGCCGGAGCCGGTTTGCCGCTGAATTGAAAGGCGCACGCTCCGCCCTTCTTGAACTCGAAGGCGTGAATCGGTGATCCCAACAGATATGCCGCAAGCATGGAAATCTGCGGCTCGTGACCGACAAGAATCACTGCTCCTTCACCGCTCGCCTCGGATCGCACTTGCGCAACCGTGTCCGCCGGGCCGGCGTCGGGCAACAATGAGACCCATTCCTGAACCGGCTCACGACAGTTCAAGGCAAGTGAGAGGATCTCTGCCGTCTGACGCGCCCTCTGCAACGGACTGGATACCACGAGCGAAACCGAATTGATCAGCCGCTCCAATCCGCGAGCTCCAGCCTGCATTCGCTCGATTCCCTCTTCCGTCAACGGTCGGTCGTCGTTTGGATAGCCCGGTGTTCCGCGCTTTACCGCAATTGCATGTCTAACAAGTACCAGTTCCACTGCGCCTTCCTAACAAAAGCCTAACATTTACAGTCGGTTGCTGGCGCAATATACGAAATGGACACACCTTGCGCAACGTGAGTGCATCAGAGCTTGATGCTTTCACCTCGCTGCGGAATCGTTACCTCAAGCCGATCATTGTCGTAAAGCAATCTGTCGCGCAACGCCACCGCCTGATCGTGTTCGCCGTGCACCAGAAATACCTTCTTCAACCCGTTCAGATGATCTGCAAAACTGTGAAGCTCCTTCGCGTCTGCGTGCGCGCTGAATTCGCTCACCGTGACGATTTCCGCTCGCACGTCATACCAGTCGTCAAACAGTCTAACCGGCGTCTCGCCTTCCAGCAGCTTTCTTCCCAGCGTATGCTCGGCCTGAAATCCGATGATGAGAATCACGTTCTTCTCATCGGAGATCGTGTGACGCAAGTGATGACGAATTCTTCCGCCTTCCATCATCCCCGACGATGCTATTACGATCATCGGCCCGGCCTTGTCATTCAAATCCATGGACTCGCGAACCGTGCGCGTGAAGCAGATCCGGTCAAACACCAAGGGCAACTCTCCCGGATTCGGAAAATCCCCGTGACTCTGCTTATCGTATTCATCCTGATGCGCTCGATAGATCGTCGTCATGTTGATTCCCAACGGGCTGTCCACATAAATCGGAATATCGGGTATCTCGCCGCGATTGTGCATCAGGTGAAGCACATAGATCAACTCCTGCGTCCTGCCCAGAGCAAACGCGGGGATCACAACCTTGCCCTTTCGATCCGTGGCGCGCCGAATCACTCCGCGCAACTTCTCATAAGCCAATTCGCGCGGCTTGTGCTCGCGATTCCCATACGTGCTCTCCAGCAACAGGACTGGAGCTTCTTCCTCCGCATACTCCGGATCGAGTAGCAGCGGCGTGTGAAATCTGCCCACGTCTCCCGAAAAAGCCAGACGCTCCGGCCCCTTCTCGTTATCAAACTCAAGCATCACCCAGGCCGAACCCAGAATGTGCCCGGCATTGAAATACTTGATGCGCACCCCCGGCACAAGTTCACTCCACACTCCACTCTCCGCCGCATACGGGATCACGCGGAAGCGATCCAGCGTCTCCGGGATGTCATCGCGCGTGTAGAGTGGTTCTGAGGGCTCCACTCTCGAGAGCTTCTTGTTCTGAAGCCACGCGAAATCCTGTTCCTGAATTCCCGCGCTGTCCGTCATGATGAACTCCGCAATATCGCGCGTCGCCTGTGTGCAGAAGATGTGGCCCTTGTAACCACGCTTCACCAACAGCGGCAACAACCCGCAATGATCCAAGTGCGCGTGCGAAAGAACGACTGCATCGGCCTGCGTCAACTCCTGCGCCATCCCGTAGTTCAGGTTCAAAGACTCCTGCCTTCGGCCCTGAAACATCCCGCAATCCAAGAGGATTCTCTTCCCACCCGCCGAAATCAGGTGCTTCGACCCGGTAACTCCGCCGGCCGCACCGTGAAAGCTGATCTTCATGCTTAGTCCGTTTCCCTTATAGTGATAGAAGAAGATACACAAACTGAAACCGACCGTCAACCCCCAAGAAAAAGCCCCGCCTGTCTCGCAGGCGGGGCTTCATATCAATCTGAATCAAACTACGGATGCGGAAGCGCTTCCACTACGTAGAAATACTTGTCCGTTCCGACCGCGCCGACATCCGTATAGGTGTTCGTCGCAACGTTTCCAAGCAACGTCTGAAGCGGGTTGTTCGGATCGGTCGAGCGATAAACATTGTAGCTCGTCGCGCGCAGAGAAACCGGCCAATCCAGACGCACGTTGTTCGTTCCATACACGCGAATCACTGTCAGTTTCGTCACTGGGTCAGCAACAACCGTGGGAACCACTTTCAGCTCCATCATGAAGCGGCTCGGAGATGCAAGAATCGGAATCCCTGCGATATCCAAACGACGCGTGTAGTTGCGCGTGTCCAGGGTGTCCTGAGGATCTGTAACCTTTGCGATAATGCCTGGCAATCCGTCGCCAGCCACCGTATCAAGACCCATCACCTCAACCCAGATATCGCCGCTCAAACGCTTCAGAGCATAAACGGACGAAAGGTCCACAGTCTTCCACTGCTCGGGGAATAGGAAATTGATGCACTCGGAGGTGTCAATCTCCTCTTCATAGGTATAGAGCAGCGCGCCGGGAGTGCGATTGTCCACGCCCTGTCCGTAGAAATTCAAGCGCATAGTCGCCGTCTCGCCCGGAAGCGTCAGCATGTCCAAATCATAATTGAACATCACCTGGAACTGAGTGACATCAACCGTATCAGCGGACGCCGCAGGAACGCCGACTTCTGCCGCATTGTAACGTACCAATCGGGGATTGGAAAGCACAACTGCGAAATCGCGCAGATGGTGTCCAAGTTCGTACACGCCCGCAGGCATGACTTCGATGGCCAAGTTCTGGCTGCCGCTAGCAGGAACGTTGGTCGGAGAGAAAGTCTTGTTGTTCGTTGCATCACCGTCGCCGGTCATGGCTGTACTGTCCATGATGAGGTAGCAACCCGTGACATCGGGCGTCCAATTCGCGCGGTTTACCGTGTAGGCCTCGTTCGGGTTCAGGTTCACGCCGGCCTGCTGAGCCAACGGCGTATTCACTTGCACCGTACCATCCGGACGCTTGATCTGCTCCTTCCATCGAATCGTGTAGCTCGTGAGCGTGTTGCTGCCCACGTTGGCCCAATCGAAGGACCACGGACGAGCAAGACCGACCGTCGTCGGGAATGGAACCGTGATATTCTGTGCGGCTGCGTCATTCGGAAACGCGCGCGTCGCGTCTATGCCGATACAGTCAATATGCAAGCCGCTGCCGATTCCACCATCATCATCGCAGTCCGTCGTAAGAGAGAAGCGAATGTAGACCTGCTGATCGCCCCACTGTGTGAGAAGCAAATCAACTGCCGTCCCGCCCGATGCAAGCCCTCGGCTTCTGCGAACCCAACCCGCCCTGGCATCGCCGGCGTCCGCGTGCGTCTCGCTGTTGTCATACGCATAGTCGTATCCGATGCGAGTCCAGGTCACACTGTCTGTGGAAACAAAGACATTCCAAAGATCGTCCAGCGAGCCGTCGTTGGCGCCATCATCATCAAGCACGTCGCCCCAAACATAGTACGACAGCTTGAGCTTCTGATAACCCGCTGGATTTCCCGTCGGTGTGGCCGTATCAGGCATCTGAATAAGCGGCGAAGTCAGAATCGTGTTCAACTGTGCAATACCGTTGTGTGAAGCGTGCCACGACCAGCTCTGATCGGGAATAGAATCCATGCCCGTCGGACCGTTGTTCACATAAGCCCAAGTGTCGCCATAGCCCGACATTGGGAATGTGGTTCCTACAAATCCGCCGCCCACACCGTCATTCGACAGAAGAGTCGTGGATGCATCCGTAACGCGGATTGAGTCAACAACCAAACCATAAAGATCGGGGTCGCCATCCGGCGGCGCAACCGCCGTGCAGAAGGCCGGATCACTCAAGAAAGCATAGCGGAAGCGGACATCGGACTGTCCCGCATACGCACTCAAATCCAAGTTCATCACGACATAGGCGTTCTCATACACCTGGCCACCCCAAGCCGGGTAGCAGCCCGTGATGCAGTGATCGCCCCACGCGAAAGAGCAGACTCCCGTAAAAGCGGGAGTCCCGGCATTCAACGTGGTGACGACTGACCAAACGGTGCCACCGTCCGTCGAAACCTGAACGTCCCAGCCGTCCCACAAGTCATACGGGGCCGTTTCGCCGCCGGGATTCTCCAAGCTCCAGCGTGCCTTGAACGCGAGTGAGATCGGCGCCGTTGCACTGGACAAATCCAATGAAGGAGACGTCAAATACTCCTGCCGGTGATTGTCGTAGCCACCGGGAGCAACTGCGTTGTCCGACCACTGCGCATCGCCGCACCACCATGACGGTGCGTTCGCATCCCCGATCGGAACACCCGCATCAGAATGCCAATACGGAGAAAGACCGGTCGAAAGATCGCCGGAAACCCAGCCGCCGTCATTCAGCTCAAAATCCTGTACCTTGATCGTCGTATCAAAGGCGTCGAGCGGTGTTCCCGGTTGACGCACAATCAACTCGTGCAACGGAATCGTAATGGTCTCCCATCCGTCGTTCATCGGATCGGAGGGAGTCACGACTCCGTTCCACTTCACATCTTTCCCCGCAAATAGGGACGACGCCATGGCAAGAGCCAGCGCCATCCGCAAAATAATTTTACTGACCATACTTTTCTCCGGATTCTTTTTAGAAACATTCGGTTGGGACCCGGTTACCCGAAGGAGTCACCGGATAGAAAACGGGCACGAGAGCGTCTCGTGCCCGTTCACTGGAATGCCATAGTGACAGTGACTGACACAGGACACCGCCACCAATATAGTGACGGTGTTCCTGTGAGTCAATACTCTGTCAGCCCATCAATCAAAACCAGCTGTCGGGCACCCTATTAGGGCTACTTCATCAGAACCATCTTCTGAGTCGCCGACACGCCATTCACGTCCATCCTGTAAACATACATACCGCTGGAGAGACCCGAAGCATCAAACTCCACGGTGTGCAGACCGGAGGCCATGTTGCCGTCAACCAAAGTCGCAACTTCACGTCCGTCAACCGAATACACCTTCAGCGTCACCAAGCCCGCCTCTTTCAGCGTGTAGCTGATGTTGGTCGTCGGGTTGAAGGGGTTCGGGTAGTTCTGAAGGAGAGCGTACTCGGACACGATGCCCGCGCCAACATTCGGAGTGGCTTGAGCCTGCGCCGGGTGAATCAACGCCGCGCCTTCAAAGTCGTAGGAAACAAGCTGATACGTGTAGGTCGTGCCATTCTGAACTCCGTTATCCACGAAGCTGTAGGTGTGGCCCGTCTCACTGTCACCCTGGCCGGCAATTTCGGCAACCACAGTGCCGTTGCGCATGATTTCGTAGTGCTCAATTTCGGATTCCGCACGGGTCGCCCACGTCACGCGAACTTCACCGTTGCCGGCAATCGCGTCGAAGCTGGTGATCTCAACCGGCAAGACTTCGTCATTGAACATGCGAATCTTGACCGGGCAGCAGCAAGTCTGGCGACCGTCAACATAGAGGTAGTAGGTATCGGCGAAGAAGCAACCGTTATTGCTACCCGTGCTGTAGTTATAGACTTCCGTGCCGCCAAAGCCCGGGAATCCATGACCGTCAATGCCCGATCCGGAATAGTCAATCAGTCCGAGAGTAGATGTCGTCAACCAAGAACGAACACGGAACATTTCGTTGCAGTTGTAGGGCGAGATCGAGATATAGAAGCAGAAGGGATCATACAGAGGAGCCGTCGGAGTCCAGGAAAGAACTACGTCACCGCAGGCCGCAGAGTAGCTGGCTCCACCGATTGCCGTCCACATGTCGTAATCGCTGCAATAGTCACAGAGATCCACGATGTAGGTGCTGCTCGTCCAATCCACTTCGATCGGGTTTGCATCAGTCTCGCCGGGGAGGGTGCGATCGCAAGGTACGCAAACAATCGGCTCGCAAGTCGCATCCGACTCTCCGTTCACAAAGAACACCACGTCGCCGGGGCAGCAACCCGTACCGCAGCCAATATCACGGTTGCCTGCCATCCAGCAGTAACCATAGCCATAATCAAAGTGAAACCACGCATCGCCCACTTCGGTGGTCGGGCAGTTGACAGTGAGGTCGAATGCAGGAGTAGGGGCAGAGCCATACGCACCGTCATAGCTGACGAACGAAGCGATCACGTAGAACGGGCCGTTGACACAGCAGGTCAGCGAAACATTCTGAATGAACATGTCAGGATTCGCATCGAAATCTGCCTGAGTCACGGTGTAAGAAACGTCCACACCACAAATCTCAGCGCCGGGACTCTTGAGGTTCTCGGGAACGCCAGGGCTGGCCGCATCCTTCGGGCAGTGAATACCCAAACGATAATTCACCGTCGTGCCAACACCCTCTGCTCCAAAGAAGAACAGGAGGGGAACGTCCACCGAGCTGATTGCAAACGGGTAGACTGCGGGCACACAAGCCACATCACCATCGGTCGTGACATCAATATAGGCGCCATAGGCATCAGAATCTGCCCAACCGAACGAGTTAATCGTTCCCAAAGGATCCAACGTCGTCAGCACGCAAGCCGCACGATTCGAGGGCGCAACGATGCTGCGACCTTCCGCGCCAAGCAACGGGCGGCTCGGAACGTCTTCGGCGTACGAAATCGCCGAAATCGCCACCAGGGCGAGCAAACAAATTGTCAAAATCTTACGCATACCGGGACTCCACTTAGTTAATTGAGTTTCACCGTTTCTCGGCTCATTTCCGTTCCATTAGCACTATCTAAAATATACTAAGCCTATCTAATCGTCAAGCCCTCGCAACCACTTTTGAGAAATAGTCAACCCAAATGCCAACGCAACCTCCGCCCCCACTTCATATCATAATGCTCAACAAAACAATCTATTACATGCCATGAGTCAGTCACCTTGAACCCATGTGACCCATTCCGGAGTTCGGACTCCTCCAAAAGAGAGGATTGTCGTTCATTTTGTCTTATTCCTCTCACACTTCCCACACAAATCTGCTGACCCTCCTGTAAAACGTTTGCATTCCCCCGACCTTTCCGCTGCCCGACAAGTTCAATTGCCGAACAAAGCCTGTCATCCGGATTCGCGCTGGAACTTATTTCCCGTCATTGCACGATTGCGCATCGTAAACTCCTGTAAAATATTGAATCAAACTTGAGCCTCTGCTGGTATGAGGCTTGCTCTATATTATGTGACTATTTCCAGCAAGCTCAAAACCCAAAGAACTTCGGCCCATGAGCCTTCCCCAACTGCTTCGCAAGTCCCCCTTCGACGTGCTCACTGCCGTGAGACGCCGCGTCTTCGAAAGCGCAAATGCACCGCTCAATTGCTTCCTCGGTACAGCCAGCCAATGCCCTTGCGGCCTCTCCGAACAGGCCCTCGCGGCAACTACCGCAGGTGATTCCATCCTGCTGCTCGGCAACGGACATAGCGACCTGCTTGCCGACCTCGCTCAAACAGGCCGAAAAGTCACCGTCGCCGATTGGGCTGAATCGGCACTCGCTGCCACCGAATTGCCGCGCCGAAAACTGCGTAAAGACCTCGGCGATTCCGTTCGTGCCCAACTCCTCAAGAACGCGCCATTTCCCTTTCAGCCCGGAGCGTTCAAAGCCATCGTGATTACCGGAGTGCTCAATCAGATCGAACACAACACTCCGCTCCTGAAAGAATGCTCAAGACTGCTCGCCGACGGCGGTGCGCTAATCCTCGGACTGCCCGATGACCTGAGTTTCTATCATCCGACGTTTCAAGTTCTCTTCACGCGCGAAAAGTTGCAAAGCAAACTCTCGCTGTTCTTCGAAAGCGTCAAAGTCGAAGAATCTCCCGATGGCGTGCTCTTCGCCCGTGCTTCAAATCATCGCAATACGCGCCATCCCGTGATCTTCGCTCAGATGAACATCAAGAACGAAGACCGCTGGATCCGCGAAGCGCTCGACAACACCGCCCGCCTCTGCGACGGAATCATCGTCTATGACGACGGTTCCACCGACCGCACGCCCGAAATCTGCCTCACGCATCCCGCCGTCGTCGCCTACGAACGACGAGAAGAAGAGACGCTCGACAAAGCACGCGACAAGAACCGCATGTTGGACATGACGCGTGAATTCAAGTCCGATTGGATCCTCTGCATTGACGGCGATGAACTGCTCGAAGAGACCGCGCCGCAAAGAATCCTCGACGAAATCCGCAACGCCGCGCCGGAAGTGACCAAGATTGATTTCGAGTTCCTCTACCTCTGGAACGACCGCAAGCACGTGCGCACCGACGGAATCTACACCGGCATCTACCACCCCTGTCTCTTCCGTTCCGGTAAACAATCGCTTTCCGAGCTTCGCTTTGAAGCCACCAATCACGGCGGAAATCTGCACCTTGAACGCACCCCCACTAATCTGAAGGGCGAGTCGCATCGCGCAGACGTGAAGATCGAGCATCTCGGCTACATGTATCCCGAGGATAGAATGCGCAAATACCTCTGGAACAAATCCAAGGATCCGCGCCACGCCGATCAGGGTTATTACGAACATCTGCTCGATCAACCGAATATGACGCTCGCCGAATGGCGCGGACGCGGCTATCCCAAATCCCGCTCCGCACAAGCCACCGACAAGCAAACTCTCAAACCCGACTACTACTACGCCAACGCGCGCCGCAATCTCGCGGAACTGGTTCCGACTACTGCGCGAAGAGTGCTCGATGTCGGCTGCGGGAACGGAGCCACAGGCGCGTTGATTCAGCAACTTACTGGAGCCAAAGTCACCGGACTCGAGATTCATCCAGAAGTCGCTTCTGTCGCCCGCGAAGTGCTGACTGAAGTCTTTGTGCTCGATATTGAAACCGCAACGCTGCCTTTCGAAAAACACTGCTTCGATGCGATCTTGCTTGGAGACGTGCTCGAACACCTGATTGATCCATGGAAGGCGCTGACCAAACTCTCGCAATACATCAAGCCCGACGGTCAGTTCATCGTCAGTCTGCCGAATATTCGCAACCTCGGTATCATTGGCAAACTACTTGAAGGTTCGTGGGACTATCAGGAGTGGGGAATTCTCGACTCGACTCACCTCCGCTTCTTCGCGCGCAAGAATATGCTTGAACTCTTTCAAAGCGCCGGGATCGAGGCCGAACTCGTCGAAATCGTCCGTGATCCGCTCTTTGAAGAGAAGATGAAGAATCCCCCCGCCGTGCCCGTCACACTCGATATGGGCGGAGTGATCCTGAAAGACGTCACTCCAGACGACCTTAACGAACTCACTGCGCAGCAATTGATCTTCGTCGGCAAACTCAAGCAGGGTGCGCAGATCAAGCAGACGCCCAAGGCCTCCGTTGTCATTCCGGTATTCAACAATCTCGCCTACACGCAAAAGTGCATCGAATCGTTATTTGTCGCTCGTGAAAGCACGCCCCATGAAATCATCGTCGTAGATGACGGCTCCACCGACGGAACCGCCGAATACTTGCGCTCCTTAGGCGATCAAATTCGCGTCGTCACGCATGACCGCAACTACGGTTTCGCACGCTCCTGCAATGACGGCGCGCGCGCATCGCACGGCAAACTCGTTACCTTCCTTAACAATGATACCGAGGTTCTGCCCGGATGGCTCGACGAAATGGCGCGCATGATGGAGCAAGACTACTCTATAGGCATCGTCGGCAATCTGCAAATCTTCCCCGGCTCCGAACTTGTGCAGCAGTGCGGAATCGTCTGCGACGAAAACGGAATGGTGCACAGCCTCTATAACCATCGGCTGCCTGCCTCGCATCCCGTCGTTCAAGTCCCTCGCGAATTTCAATTCATCGCCGGAAGCTGCTTCCTGATTCCGCGTCAACTCTTCATGGAGGTCGGTGGCTTTGATGAACGCTTTGTCAACTCCTGTGAAGATATTGACCTCTGCATGAGAGTCCGCGAGACCGGCCGCAGAGTTTTCTATCAACCCAAGAGCAGAATCTACCATCACGAATCCAAATCTGTGACCGGACACGACAAGAACGGCGCAAACTACGCCCTCCTGCTTTCCCGATGGAAAGACAAGATGCAGAATGATGCCGAGCGAACTTACCGCGCCGATGGATTTCGCCGCGACGAACATGGAAATCTCTTTGAACTGAGCGAAACGAAATCCGAAAACCGCGCGGAGATCTTGATGAAAACTGCACTCCTGACAACCTATCACCAGAAATGCGGCCTCGCCACCTACGCTGAGCAGCTCGTCCATGCCATGCGCAAGCAAGGCGCCGATCCGTTGATCCTCGCCGAAGTTTCTGGCGAGCGCACGGCCTCCGATGAGCCCGACGTGCTCCGCTGTTGGTCGCGTGAAAAGAATGGCGGTTCTGAACTCGTCGCCCTGCTGAAACTCCACGAGATAGAGCTTTTGCATATCAACTACGGCGGCATCTTCCCGCTCGGTGGATGGCTCCTTGACGTGATGAAGACCGCACGAGCAGAAGGCATCCGCATCGTCACGACTTTCCACACAACGGAATCGCTCGCAGGCGAAATCGGCGACATCGCGCGCTACTCAGATCTATGTCTCGTTCATCATCCGCAAAACGTTATTGAACTTACCGCGCTCGGCGCTCCGCCTGACCGAACCAAGGTGATTCCGCTCGGAATGAACCCAATCGAACCTGTGGACCTTACCGAGCAGAAGCTCTCCTTGGGTTGGAATCCCGAGCAAAAAGTCATCGCAACTTTCGGCATGATGGACCCGCACAAGGGAATCTTCGAGTTGATCGAAGCGCTTCCGGCTCTCTTGCAGAAGACCTCGCTCACCCTAAGAGTGTTTGGGGCGCCGCATCCGCACTCACAAAGCGGCGCCGACTATCTGCGCGCCTGTCATCGCCGAGCCGCTGAACTGAATGTTACCGATCACGTCGAGTTCATTAGCGAATATCTGCCCGACGAAACTCTTAAGGCCGCTCTGCAAGCCTGTGACGTGATCGCGCTGAACTATCAAAGCAAACGCTTTGAAGGCTCCGCCTGTCTATCGCTTGCACTCTCGTCGGGAAGACCTGTTGTCAGCTCGCTTGCTCCCGCGCTCGATCTGCCCGAACCTGCAACCTTCCGCGTCACCGAAGAGTTTTCACTTGCTGAGGCCCTTTATCGCACGCTGACCAACCCGTTCATCTCCATCGCACTGCGCAATGCTGCTCTCGAACATGAGAAGAGTGCAAATTGGAAAGACATCGCACAGGCTCATCTGGATTCCTACAGCAGCGTCATTGCAAGCGCACCCGCCTGCACAACGGACCTCTTGAAGCTCTATGCCACGCACCCCGACGAAATCTACACCGAGGCGCTGCACAGAGAGCGAGTCCGCTGGCTGAAGAGCAAAGCGTCGGGACGTATTCTTGAAATCGGCCCGGCCAATGGATACGTCGTGCAATTCTGCAATGGACATGAAGCCGTGGATATCTGGCGCGGCAGGCTCGACGTCGCGCGCGCGCTCAGACCCGGAATCACATTCGAGTACGGCAACGTCGTCGAGGGTCTCCCGCATTCCGACAAGTCGTTCGACACAGTGATGTCGCCCGAGATCTTCGAGCACGTCGAGTGGCCGGAGGCCATTCGCGCATTGAGCGAGTGCATGAGAGTCGGAAAGCGCGTGCTGATCACGATTCCCAATGCCGACAAGCTCAACTACAATCCCGACCTCGTGCATAATCCCGAGCATCGTTGGCTCGTCACACGCCAATTGCTTGAAGGATTTCTGCGCGAAGCCGGAGCGAAATCCTTCGAGCTGGATTGCTCGGAGGATTTGGACTTCTATCTGATTGACATTGATGCGACTGCTACGAGTGAGAAAATTGTTATCACGGAGCGCGCCGCCGCGCTGCCGTTTTTCGACGTGACGCCCGGCCCGAATCTGCACATCGGGTTTGATGCATCGCTCTTCTCAAACAATGAAAAGCTGCAAAGCAACACGGGCCGTCACTTCATTGAACTCTTGAATGCCGTCCGTGACGCGCGGCCCGGCTGGACACTCACGCTGTTTACGGATCAACCCAATGACTTGCGCGCGACACTGCGAAATGCCGGAGCGGAAACGGGCTACGAGGTTTGCGCATGGAGCGAGTTCGAATCGTGCGCGCCAAATCTGCTTTATCTGCCCGATCCTACCTCCGAGTCCGCAAGTTACTATGCAGAACGCTCTTCTGGCGCGAACATCCCGGTCGCATGCACGTTTCATGATTTGATTCCTTTGATCTACGCGCAATTCTATCTCGCGCCCAATCCGCTCGAACGCGATCGCTATGTTAATGCGCTCAAAGCATTGACCACTCACTGTGCGCTCTTCTTCAGTACCACGCAGCAAACGCTTCAGGAAATGCAGGTCAGGCTCGGACTTCCGCTTGCAAGATTGCGCTGTGTTTATCCGGGCGCAACTGAACGATTCACCTCCTCGTTGACTGGTGGATTTGATTCCACGGAGTTAAAACGCAGCTTGCCGCAAGGAACTCCGTACTTCCTCGTCGGCGGTGAACTCTCCCCCGTTCGAAATCTTCGAGCAATATTGCTCGCGCTCACCGCAGCACGCAGTGCATCGGGGCAAGACATCAAACTTGTGCTCGATGCACAACTCCCAGCATCTGCAATCGTGCAGATTCTGAAACCTGCACAGGAACTCGGGCTCCCTGCCGATGCGCTGGTCTTCACGTCTGAGATCACCGAGGCGGATCGCGCAAGGCTTTATCAGAATGCGGTCGCCTATTTGAACCCAAGCTTCTATGAAGGCTGTCGGCTCGCAACTATTGACTCGCTCTCCGCATCGCTCCCGCAAATCGCTAATGAGCAGGAGTCGCAGCGCGAACTGTTGGGTGACGCCGCTCTCTTCGTCAATCCCGCCGATGCTGAAGCAATCGCGGCGGCAATGCTGAAACTTGTGACCGAACTCGATTTGCGCAAGACTCTATCATCTCAAGCGCGCGCCAGACACGACAGGCTCTCGTGGCAACTCGCGGCAGAGAAAACTTGCGTCTATCTGACCGAATTGGTTGTGAAAACGCAGAAACGAAATTCCGTCAAGAAAGCACTATTCACACAAGTGTGATCGCGTCCATTTCAACAACGCAGAGAGCCGCTCGATTGGGCGGCTCTCTCTGCTTGACATGTTGACGATTTAGGCGTATGTT
>JADLDM010000086.1 GCA_020846695.1 bacterium | reverse complement strand
GCATATCTTGGTGTGTATGACAGTGTTATGTTCAAGTTCACGATGGAATCGAACGACGATGCGACCGTAGGCTTGGGGCCGAAGTTTGACGATTTCTCTCTGGACTATCAGGCGGGCTTCCCGAATGACTTGACCTGCTACACGTTCCAGGTGAAGTTCCCGAGTTCTGTGAACCGTCCGATCAAGGTGAAAGCCTACTATGAAAACGTCGGTCAGGAAGCACAGGCTCAGGTTCCGGCATGGTATCGCATCGTGGGCCAGACTCAGCAGCGCTTCCTTCCCAATCTTCAGCTTGCCGCAGGCGAGCGTGCGACGCGTGAAGCCACGGTGACGGTCGCTTCTGCCGCGACGATCAACATGCTGGCATGGCACGCAATGACGTCGGATCAGTTCCAGGCCAATGACACCGCCTATGCCAACGGCATCGTTGTGCGCGGCGCAGCGGAAGACCTCGAATTGGGTTACGACAATCGCAATATCACACTTCGCTACAACTACGCGACTGGCAACGGCGCTTGCACGCACTTCACGCCGGTTGCGGACGACGATCTGATTCAGTACAATCTGAACACCATTCGTGCAAGATTCGACGCCGGCCAGGTTGGAGATCTGCCGATTCGTTTGAGAATCTACGCGGACAATGCCGGCGCTATCGGAGCCGAGATCTACAACGAGTTGATCACGGTGCTCGCGAGTGAAACAGGGCCGACCACTTGGAAGGACATCGTCGTTTCCGGTGATCCGGATACGCGCAACATGACGGGTGATTTCTGGACGTGGTTTGAAGTGGTTGCAACCGGCGCGGATCGCTATCCGCAAATCCTCGGCGATACTCCCGTGGAGTGGGACGGTGTGCATTTCTACACCTACACGGGAACGGGAACTCCGACTGAGACCGAAGCCTTCCATCAGGTTCACGCGCTGGTCGCCTCGACGAGTGCGGCGGACGACGTGGTCGAAGTGGTTCCCGGTGAGTTCTCACTTGAGCAGAACTTCCCGAATCCTTTCAACCCCTCGACGGAAATCCGTTACAATGTTCCCCGCGCGACGGATCTGACTCTCGCGGTTTACAACGTGTTGGGTCAGGAAGTTGCCACACTGGTTTCCGGTCGTGTGGAAGCCGGTGTTCACAATGTGACCTTTGATGCTTCGACGCTTGCCAGCGGTGTGTATGTTTACACGCTGAAGGGTGAAGGCGTCAACATGACGCGCAAGATGCTGATGATGAAGTAATCAGCGGACTGGGCCTTAAGCAGGGCGTCAGTAATGGCGCCCTGTTTTTTTTGGTGTTTCGTGGAACTCTGGAGTCGGGTGTCCCGGTTTCCTAATAATTGGCCAAACGGAAGGGGTTGTTTTTAAGGGGGAGGTTTTCGGGATGCTATGGCGAGTCGAGGTGGGACTGGAGAAGATAGGGAAGCCACTGTTAATTAGTTGAACGCATGAACAGGTAGGAAGTTCCCGAATTGGAGAATAGGGAGTTCACTTTTGCGCAGACCCCATCCCCCAACCCCTTTCCTTACACAGGACAGGCTCCCGTGAACGGAGAAGGGTAGCAGAGTAGATTCCGGTAGGGAACCGCGCGACATGGCACCCCCCCTTCGTCCCCCCCGCAAAGCAGGGGGGATAGTCATGAGACGCACGGGCGGGTCGGGGACCCGCCCCAAAGATGCAGGGCGGCCTGCGGTTTGAGGATAGAAAGGTGTTGACTCTGATACCGGCAATTGCTATGATATGTAGGTTCAGCAAATGAGGATACCTTTGCTTCGTCGCACTGCTATCATATTGGTTGTTTTGGCCTTGGCGGTCACGTCGTGGTCTGCTGTGGAGATTTTGAGCTTCACAGTGCAGCCCTTGGGTGACCACGCGCGCCTCTCTTGGACGAGCGGCCAGGAGATTGACTTCGCCTCCTACATCATTGAGCGCTCCTCTGACGGTTCGCATTTCTTGACCGTCGGTCAGGTCAATGCGCAGGGCTCATTCACGGAATATGCCTTCACGGACTCAAGTCCACTCAATGCCGATAATCAACGCCCCTTCTTCTATCGCTTGAAACTGATCAACCGCGACAACACCTATGCCTACAGCCAGACGCTTGAAGTTTCGCTGACTTTCTCGGCTGTGGTTCAGACTTGGGGTTCGATCAAAGCGATGTTCCGTTGACCCCCTTCTGATTCCCCCGTGAACGGGGGAAGGTCGGAATTCAGAAATGCAAAGCCCTGCCTCGAAACGAAGCAGGGCTTTTTCGTGCGGTGCATTTGCCTCAATCTTCGGGCAGGAACCAGACTCGGAGTGGCCATGCCAAGAGGACGGCGATGAAGATACCGAGCAGATAGCCTGCGGCCACGTCCGACGGATAGTGGTAGCCAAGATAGACACGGCTGTAGCCTACGGCCAGCGACGCGGCGATAAAGATCGGACTTAGCTGCGGATAGAAATAGCTCCAGTAGACGGCTTGTCCTGCGATGTTTGCGGCATGGCTTGAGGGGAAGCTGTAGGAGGATTTGTAGGTGGTGAGACCGAACTTGTCCGTATAGATCCACTTGCCGTCATCCTCGAGGTAGTAGTGCGTGAGCGGAATCAGATTGCAGGGCCTCACGCGCTGAACTTGAGGTTTGATCAGCGAGGACGAGACTTGATCGGTCGCGGCCACGACGAGAAAGCAGGCGAGGGCAATGATCCGTCCTCTTCGATTTGTGCGGATCATGAAGATCAGCCAGGCAATACCGAGTGGGACGAGCCACAGCGTCCGATTCGACAGCGCGGGCATGATGGCATCGAAGAAGGAACTCGTGAACATCTGATTGATCATTCCGAAGACGCCGCGGTCCCACTGCATAAACCATGATAATTCGCCGGTCATTATCCACCTCTCACTTTGCGGGAGATTGTTTGCCCGTGTGCTGAGACGCGAGCATTACTGCTTCGGTATCTACAGGGAAGAGCATCCTGAAGACGCTGCCCTTTCCGGGCGCGGACTCGACTTCGACGTCCCCACCGTGTGCGCGCATGATATTCAAACAGATTGCGAGACCGAGACCGGTTCCTCGCGATGAGTCCTTGGTTGTGAAGAACGGCTCGAAGATATGTTCAGCCACTTCAAGCGGCATTCCGGAACCGCGATCCTGAACTTCGACGGCGATCCAGTTTTTTTCGGAGTGCGGCTTGCCTCGCACGATGATGGTGCGCTGCTCCAGAGTCAGCGCCCTGCCTTGCTGCTCTTTGAGTTCCAAGACGGCGTCGCGGGCATTTTGCAGGAGATTAATCAGCACCTGCTCGATCTGATTCTGCTCACCTCTGAAGGGCGGGATTTCGCCGTCCACTTCGGTTTCGATTTCGAGGTCTTCCAAGCGGATTTGCTCGCCGATCAAGGCCAGAGATCCGTTGACCACCTGTTTGACCGTCAGACTCTTAAAGGTCGTAGCGTCAATGTGCGTGAAGCCGCGCAGGTGATTGATGGTTGTCGCCATGCGGTCCACCGTGCCGCGTATCTTATCGAGATTGGATTCCAGCAGATCGTCGTTGAGCTTCCCGTTCTTGCGCAGGAGCTTGATCAGGTCGGCAGTGATGGCGATAACATTGAGCGGTTGCTTCATCTCGTGCGCGATAGAGCCGACCATTTCTCCCAAAGAAGCGAGGCGCGCTGTGTGAATCAACTGCGCGTTTTTGGTTTTGAGTTCACGCGATCTCTGTTTGACCATATCTTCGAGATAGGCATTGTAGTTTTGCAGGGTGGTTTCGAGCTGTTTTTGCTCGGTGACGTCAATTCCGATGATCAGCCTTCCCCACATTCCGGGACCTTCGCGGAATCGCCGCGCGCTCCACGTGAGAACTCGTTCGGTTCCGTCTTCGGCGGGTATGGCGGCCATTCGGCCTGAGATTTCGTCGGGGCAGCGCGGATCGAAGACCGGCTGGAGGGGCGAGTTTTCGTCGCGCGCATACTTGGCCAGGCGCCGCTCAGCTTCTTCGACGGAGAGGCCGGTCACGATTTGTCCGAACTTATTCCAGCGTTCGAGCTTGTCTTCGGGATTGATGTAGGCGATGAGCACGTCGGCCGTATCCAGCAGCCTCTCCGTGAAGTGAATTTCTTCGGAGAGGAACCGCGTTCGTTCGGCAACCCGTGTTTCCACCTCTTGTGCGAATCCCGCGAGGTCTTTTTTCATGCGGCGCTGTTCGGTGACATCAATGACCAGCAGCAGCGCGATTCCGAGTTCCCGGTTAACGGGCACCCTTTCGAAATGCAAGTGTCTTTCCGCAACGAGAAGCCCGACGTGTGCCGCAGGTTCCTCTTCAAAGAGATCGCGCACGTTACCCAGATGAGTCGAGTTCCAGACGGGCTTGCCGACCATGGAATCCGCCGATCTCCGCAGGAGTTCGGCGGCCTCCGGAGTCACGGACTTGACGATGCCCATCGGATCACAGATCAGAGTTCCGGTCTTTAGTTGGTCGAGGACTTCGCGCCAATGGGAGGACACGACTTCGAGCCTCGCGCGGTGCAAGCTCCGTTCGATGGCTTGGAGGAGGTCCTCCGCACGAATGGGCTTCTGCAGGAAGTCATTGGCACCCTGTCTGAGTGCGCGCATGGCGACCGCTCGGTCATGAAATGCGGTCATGAGGACGACCTGCAAGTGGGGATGCGCCAGTCTCATCTGGCCGAGCAGCTTCACGCCGTCCATCCCGGGCAACCTGACGTCGGTCAGCACGACGCGGATGGCGGGGTGCTGCTTGAGTAGTTTCAGGGCCTCGGGGCCGTCGGCTGCAAGGAGCGGGGTCAGTTCGCGCAGAGAGAGCAACTCCGCGATACCCTCTCGGGTCGCGGGGTCGTCATCAACGATCAGGATTTCCCTTGCGGACATATCGTCAAGATAGGCCAGTCAATTTGGAAAGTCAAGCTGACCCGTGGTCGCGAGTGAGGCCAGTCAATTTGGAAAGTCAAGCTGACCCGTGTCAGTGGGGCAAGCCGCCTCACAGGTCGGTAGCCCCACATATGTTACAGGAACTTCTTGACGAGTCCGTCAATGGATTCGAGGGAGAAGGGTTTCTCGAGGAATCCGTCGGCTCTCGCGGTCTTGTCGGCGAAGAATCTTCGGAAGTGTGCGAAGCCTGTGATGAACACGACCGGCAGGTCGCCGTTGATTCGCTTGACGGCGCGCAGCAGTTGGAATCCGTTCATCAGCGGCATGTGGATGTCGGTGATGATCATGTCGGGCGTGTCAGCCAGCACCATTTCGAGGGCCTTTTGGCCGTTGGGCGCTCCGATTCCCTCATAGCCTGAGAATTTCAGGAAGTTGATGAGCAAGTCACGAATGACTTCATCATCATCTACGACCAGAACTTTTTTCTTCAGAGTCTCCATATGTTCTTCCTCGCGACTATCTAAGTGTTAGCTTTGCTTTGTTGACAGAATGACCCATGCTGCTTGCTTGCGCATGGCTATTTGGGGAGGGCCTCATTCTCGCTCTTGGAGCGGCTCAGGTCGAGCATCGTGACTCCTTCGATGGAGTAGTTTTTGACGATGGGGTCTGAGATGAGCTTGAGCTTGTTCATGATGCCCTTGATCTTGTGCACTTGCAGCTGAATGGTTTCCAGCGCGGCCTTGTCTTGTTCATCAATTTGCGCGAGTTTCAATTCGAGGAACTGCGCATAGCCGAGGATGATTCCGAGCGGAGTATTGATGTGATCATTCGCGGTGACCGCGGTTTGCGTAATGGCGCGCAGTCTTGCGGATTTGATGCGTTCGCTTTCCAGAGCTTTGATCGGAGTGACATCGCGCTCCATGACCGAGAAGCCGATCACCTCTCCGCTGGGTTCCGTGAGCAGCGAGTAGGTTGCGCTGACTTCAAACTCTTCGCCGGACTTGCGAATTCTTTTGACTTCGGGATCGGAGAAGGAGCCGCGTTGTCTAATGAGGCGCATGATGTCGCCGGACTTCCGTTTGAAGTCGGGCGGATCCAGATAGTCGTCCACAACTTGGCCGACAATTTCTTCAGCAGTATATCCGTACACCCTCTCAGCGCCTTTGTTCCAGAGTCTGACGCGTCCTTCGAGGTCGCAAGTGAAGACGGCTTCATGCGAGTTGGTGATGACGAGTTCAAGATAGTCGGAGACGGCTCCCATTCTATCGAGCTGTTCTTCGAACTGGTCGTGAATGCTGCGGAAGTTAAATTTCAATCGGGCATCGCGGCATGCATTGACGACTTGCGCGGAATCCACGGGGAGGGACAGGTAATCATCAATACCTCCGGACAGCAGTTTGACGAGGAGCTCACTGCTTCGCGATTTCATGAGGGCGACGATCACGGGTCGGCCCAGCGGCGCGATGCTGTGCAGTCTCTCGCCATTGCATCCGCTGGATTCATCCACGAAGACGACTTGGGGATTGAGCGAGGGCCATGCAGTGATTGCAGGTTCCAGCGCTGTTTCACGGACAATTCTCCATCCGTCGAGTTCAAGCGACGAGTTGATTTGATGCGCGAGTTGCTCGTCGGCGGTGATGAGCTGTACGGTTCCCTTGTGATTCAGGAGACTGCGATCATCAGGCGAGGGCAGGATTTTGTGCAGCGCGACGTCCACCACATGCTCGAGGAGATCGAGATCTGCGGGGAGCTTCAGGTAGGCGAATGCCTTTGCTTTTCGCGCCACATGTTCTGCGATCACGTCACGATATTCATGCGACATGAGAATGACGGGGACGGTTTCGCGTCCCGGTCTCAGCGGGAGTTTCAACAGGCGGCAGAGCTTGAATCCGTCGAAATCCGGGAGGATGACGTCACAGAGCACGACGGCGGGCAGTTCTCTTTCGAGATATGCGATTGCCTGTCTTCCTGATTCGGCGAATTCGAGGGTCACCATGGCATTGCCGCTGAGAATACGCGAGATGTGGTTTCTCGTATTTTCATCGGCGGTTACCGTGAGTATCTTCGCGGCGCCGCCTGCATGGGTCAAGTCCGGGATTCGATTGAGGAACGCGCACATTCTCTTAGCCTAAAAGGGCAGACCGATTGATACGGAGGCAGACGCTCACTTTTCGCGAGTTGTCTTTGAACTCAATTTTTTCCGACATCGCCGCGACGATTTGAAGCCCTCCCAGTTTTCCGACGGGGAGCGACGTTTGTGTTCTTCGCAGAGTGGTAGGCCCATCGAAGCCTTTGCCCTGATCCCAGACTTCGAGACAGAGGGATTCAGGTTTCATGGACAGTTGCACTCCATAGCGCAGGTCGGGGTTATTTCGTGTTCCGTGGTCGTGTGCATTTTCGAGTAGTTCGGCGGCGACCACGGGCAGCTTGCGGAAGACGGTATCGCGGTCGAGTCCTGTTGCGGCAGCAGCCGTGACGAGTCTTGCGAGATCGGCGGCATTTGCGACGTGATCGCCCGGCCATTCAAGTTGCACGGTGTCGGCAATGTAGCCTGCTTCGCTTTCTTGACGAACGGACTCGGTGAGCAGCACCGACAGTTCGACCAACTGAATCAGGTCTTCGAGCGAATAGGGTTTCAGTAGGACGTTTGAAGCCCCGCGATTCATTGACTCTTGCATGGTGTTGGGATCACTCAGTCCGGTCATGGCGCAAATGACGGCGTCCTTTGCGATACGGTGCAGGAGCGGGATCAGTTCGAGTCCGGAGTGCCCGGGCATCATGAGATCAATGAGCACGAGGTCGGGCTGAAACTGCCGACAGGTCTGTTCGGCCCTGAGTGCGCTGTTCTCAGTTGTCACAACACATCCCAAAGTCTCTAACGCAGCCGCGAGCACGGTTGAGATGTCAACGTCGTCGTCAATCACCAGGACTTTGGCTTGCGGGAGAGTGTGGATATTCACGAGTTGCAGTATTCCAACGCTTTATAGCTGTTCCAGATTACTTTGGGCAATTAACATACCACGCAAAAGCGCCTCTACTATGTTCGTAGAGGCGCTTTTACATGTGCACCTGTTGCGCTTTCGAGGCGGTTCT
>JADLDM010000085.1 GCA_020846695.1 bacterium | reverse complement strand
TGGGGAAACGCGGCGCGATGGAGTGCGGACCTTCGTGAACACAGAGATAATGACCGACTCCGTGCCCGGTTCCGTGCATGTAGTTTAGCCCCGCCTGCCAGAGACTTCTGCGTGCAAGGATATCAAGCTGCGCTCCGCGAGTGCCGACAGGAAAAGGAGTCGTCGCAATCGCAATGTGTCCCTTCAACACGCGAGTAAAGTGCTCTCTTTGTAGGCGAGTGGGTGTTCCACAGGCAACGGTGCGCGTGATGTCCGTGGTTCCGTCGGCGTATTGACCGCCGGAATCAATCACCATCAACCCGCGCGGTTTGATTTTGAGATTGGTTTCCGTCACGGCGCGATAGTGGACAACTGCTCCATTGGCGCCGTACCCAATGATGGGCGAGAAGCTCGGACCCTTGTAGAGTTTGCTTGCGCAACGCGCGCGCTCGAGTTCCACCTCAAGCGAGAGTTCGCTCATGGGAATCTTGCCCATGTTCATGTCGAGCCAAGCAAGAAACTTCACCATGGCAACACCGTCGCGAATGTGCGCGCTGCGGATTCCTTTGACCTGCGCGGGAAGCTTCGACGCTTTCATGAGCGTGATAGGCGATCGCTCTGTAATCAGGGCTGCCTTGCCGACCAGCGAATAGATCCACTGAGTGGTGGTCGCCTCGGGAATCCAAACCTTTCCGCGCGACTTTGAAAGCGACTTTGCGGAAGTAGCGAAAGCATCGTAGCGATGGAGCTTTACGAGGGAGCCCAGGTGTTTGCGCACTGCGGACGTGACCTTCTTCAAGTCCACGAAAAGATGCGCGGAATTCTGGGTCACGATGGCATAGGAGACGAAGACGGGATTATACTCGACGTCGCGTCCTCGCAGATTGAAGAGCCAAGCGATTGCATCCAGCTCATTGATGACGAGCGAGGAGGCGTTGCGCGTTTTCATCTCGGCGCGCACTCGACGCAGCTTCGATGCAACAGACTCCCCTGCATCCTTCAGTTCATGAACTTCGAGGGGAATGCGCGGAAGCGGCGCCCGGTTACTCCATGCCGCGTCAACGGGATTTCGTTTGACGGCAACAAGCTGCAACCCGACTGCGGCGAGTTCAGTAGACAGGGATAGAAAACGCGCGCGCGAGAGAGTTTGGGGATCAACTCCGATCGCTCCTTTCTTAGGCAGCGACTTTGAAAGCCACGCGACAAGCGAGGGTGTGCCGGGAAGACCGATCTTCTGCAGCAGGATGCCGCTTCCCTTGAGTTCTCGCTCGGCCTGCAAGAAATAGCGCGAGTCCACCCAGAGTGCGGCGGTGTTTTGTGTTACGACGGCCTCACCCACGGAGCCTGAGAATCCTGTGGCAAATTGACGGCGCTTCCAGTGATCTGGCACGTATTCACTGGCATGAGGGTCGTCGTTTGGGATCAGAAACGCATGAATGCCGGCGGGTCTCAAGCCGGCTCGGATACTTTGTATGTTGTGCTTTGCGCTCAATTGCAGACTCCTTAAGCTGTTATCAGAAGCTACGTTGTTTTGGCAAGTTAGTCAAGAGGGGCTGTTCGTATGTTCAAACGCCTCTTGAAAGAGAGGAATGCCCGCTGTGGCTTGTGATTTGCGGCAAGTTGAAGGAATCGAGTGTTGCGACTCAGGATTTGTTTCGCTACACTAAACATTCCATACGAGAGTTCATTAGCAAAACGAAAATGAAGATCAGTGTATTTGGTTTGGGTTATGTTGGATGTGTGTCAGCAGCATGTTTGTGCGAGGCTGGACACGAGGTATGGGGAGTAGATGTTGATTCGCAGAAGGTTCAGTTCCTGCTGGACGGCAAGAGCCCGATCATCGAAAAGGAATTACCGGAGCTGATTGCAAAACATCGAGCAGGCGGCAGACTATTCGCGACGACATCAGTGGATGAGGCGGTGCAGAAGACGGACATCGCGCTGGTCTGCGTGGGCACGCCTTCGCTCCCATCCGGAGCGTTGAACACGGAATATGCGCGGCGCGTATGCGAACAGATTGGCGATGCAATGAGAAAACTGGATCGTCAGTACACGGTGATTATCCGCAGTACGCTTCTGCCGGGAACGACGCGCAGAGAGTTGCTTCCACGCCTGGAACAGCACTCGGGAAAGGCGGAGGGCAGCGGATTCAGCATCGCGTACAATCCGGAATTTCTGCGCGAAGGAACAGCAGTTGCGGATTTCTTCAATCCGCCGAAAACCGTCATAGGCGCGGAGCGCGAGATTGCGGGAAACACGGTAACGGAGCTTTACAAGAGTCTGCCCGGTCCGTTCTTTACGACGAAGATCGAAGAAGCGGAGCTGGTAAAATACGCGGACAACGTGTTCCATGCGATTAAGGTCACATTTGGGAATGAGGTTGGCGCGGTGGCCAAAGCGGTTGGAGTGGACAGCCATCGCGTGATGGAGGTCTTCTGCAGCGACACGAAGTTGAATTTGTCGCCCTATTATCTGAAGCCGGGTTTCGCATTCGGCGGATCGTGTCTTCCGAAGGACGTGCGAGCATTGGCGGCTTGCGCACGATCACAGAATCTTCAGACGCCGATGCTCTATTCGATCATGCAGGCGAACGATGAGACGGTGAGGCGCTCGGTGAAAGCAGTTCAGGGATTCGGCAAGAAGCGAATCGGAGTTCTGGGGCTTGCCTTCAAAGCGGGAACGGATGACTTGCGCGAAAGTCCTGTGGTTGAACTGGTCGAGACCTTGCTGGGCAAGGGCTATGATATCAAAATATTCGACCGCAATGTCTCGCTCGCAAGGCTAATCGGATCAAACAAGCAGTTCATCGAGTCGGCGATTCCGCATCTTGCCGAGCTTCTCGTCGGAAGCCCTCAAGAGATCGCCGCGCATTCGGACGTCGTGCTCGTAACCTACAAGGATCAGGAGTTTACGCAGACCCTGAAGAACCTGACAAAGGGCCAGATCATCTATGATCTCGCTCGCGCGGTCGAACCGACCGACGTACAAGCCGAGTATCATGGCGTCTGCTGGTAAAGTACTGATACTGGTTGAAAATCTCTCCGTTCCCTTTGACCGGAGAGTCTGGCAGGAGTCGCTTGCTCTGAGGCAGAATGGCTATCAGGTGAGCGTGATCTGTCCGCGTATGGTGGATCGAAAGCCCTACGAGTGTTTGGAGGGCGTGCATATCTACCGATACTCGTTGCCTTATACCGCCAATCGCGCGATCGGATATTTGTTTGAGTACGGCTGGGCAATGGCGATGACCATGCTCTATGCGCTCTATGTCTTCGTCAGGCGGGGATTCAAAGTGATCCACGGATGCAATCCGCCGGATCTCTTCTTCCTCGTGACGTTGCCGTTTAAGCTCTTCGGTGTGAAATACGTGTTCGATCAGCACGACCTGAGTCCGGAGACCTTTGAGTCGAAGTTCCCGGGGCGGGGAGGAGCATTGCTGAAGATTCTGCGGCTGCTGGAGCGGTGGACCTACCGGACGGCGAAGATCGTGATCTCGACGAATGAATCCTATCGCAGGATCGCGATTGAGCGGGGGAAACTTCGAGCCGATCGGACTTTCGTGGTCAGAAGCGCGCCGGACTTGAAAAAGTTCACGCCTACGCCTCCAAATTTGGAGTGGAAGCAGGGAAAACCCTACCTCTGCGCCTATCTGGGGACGATGGGAGCTCAGGACGGCTTGGATCACTTGCTGCGGGCGGCGAAGATCATGACGCAGGACTGGGGCAGGCAGGATGTCCGCTTTGTGCTGATGGGAGGCGGTGAAAACCTGCCGGTTCTGAGACAGATGGCGGCTGACCTGAAGTTAGAGGGAGTCGTCCATTTCACAGGTCGCGTTTCCAACGAGCAGGTTCGGGAAGTGCTTTCGACTGCGGACGTGTGCCTTGCACCAGATCCGATCAATCCGCTGAACACGCACTGTACAATGAACAAGATTCTCGAATACATGGCGATGTCGCGGCCCATTGTCTCCTATCGCTTGACCGAATCGGAATACTCGGCTCGCGAGGCGGCAGTCTATGCGAAGGACAACGATCCGGAAGACTTCGCCAAGTACGTAGTCGAGCTTCTGGCCGACCCTGAAAGGCGGACTCGGATGGGCGAATTTGGAAGGAAGCGACTGGTCGAGGAACTCAGTTGGGATCGCTCCGTTGTGGAATTACTGAAGGCGCACGGGGCCGCTCGCGGGAGATAGCGATTCACCGGCAGAAGATTGAACTTAGGTAGTAAGTATTAAACCCCCGATGGGCGGTGGTTTAACTATTCGCATCTTCGTGAAAAAGTGAGCGGGTGTTATTCCTTTTCTTTTGCCGGAGTCGGGAGCGCGACGCGTGCAAGCAGTGTGACCAGTCCCCCGCCAATGAGTCCGAGCGCGAGTGCCATGGCGAGAGCGGAAGGGGGCGCTTCACCGCCGGGCTTGCTTCCAGCTACACTTCTTGATTCGCGGGAAATGACCAGATATTGGCCCTTGCCGGTTCGCTCGACCTCATAAATGTAGTGCAAACCGCGCGAGTTTTCCACCAGCGCTCCTTGACCGGGCAGCAACTTCGCGACTCTTTCCTGCTGATCTCCAGCACCGCCGATTTGTCCGATTGCTTCGCCCGCCGACTCGCGGATGTAGATTCGCGCCTTCAGAGCAGTTTCCCAGACCTTGGGGCTTGAGGCGCGGCCCTTCCCGACGGGGCTATCGTCGAGCAGGAAGTCCTCAAGAAGGCGAGCCTCCTCGAGCATCCGACTCTCGATCTGTTGACGAGGCGAAGCGGCGTTAATTGCCCACTCCTGAATATAATTCAGCGGCCACCAAGAGAGCATCGCAATGATAAGCGAAGAGGCCAACCAGAATTTTAGCAGAGGTTTCATTTGACTCCATCATGATGACAGTCAACAAAATACACGATGCCGCTTGAGAATCAAGTCATATGTTGGAAAGCACCGACGTTTGAGGGGATTTCGGCTCAGAATCACCGATTAGA
>JADLDM010000084.1 GCA_020846695.1 bacterium | reverse complement strand
TAATCGAATCTGTGATGATGCGAATACCATTGCCCGTTTTCTATTTTGCCGAGGATATTGACGGCAAGATGATCGTCGTCGATGGACTTCAACGGCTGTCAACATTTGCCAGATTCGCGGATGGCAAACTCGTTCTAGACTTGGACAAGAATAGCCCCTTAGTGGGCAAAACTTTTAGCCAACTTGAACCTAAACTCCAAAACAGATTCGAAGACTGCAACCTGGTTCTTTATGTAATAGACTCAAAAGTGCCCAATCGAGCACGACTTGATATATTTGAGCGTGTGAACAGTGGGCTACCATTGACCAAGCAACAAATGCGAAATAGTCTGTTTATGGGGGAAGGGACAAAGTTGTTGAAGCGAGAGAGTCGTACTGCATTGTTCCTTGAGGCTACTGGAGGAAGTCTCGATCAGGACAAGATGCGAGACCGAGAATTCATGAATCGCTTTTGTGCCTTTCATCTTTTGCCGTTGGACGAGTACAAAGGAGATTTGGATGAGTACCTCGCAACCGTTTTACTAAAGATGAACGACATGACCGATAAGCAATTAGTCGACATTTCAAATGAGTTGCAATTGAGCCTTCGAAACAATCTGGCAGTGTTTGGAATACACGCATTTCGCAAACACCAAAGCATTGACCAGGGTAGAAGTCAACTTAATGCATCCTTGTGGGACGTAATGTCAACGGGACTGGCGAGATACACAGAGAGGTCCGTGGCTTCTTCAATTGTCGCTCTTCGCACGCACTTCTATCAATTAATGAAGGACGACACATTTATTGATGCGATAACATCTGGAACAAATGCAGTGAAGAAAGTACATACACGATTTAGACTTGCGAAAAAGATGTTCGCGGAGGTGCTAGGGTGATTGATCGATTGCATTTTGAGAGTCTTAAGTGTTTCTCTTCACTTTCCATTGAGCTTTCAAATCTTACACTCTTGACGGGTGCCAATAGCGCTGGAAAATCAACAATCATTCAGTCGCTACTCCTTCTTCACCAGACAATGCGCGAAAATGAGTGGTCCAAACGTGTATTACTCAACGGGACAGTTGTCAAACTAGGGACAGTTGCCGAAGTTGTGAATAACGTAGCAGGTCGACTCTCATTTGGTCTTGGGGTCTGTTCAGGACGGAACACTATCAAATGGACATTTGAAGGTGACGTCCGGTCAGAGATGTCGATGAAGGTACGAGAATTCCTAGTCAACAATAATGTTCAACAGAGCCTTGCAAGACTGTATTACCTTGTCCCCGAGGATGTACCTAGTGAAATTCGACAGATAGCGTCATCAATTCGCGGTCTTGACTATATTTCAGCTGAACGGATTGGACCACGCGGCCTGTACTCTCTCGCTGACAAAAACACTATTAGTACAGTAGGCGCACGTGGAGAATTTGCACCAAGTTTATTGTTCCAAAGGCAAGGTGAACCTGTACCATCGCATCTTGCTCTTCCGGATGTGCCAAACACACTATTAAAGCAAGTTCAAGCGAGGCTTGGCATTCTGTTTCCCGGTTGCGAATTGTCAATAAGTGAGGTAAAAGGCGCAAATTATGTGCTTCTGCAATTCAGAAACTCTCCCGCAAATAACTTTCATAGCACAATTAACGTTGGGTTTGGAATGACTCAGGTATTTCCAATTATTGTTGCGGGATTGGTTGCAGAAGAACAGCACCTTATGATAGTTGAGAATCCTGAAGTTCATTTGCATCCCCTCGGGCAGTCATATATCGGACGTTTCTTGGCTGAGATATCCGCTTCTGGCAATCAAGTGATAGTTGAGAGTCATAGCGATCATGTTCTCAATGGTATTCGGCTGGCAGCGTCCGACAAAAAAGTCGATGCCAAGGATGTATGTATTCAATACTTCCGTTTGCCAGATGAGTCAGACAAACGACAAAACATAAGTATCAAATTAGATAGTGACGGAAGACTCGATGTTTGGCCAAACGGTTTCTTTGACCAAATAGAAAAAGACTTGACAAAACTCCGGTGACTTACGTTTTATATATTAATGAGTTGTCGTTCAACCAATCGGCGAGGAGCGAATATGAAATTGGAAACATTGCCGGTCGTTTCGCTAAAACAGAATTGGAAGCTCGGCCTATTTTGCGAGGTCTACCACCACTTGTCCACAGAGATATCTGGTTTGCCGAGTTATGTAACAATGTTACGGTTAGTAGTTGGGTAAATGACAGAACTGGATCAGCGAAGGATGCTAAGCAACTGTTACTTCAACTTCTCAAAAAAGCTAAGTACATTGATACTGGAGAATTTGAAAATGAGATTGAGTGTGACTTTGATAAGATGCAAGTCACAAAGACGGGGCTTGGCGCGGCGACTTTTGCAAGTGTTCGTAGTAACATGACAAGCGTGCTCTTGAGTTGTTCTGGCTCTTCTAAGTTTAATTGTAACTCAATATCAGTGGATTTTCTACTTAGTGAGAGTGGTTCAATTATTGAAACACGCGAGTTACGCAATCTAACATCGCCGTCAGAAGTGAATAGTCTTAGGCGAATGTATGAACCAAATCCCAAACATCGCGAAGAACCCAAGTCAGATGGCTACATCGCGGCGATGAATCTCGTTAAAAGAGATGCACAGCAAGTACTCGACGCAGCTCATCATCAAAAAGATTGCTCTTATGGATATAGAAACGGTACGTACTACTTGTTTCGACCTACTCGAATTGAGATCAATTTGTATCATGGCTTCTGCATTGCTGAAGAAAACGTACCGACAAACATATGCAAAGATCTTCGCAACCGTTGCCCTTAGTGTGCCCCTTGTATGTTGATGCCACGGCCCTATTCGTCTCGCAGAATAGTCAGTATGATAACGGTGTTTTCCGTCAGCGCATTTGGCACGATTGGCTCAGTATTATTAAGGTGTGATGTGATGGTGTTAGTTCGTCAGTGCGGTCCAACTTGTTATCGTGGTGTCGAGTCCGTGTCGTTCCGTCCGATCTCGAAATTCCAATTCGAATCGCGTGTATTGACATGATAGTCATCCGTTTTTCGCACGCTCTCGCTCCGACAATCGATGCAAAGTCGTCTCGTTGTCGAGTCAACAGCTTTGTAGATACAGGATTTTGAGACCGTTGGAAGGCGTGCGTACGGGAAACCGTATCGGGGGTTCGAATCCCCCTCTCTCCGCAGATGACTTAGCCCCTGACATTAGTTTGTCGGGGGCTTTGTCATCTGGATGTTCGCAGGATGTAAGGCGTGATGTTACGAGCATTGGAGATCGGCTGACGGAAGACAATAACTACTCTCCCTATAAGCAAAACCCCCGCAGAATGCGAGGGTTTTGTCAACAGTTTCGGGCGCGCAAACATGCGCCCAATTTCTTGCGAGATAGTGTGTACTACTGAATCGGGACGACCTGGTAGGCTCCTGTTTCAGATGTAGTCGCAGCGTTCACGTCAATGTAGTCCAGAGTTGAAGAAGGAACCGTTGCAATCGGCGTGAACACACTGTCGGGATAGGAGGCCTTTTCGATCTGGTAGCTTGTTGCGTTTTCAGCAGCAGTCCATCGCAGATGAATATCGGGACCTTCAGAGATGATGGTCAAGGAATCCACCGGGCCCAGCACGTGCGGCATGAGACCGTAGATACAGACGTCATCCACTGCGCCTTCCACAAGCGTTCCGGAACCCAAGTCGGCCACGCTGATGCGAAGCTTGACCTGGTTCGTAAGCGGAATGTAGTTTTCAAGGATGAAGTTGTCCTCGCGCCAGAATTCCCAGTCATCATTAGTGTAGAGTAATGAAACCCACGTGGCGCCGTTGTCGGATGATACCCAGACATGAATGGAATCTGTTCCGGGAGTACTGCCCAAGTCATTGGAGAACCACGACCACATGCTGACGGAGGCGGATTCGAGAGCCGAGAGATCCCACGTCGGTGAGACAATGGTCGTGCGGCCTCCGTCCACGTCATAGGTTCCCGCAGCGGTTCCCGCGCGTCCGTCCGTGATTAGACAGTATACGCCCGGAGCGGTCGTATGGTCATCACCCGGCTGTACGATGTCTGCATTCACGTAGGTGGCTTCGGGATCGGAACGACCCCAGAGGCCAAGGGTTGCGTTGTCACCGGTATAACTCAGCGCCCATCCTTGCACGTCGCTCTCAAAATCATAACACTGGACGAAATCCCACACGGTCGGTGCGGCAAGAACGCCGCTTTCGGGCAGTTGTGCCGTTAAGTTCGGACTCGTGAACGCGAAGTAGCAGTCATGCGATCCGACGGGGAGTGTTGTGCTGTACGTGAACAGCGATCCATTGTTGTAAGTGAAATCGCTCGTCGTCAGATTGTGTGCGAGTCCGTCAATCACTACCAACGCCGAGGTCGGTGCAATGTTGGTCACACTCGTGTAAGTGATTGAGTAGGTAAAGTTGGTGGACACCGTTCCGCCGAGGGGAGAAACGCCGTGCGCGGAGAGTTCAAATTCGGCGGGTGGCTGAAGAGTCGGGAATAAGATGTCGTCCACCCAAGCTGCGTCGCTGCCGGAAGTAACCGAAACGTCCTTGGAGTATTGCCACATGAAGGTGTGGGAGCCTGCGGTCACATTGTAACTCGCCTGTGCCCATCCCGCTTCTCCCGACCATGATCCCTGCTCGACTCCGTCAATCAGGAATCGCAGATAGTCATAGCCCGATTCGGAAGAAACTTTGTAGAAGAAGGAAATCGGACCGGGTACCGTCACGGTTTCAGTCAAGGAGAGATTAGACTGCTGGTTATCGGATATAGTGCCTGACTTTGCGCAGTAGGCTCCCGCGTGCTGACCCGTGCTCACGATTGTCCACGGTGCGGCGCCGGACTGTGTCCAGGAGAATCGCGTGAAATCTCCCGTTTCCCAATCTTCGCTGGACAGCACATTCAGGATGAAGTCATGCGACATCGCGCCGTTGAAGACAACGGTATCTTGATCGGCGCTATATCCGGCGGCATCCGCCCTCACGGCATAGGTTCCACCGATCGGAAGACTGAGGGTATAAAAGCCGGAACCATTCGTGAAAACCGGAGTGACGGGATAACCCACGACGCTGACTTGCGCACCCGAGACGGGAGCGAGCGCCGGGCTATAGACATAGCCGGTCAGGTTGGCGCTGGGAACAGGCGCAAGCGTCTTGTCGAGCGTAACCGTGCTGCCATTCACGACGGTTGTTGCCCCGTTCGAGGTAACATAGCCGAATTTGCTGAATTCAAGTGTTACCGCGCCGACCGGAAGAACCAAATCATAGAGACCGGCAGCATCGGTGGTAGTAGTCTGAATGCCGGAGAGATTGTGCACGGCAGCGCCGGCAAGCGGTAAACCCGTGTTCACGTCGGTAACTGTGCCCGCAACATGTCCGTAACCGGCCAGAACGCTCTCACTGCAAGCCAGCGAATAGGATTGCGGTCCGCTCGGCATGGTGGTCGAATTGACCGTGATCGTCCATGTTCCCGCCGCAGGGCTGGCGACAACAACCTGTTCGTTGTTGTTGATGTGGTCAATTCCGGTTCCCGCCGGAGTGGAGGGGCTTGCGGGAGTAAGAGTGAACGGATAGTAAACAGTCGCGCTCGGCGATGTCAACGTCAAATTGAGGTCGTTGATCAGAGTCGGATTGGCAAGCGGTGTTGCCGCCGGATCCATCCACGACAAGGATACGCGCAATGAAGTCGTGCCGGCCGGAACCGTAAACGTGTGCGTATTGGTTTGTCCGCTGGACAGACTGCCTTCAAGAAATCCGCCGTCTATCACTGCATCCACGGCCGCTTGCACATTCACGCGGCCAAATCCATAGACGTAATCCGGTCCCGCATTGCCAAGGTCCTGCGCGGTGTTGATGAGCAGGGCTTTGACTGTTGATGGCAACGGCACCAGGCCCGGATAGGACATATTCATCTGCTGCAGCATCAAGGCGACGCAGCCCGACGTGATCGGCGTGGCCATCGAAGTGCCGTTCATGCTGCCGTAGGTATTACCCGGGAGAGTCGAGTAGATATTGTAGCCCGGTGCGCAGACATCGGGCTTGATGCGACCGTCGTCGGTCGGACCCCAGGAGCTGAAGGTGGTCATCGCGTCGGCGTCGGTTGTAGCGCCTACTGAAATGATGTTCTTGGCATTTGCCGGAACACCCATCGTGTTGTAGGTGCTTCCGCATGAGCCGCCGCGTTCATTTCCTGCCGCGAACAGCACGATGAACGGACTGCCGAGGCTGCCGCGCACGATGTTGTCGAGCAGTTGCGAGACACTTTCGTAATCGCCTTCCCATGTGCACGAATACCCGTTCGCTGAGATGTTTGAGCCGATAGAATTGGTAGCCAAATCGGCAGAGTAGCTATTGCGCGCGGTGGCATAGTTTGCGGCAATGTCTTGCGGGCTATCATAGAGACAGTAGGGCGAGCACGCTTCGTAGGCATATGAGATGATATTGCATGCAGGCGCCATGCCGCGATAGCTTCCACCGGAAGCGGCGCCGCTACCGCCGACCGAGCCCGCAACGTGCGTCGGGTGATCCGCCGTTGATCCGGCTTCACCGACTGTGAGACGACCGGTGAAGTCCGTGTGCGAGGAAACAAGTCCGCCGTCGTAAACGAGCACGCTGACCCCGCTTCCATTCAAGTTGTAGGGAGCGGCTTGCACGGTTTCAGCGCCGACGACGGTACGCGCGACATCGTTCGTACTCGTCATGGGCGGCGACATCAGATCCATCCATGCGACATCGTCTTCGGCAGCAATACTCTCGAAATCATCCGGGTAAATAGCCACAACCCACGTGTGGATTTCCTTGATGTAGTCTCCGGTCACGCCATCGTAGCGGGCAGCGATTTCTTCGCCGGCTTCAAAAGGAATATCTTTGTGCAGACGCATGAAGACGATCTCTTTTCCGTCTTCGTAGTGCGTCCACGGTTCAAACTCTCGGTTGACGACGCGCGAGTGCATCTTGTCGGACGGAAGCAGTTCACCGACCCAACGTCCGCCAAGCGACTTCAGGTCCTTTGCCGCAAGCGAGCGCGAGAGGCTGACGAGCCAGGCATTGCCGCCAAGAGGTTCGAGCAGCTTGACGCCGCTGTTCTCCAGAGCGGCAGTCAGAGCGTAGTCCGCATCTCCATTAAGCTGCATCATGCAGTGGACGGGATTCGCGGGTGATGCGGAGGCGGACAAGTCACGCACCGCGCTCAAGTCCTGATCCGGGGTGAACTCTCGCGACAAGAGCCGGATAGTGTTTTCTCCGGAAGCATACGACAGGGTCAGACAGAAAAATACTGCCAGAGCAAGGGACAAGGCCCGGCTGGAGGCACAAAGCTGCATTTTCATCTCCTTCTTCATCATTTCATGACGCTCAAACTGATTTGTAGCTGGCTATTAGAGTATTTACATCGCGCAATTTATACGCCTCACACTTAATCGCTAATCCACAACCACTTGCGGCTTCGTTTTCGGTTACTTATGTAACCGGAGTTCACCCTGGTGCGAAAGGCTTGCGCAGCGTCAGGGGTCTGGAATGTTCTGCGCCCACATGGTTTGTGCGTAAGGTAACTCTCAAAGGCCGATGTTGCAAGTGAGGCAATTGTATTGTATGTTTTCACTGTATTCTGGAATACATGACAAATTAGTATTTTGAGTTTGTATAAACAATGAAAGCTCACAAATATCCGAACCGATGGCTGCGCTACTCATTGATGACCCTGATCTTGGGACTTGTGCTCTACCTCGCGCTCGGTTTCGGCAATCGTTCATTTGAAGCATTCTGCCCGTTTGGTGGAGCGGAGAGCCTCTGGGGGCTGTTTACAACAGGCGAGTTCAGCTGCTCGCTCGGTCCCTTGAACCTCTCGATTTTCATTGGCGTCCTCGTGCTCGCGCTTCTGGCTCGCAAGGCATTTTGTGGGTGGGCCTGTCCCATTGGTTTTCTCGGTGAACTTGCTTCACACTTCACCGGCCTCTTTTGGCGTCGCCGACCACAGCCCACACGCCAAGTTGACAGCTATCTGAAGTTACTGCGCTATGTTGTATTGGTGGTCGCGCTGTATTTCACATACAAGTCCGGCGAACTCATTCTGCGCGGCTATGATCCTTTCTTTCTCTTGTTCTCGGGGTTCGGTCACGGCTCGCTTGGCCTAGTGAGTTGGATCGTGCTCGGAATACTGATTGTCGGGGCTTTTCTGGTCCCGATGTTCTTCTGCAAGTATCTTTGTCCGATGGCCGCCACGTTCGATCCCTTCAGCAGACTCGGGCTCTTGAAGATTGTCCGCAATGAGAGCACGTGCAACAATTGCGGCGCGTGCCAGAGAAAATGTCCGCAGAACCTCGCACCGCACGAAGTTGTGAAGCTGCGCCATCACGACTGCACGCTCTGTATGGAATGTGTGGATGCATGTACGGTGGAGAATACTCTCGAACTAAGAGCCGCGCTGTGAGGAGATTGTCATGAAAATACCGAGTGTCGTTCTTCCGCTGCTGGTCATCAGTGCGATTTTGGGCAGCTTCCTGCTTCGCACGGCATTCACGCAACCGACCACCAATGTCTCCTACTCGGCCACGGGCGATGAAACTGTATCGTGCATTGTTGATGGCGTGAAATGCAAAGGCACCGCGAACTTCTTCACTAATCTGTACACGGACACACCCGGCATTGCCGGAATTGAAACTTTCGCGACCGAACATCGCGTCATTTTCCGCTATGATCCCAAACAAATCTCACCCGACCGGATAAAGGAGATCATGGAAGCTCCGATTCCGCTCAGGGACGGAACGACGCGACAGGTTTTTGTCTGCGAATCCATGGAATGAACAGAAATATCTTACTCCCAAGCATCTACTAAGGAGCAAATGCAATGAGCTGTGAATGCTGCGAAGAACTTGAAGTCCTGCGTATCGGCGATACCGTCGAGGATTTCACCCTGACGACGTTTGAGCCCACAAAGGGCGATTTTGGAAAATACTCGCTTTCGTCTGCGATGCAGGCGAAGCGATGGACGATTTTGTTTTTCTATCCTGCCGACTTCACCTTTGTCTGAGCGACCGAATTTGCGGCTCTGGCAGAGCTGCACGAGAGATTCGATCGCATGGGAGCGAATATCGTCACAGTTAGCACGGACACGGAATTCGTGCATCTTGCCTGGCATCAACACGAACCGGGTTTGAAGGATGTGAAGTATCCGATGGCTTCGGATGCCAACGGCGATCTTTCCAGATTGTTCGGCGTCTATGATGATGAATCCGGCTTGGCGTATCGCGGTACGTTCATCATCAATCCAGAAGGCAAGTTGTTGTCCATGGATATCAATTTCTTCAATGTTGGCCGCAACATCGAAGAACTACTACGCAAGTACAAGGCATTTCTTTACGTAGCAAAGAACACCAAGAAAGCCTGCCCTTCCAAGTGGAAAGACGATGGCGATGCGACGCTTGAGCCCGGCGCGCACATGGTCGGAAACGTTTACAAGTCAGACGGTAGTTTCGCCTGACGAACAGTGAATCCCTGATAGCAGAAGAGCCTCGCAAATGCGAGGCTCTTCTGTGTTTGGTCGGCTTCCGCACTTAGCGCATCAGCACCATCTTCTTCTGCGCGGTGAAGCTTCCGGCGGTAATCTCATAGAGATACACACCCGATGCTATGTTCTCGGCGCTGAACGTCACGGTGTGACGGCCTGCGGAGAGATTGGAATTCACCGGTTCCGCAATCTTCTGACCCATCAGGTTATAGATTGCAAGAGTCACAAACTCCGACTGCGGCAGATCAAAGCTGATCTCCGTCGTCGGGTTGAAGGGATTCGGATAGTTCTGGTGGAGTGAGAACTCGGAGATCACGGCAGCCGAAACTTGCGGAGTTTCGCTTTCCGTTGCAATCGCTTCGCTCACGCCGCTGAAGTCCACGGCCACGAGTTCATAGCGGTACGTGCGGCCATTCTCCAGATTGCGATCCGTAAAGGAGTAGGACGCGCCGGAAGCAGAATTCGTCGCGCTGACTTCAGCGATCTTCGCATCGTCGCGCATCAAGTCGAAGCGCGCGAGGTCGGATTCGGAAGCGGTTCTCCAGGTCAGATTGACGGACGCATCACCCGCGCTCACGTCAAAGCTCTGCAATTCGACGGGCAGCACGCGATCCACGCAGAAGCAATAGCATCCGCCTTCAATCGCATAGATGTCCATGCACCAGAGCTGCAGGTCTGGCAGGTAGATCCAATCCATGTAAGTCTCAACAATCGCGGGCGGGCACTCTTCACCGCAGCCTTGCGGGACATTCGAGCGAATGTCGCATCCGCCATGATAGGAAGATACCGGACGCTGCTCCGGACCGAGCGGCCCGATGAAGATTTTCTGAATCTGTCCGTCACAAATCTGCAAGCACTCACAGAAGGGCAGGAATTCAGGCGATAGATAGACGTCTTCGGGTGCGCAGCATGCAACCCCTTCATCACGAACCGTAAGCTCGAAATGTCCCTGGAGTCCTTCAAAGCCGCTCACAAAGATGTAATAAGTCTCGCCTGCTACCGTGCACCACTCGACCCTTGAATGCAAAATGTCTAGCTGGCAATTCGAATCATCGTTCCCGGCCAAGCAAGCGAGGTCGCCGCAATCTGATCCGCCGAACACATGCAGCTTGGTGTCGAAGTCGGTATGTTGAGAGCAGGTCTGAGCAATGAGGATATTGCCCGTTCCGGAGACTTCGTACCACACTCCGCAACCGTCAATGGAGGTGTCGCATCCGGGAAGGAGGGTTTCGCCGCCGAAGAAGTTCTCGGCGAGCACGGAAACTCCGAGCGCGAGCGGCTCGGCATTCTCGCAGAAGGCATTGGCGGCGGTGCCGATGCAGTTCGTGGCGCAAGGTTCGTCCGGGCCTCGTTGCGAAACCGTAAGCGTGTACGGACCTTCGGATCCGGTCTCAAATCCCTCAATCACGACGACGTATTCCATGTCGGAAGACAATTCCACAGTGAGGCACGGCATCAGTCTGCACGCATCATCATTGCACGCGACGATATCCTGATTTTCCGGACACCCTTCATAGACATAGATAACCGGGTCCCAGATCTCGGGCGATCCGCAGAGGGAGAAATTATAGAAGCCACTTAGACTCGGAGTAAAGCTGTAATAAACGTCTGCGGCGCTGCTTCCGGCTACACCGCATTGCCCAATGGCGTGGTCATCCCCTTGTCCGACCGTCGTTCCCATGTAGGCGGCGGGCAGCGGATCATTGAGTGGTGTGGTCACGCAATCATCAAGCTGATCCGTCCCCATTGTTCGGCCTTCGACGCTTCTTTCGGCAAAATATTCGTTAAGCCCCGCTGATTTCTTCGCGGACTCCACTCCGGCGATTTTCGTAAAAAGTTTCTTCGTCTGCGCAGAGTGGTTTTCGGCAGCAGCCGCACTCAAGGCGAATACCAAGACAAGAACAAGTGGAAACCATCTCTTCATCATCATTTCTCCGTTTGAACTATGTAGCCAACGTTATTTCAAGAGCGCCATCTTTTTATGATCCACAAAGGATCCCGCCTGCAATTGATAGAGATAGACTCCGCTGGGGAGATCGCGGCCGTCGAATAGCACGCTGTATTTGCCGCGCGCGAGATTTCCCGACAACGGCTGCGCGACCTTCTGACCGAGAATGTCATACACGGTCAAAGATGCATAGCCGTCTTGCGCTACATCCACTTCAATCGTCGTCTCGGGATTGAAGGGGTTCGGATAGTTCTGGTAGAGACGGTATTCGTCCACCGTGTAGGCGTCGAAGGAAGGCATCGCTGATACAGAGCCTACGATTTCGCGGCGACCGTCCGCCAGTACCGCAGTCAAGGTGTAAGTATAGGGCCGGTCATTCTGCACTTCCCGATCCGACCAGGTGTAGTCGCCGCCGGAAACCGGAATCCTCATGGCCAGAAGCCCGTTGCGAAGGACGTCAAACCGGACGACATCCGATATCTCACTCGCCTCCCAATGCAGTTGGACCTCCCGGCTGTGGCCTGTTGCCGAAAACGACGTCACGTTGGCCGCAAGAAGTGAGGGAACTGTGGCGATAAATATTATTACAAACAGTAGCTTAGAAGTATGCATGATTATCTCCGGACACTCGCGCAATGAAATCTTGGAAGAATCCAAACAATCTTGTTAAAGATAGCCCTGCCATCCCTGCATTCCAATGAGGATTCATGAGATTTCTCTGGGTTAAGTTAAAGTTGCGGTTGAATTTGAGTGTAGTAAGTATAGTGAACTACTGTGGATAGGGTCAGGAATATTTCGTCTTCCTCTGCGCCCTGTCGAGTTCAGCGGGTACAATCTAAGCCAATTGCCTCTTCGCGCAGTGTTGCGTATCTTCTGTCATGTCAGTTCCACAGTTTCACATGAGATCCGACAGCAGTCAGATCGGCGGGCGATTCGGCGAAGTCGTGCGGATTATGACCGCCGTCTTTGGCTTGGCCCTGCTGGTCGTTCTTCTGGTCGTCATCATGCGCGACGGCACAGCGCTTGGCACAGTTAAGAAGTCTGGGGTAATGCACAGCGATGTGCGCCTCGTAGGCGAAGGGGACGCGCGGCATTTCGTGTTCACGCACATAGATTCTCTGGAATTCGGCAGTGGGCCGATTCCTGCACTCGGGGACACCGTCCTCAAGGTGGGGGATTCGACCGCCACGCCTGCCTACTGGGGAGCAACGATCAACGCTCCCATGCCCCCGGACACTCAGATATTCCTTACCTATCGCGGCGCGTTAGGCGACAAGACCGCACTGATCACAGCCCGGAACATGGAGCGGCTCACTTATGCCATGCTGCTCATCATTGAGTGGTTGCGCTACCTGGTAGCCTTGGGCTTCGTCGGAGTCGGCTTGTGGGCATTCTTCGCTCAGCCGAATTCGCGGCAGGTTCGAGCGTTCGCATGGTTCTGCTTCTCGATGACTTCGTTAATGATCGCCGGAGTATCGGCAATCTCCGATAACTACGCGACGTTTTCGGTTCCCGGCTGGGGCTATGTCGAGAGTGTTCTGCAGGCGATCTTCGCTGCATTCGGCAGTTACTGGCTGAGTCTCCAGTTGCTCTTTCCTCATCCGGTTCGCCTGCTGCGAAGATTTCCGGTTCCTGTTTACCTTGTCGCCTTTCTGCCCTTGCTTCTGTATTTGACTGGAGAGATTGGCGAGGGGCTTGGTTTGCTTGGCAAAGACTTGGCTGACAGCTCGAGAAACCTCGGAGCTATTGGCAGTGTCGTTGCTCTGGTAATCGGGTTTGTGATTTCGGCCGTGCGCTTAGCGCGAAAAAAGGATCGAGTTGAGAAGCGTCAGCTAAGTATTGTCTTGTGGGGAACCGTGCTGGGCCTGGGTTGCATGATCGGTTTGATCTTCACGATGCAATTGTTCCGCGAATGGTTTGATGCCGCGCCGATGCGCACCTTAATCGGCGTGAACATCGCCTTCGCGCTCTTGCTGCTTACGCCGATCTCGTATGCCTATGCTTTTGGGCGCTATCGTCTGCTCGAAGTTCAAAGCAGAATCCGCCGCGGCACGCGCTACGTCTTGACGACGGTTCTGGTCTTCGCCTTGCTGCTGGCCGTGGTTTATGCGATCGGTGAATACGCCCTGGGACAGTTTGGTATTCGCGGCAATCTTCCCACCATGGCTATTGCAATTGTCTTGGCGCTCGGAATCGGCCCGGCCCGCCGCAAGCTGCAATCTACGATTGAACAACGTTACTATCCTGAGCGGCAGCGCTTGCGCGACACGCTTCAGCACTTCTTGGATCGCACCGCGAGTTTTGCCAATCAGCACAGTTTCTGGATTCAGTTGGAGGAGCGGATTCGCGATAGCCTCGGCGTGGATACCGTGCATCCGGTTTTAGCGGGCAACGGCGGCGGTTTTCATCTGCGCGAATTGCAGGCAACGCCGTTTCATTGTCAGAGTGACTTTGTTCTGAATCTTGGAAAGGTGCGCAGGCCGCTCTTTGTGGATGAGATGATTGCTTCCGGTCGCACCGCGATTTCCGATGACGAACTCGATTGGCTTTCCAGCAACGGTGTCGCGCTGGTTCTTCCGCTTATGGCTCAGCAGAAACTGACCGGTTTCCTCGCCATCGGCTACAAGAATGAGAACGAAGATTACGCTGCTGAGGAAATCACAGTCCTGAGTTCGCTTGCGCCGCAGGTTGCATTGGCTGCGGAGAATCTCAGACTCGCGGAAGAAAACATCGAGAAGCGCAGGCTGGAAGAGCAGATGCAGATGGCGCGCAGAATTCAGGAGGGGTTTCTGCCGCGCGAACTGCCCGTGACGCCGGGTCTGGTTTGCGCCGCACACAGCCGTTTTTCGCTTGAGGTCGCGGGGGATTATTACGATCTGATTCCGCTGGAAGGAAACCGCACGGTGCTTGCCATTGCCGATGTTTCGGGTAAAGGCGCGGGCGCCGCGCTGCTCATGGCAAATCTTCAGGCCTCACTCCGCACTGCCGTCGAGATTGGAATCCCTCTTTCGCGGGCAGTCGAGCGCGTTAACGAACTGATTCACCGCAACACTCCTCCCGAGCAGTACATCACTTTTGTAGCGGCCATTTTCGATCCGGCGCACAATGAACTGACTTATGTGAATGCCGGGCACAATCCGCCGTTCATTATCCGCGCTTCGGGACATATTGATGAGCTTCCGGCAACCGGTTTGATTCTCGGAGCGCTTCCCGGAATGAAGTATGAGCAGGATACCATGCGCCTCTTCGAGGGAGACACGCTCGTGATGTTCACGGATGGTGTGAGCGAACCGATGAACAGTGGGGACGAGGAATTCGGCGAGCCGCGGATTCGCGAGCTGGTGGCGCAGTGCAGAACCTGCTCGCCCGCTGAATTGATCGAGCGCATCGAATCCGCCGTCAACTCGTTTTGCGGGCGCGTGCCCTATGAAGACGACAGTACGCTGCTTGTCGTGCGTCGCGTCTGATCGAAAAAGTACTCAAATAAAAGGGCCGGCTCCATTCGAGTCGGCCCTTTGTCTTAGTGGGATATCGGACTATTTGAGTAGCGCGAGCTTTCGCGTCACGCGATGCTGGCCCGCGTCCAGAAGCGCGAAGTAGAGCCCACTCGACCAACTCGCGGGTGCTTCGAAGAGAATCGAGTAAGCCCCGGCTCCCATAGGCCCATCAAGCACGCGCGCTGCCTCACGACCGAGCCGGTCAAAGATTATCAGGCGCACATGTTCCGGTGTGGGCAGCGATATACGGAACACGGTAGACGGATTGAACGGATTCGGAAAATTCTGCGGAAACTCGAATTCGAGCGGCAATGGTTCAGGACCTTCCGGTGCATCAAGTGAGACAATCGTTCCGCCCAATAGCGAACCAAGTCCGCTTCCAGTTCCGTACTCGCCCCCGCTCGCGCTGCCCACAACAGGTTGGCCCGCAAGAGCTGATGTCGAATGAACGGCCGAATTTGCCTTTCCTGCGACTGAACTGCTTGAACCAGCGAGCTGCCGGTATTGCGCCGTCGCTGCCGAGCAGCAAATCAGAAGTGTGATGAAGTATCTCATGTTTGCCTCACTGTAACGTGACCATCACCTTGATTTCGCCCGTGCCGCTATCCAGCGACTCGAGAGCCTTGCCGACAATCGTGCCAAGTTTGGGTTCGGCAGCAAGCATCGCGTGACCCGAGGTTGCAGACGTCGTAAGCAGATCGCCGCGCCTGATCGCGCCGTATTTCGCATCAGCTTTGACTCGCATCTCTAATCTTGTTCCATCTTGTCTGAAGGCCGCAGCATAACCAAGTATGGTAACCATGATGTGACCGCGATCGTCAACTTTTTCGCCCGGCGTTACCACGCCGATTACGCCTGTTTGCGATCCCTCTTTACAGGGCATGACATAGTCACTGTTGCGGTCGGCAACCACAACTGTTCCGGGAACAAACTCAAAGTCAGGATGCGCGGGAAAGAGTTCGCAGATGATCGGATCAAATGTGCCAACAGCATTCACCTTTCCGCCGACGGTCAAATTTCCCGACACCATAAGTCCCTGAGTCAAATCACCTCCTGACAGATAGTTGAAATTCGCCGGATTACCAAAGAACACCGGCATTCCGAACTGCCAGTAACCATCGCTCGTCGTGCTCATATTGAGAATGGGAGGGGATGCGCCCGGTGGATCAACCCATTGCGTCATCGTGCCATTGTTGAAAAACGTCCAACCGGACTGCTGCACGTTGTTTAGCAGAGTTTGCGAACGTAACGAGCCGGGAGATAGATCGGAGAAGAGCGTGGTGCCTCCATTGACCGATTGTGAATAGACCGACGTCGTCCCCGAGACATATTGACCACTGATCGTGCCAGTCGCGGTCAAACCGCCCGAGTTCGTCAAGTGCGCCTTGATCGCACCGGTAAGTGAATCGCGGACCTCGAACGACTTCGCGTGAATTTCTCCGTTAAGCTGCAAACTCGAAACGATCACCCCATTCTGCTTTGCCTCCCAAGTGCCATGCGATTGCAAATCGACATAGCTCGTATTGGCATTGTTACCGACAGCGATGCCTGTGCCTGTCATAATGCTTTGCGATACTGTTCCATTCTCAACGAAAAGGCCTTCAGCATCCAGGAGGCTGGAGTTTGCACCATCTTCAAACTCAATCTGATCTCCAATTCCGCCGCCAATCGGCACTCCGCCAATGGTGATTTGGGCGCCGTTTGGTAGCTCAAGATTGCCTGCGTTGGTCAGGTGCGCTTTTATTGCTCCCGTCAACGAGTCACGCACTTCATAGGACTTCGCAAAGAACTCACCGTTTGAAGATGTTCCGGCGACTGTGTGTCCATCCTGAACGAGACCGAGCTCTCCGAGGGGGGTCATATACGAGCCGTACTCTCCTGTTTCGTCAGATACAGTGACACCGAAAAGCGGATCTATGTCATAGATGAAGCCGTCACCTTTTCCCTCAATCACGCCATCGCTCGTCAGATGAATCAGCG
>JADLDM010000083.1 GCA_020846695.1 bacterium | reverse complement strand
TTCTGGGTCTTCTTCTGGTTTCTCCTTGCCGTCACGGTTCTGACCATTATCGGCACGCTCTTTCGCGGCCCGGGTTGGAGTTTCACGTTGCCATGGAGGGATGGAATCTACTGATGCGCGACCGAAAAGTCATACCCAGTTCACTCTCTTCCGGCAGAATGCTGAGGATTCTCGGCTGGCTCTCACTCATCTTTCTTGGCGCGTTGGCGATTGCCCCGACGAAGAGCTTCTTCCGAGAATGGAAAACTCGCCAGCTTGAATACAACGCAATGAGTGCGAGTGCGGGCGTCGCTGCGATGGACGTGAAAGTCTATCAGAAATGGAACAAGAGACTTGACGTTGTGGATCGCTGTACGTCATGCCACGTCGGAATGGGAGCCTCGGAGCCGATTCAAGGCCACGAGATATACGGCGCGCATCCTCCGATGCCGCATGATCCAACTGAGTTCGGCTGCACGCCGTGTCACGGCGGACAGGGACGCGGCACGACGAAAAAGGACGCTCACGGGGTCGTGAAGTTCTGGGAAGAGCCAATGCTCGACATGCCCTATTCTGAAGCCGGCTGCGGAACCTGCCACAGTTCCTTCTTTACGCCTTCCTATGAGCACATGATGGCCGGTGAGAATCTTTTTCGCCAGCATGATTGCATTCGCTGTCACTTGATCGGCGGCAAAGGTCGGCTCGGAGGCACGGACATCTCCTTTATCGGGTACCGAGGTTTTCGCAGTGATTGGCACGAGCATCACTTACAGATGAAGGATAGCGTCAACGCGTCCCCTTGGAAGGAGAGCTACGGAGCCATCTCTTCGCAAGACGCTGCGGAAATCAGCCTCTATCTGAAGACTCTGGTTGGCGCGCCGAGATTGATTAAGGCGCAGCTTGCGGCGCAGCGGTACGGTTGCCGCGGCTGCCATGTGATAGACGGAGTTGGGGGAGAAGAGGGCGCGGATCTGACGAGTGTCGGATTGAAGCCGCTCGGAGACTTTTCACACTCCGGTCTGGCTGTTGATACTCTGACCACGCCGGCAAGCTGGCTGAAGCAACATTTTATTGATCCGCCGGGAGTGGTTGCCGGAAGCGCAATGCCGCGACAAGAGTTTACGAATGAGGATATTGATCTGCTCACGTTGTTTGCATTGTCGAAGCGGCTGCGCGACGTTCCGCGCGAGTACTGGACTAAAGACAGAATTCGAGCGACCTACATTGACAGCACAGCGCGATCGTTTGCCACGGACGGACAGTCTCTTTATAGCGCGTTCTGCTCAGGATGTCACGGAAGGCGAGGCGAAGGCCGAGGCTACGGCAATCGCGCGGCGACATTTCCTGCCATCGGCAATGCGGACTTCCTGACCATTGCAACGGATGAGCAGTTGAGGAAGACGATTCACGAGGGGCGGCCCGGTCGCGGTATGCCGAGTTGGGGAAAGAAGGCGGATGGTTTGCGCGCGGCAGAAATTGACTCAATCGTTGCGTATCTCCGGTCGCTTGCCCCGAAGGCTCCGGAGATTGCAGACGTTCAAGCGGCTCATGCGGATATGCAAGTTGGAGAGAATATCTACAAGAGAGAATGCGCGCTTTGTCACGGCCCACGGGGAGAGGGAAGCGCGTTGGGTTCTCCGCTTGCGGCTTCGGACAACGACGCGGCAAGAAATCCGCAAAGCGCACACGACGCGCTTACAAAGGGAGTGAGTGGCAGCGCGATGGGCGCCTATTCCTATCTTTCGGCGGAAGAGTTGAAGTCCGTGATGTCCTTTACGCAGTCACTTCCGGTTGCTAAGGCGCGACGCGCGGGATGGAAAGTTTCGACAGGCGACGCGGCGCTCGGCGAGAAGACTTTTGCGCGTGTGTGCATGGGTTGCCACGGAGAGAATGGGAAAGGGAATACGGCGCCGGCAATCGGAAGTTCAGCCTTCCTTGATGCGGCGACGGACGAATTCATTCAAGCGACAATCGTGCGGGGACGGACAGGAACTTCTATGCAGCATTTCGGCAGCGCGAGTGTTGTATTCGGGCAGATCGGGCCGCAAGACGTGCTCGACGTGACCGCCTATTTGCGCAGTTTGACGACACAATTAGCTCACAATACGAACGGAGGCTCCACGCAATGAGCATGGATGAGCCGAAGAAACAGCAAACATCGGAAATATCTCGCCGCAGCTTCCTGAAGACGGCGGCAGGTTTGGGCTTCGGAGCTATGGCGGCGCAGGCCGTCGGCGCTTTCGGTCTGAATGCCGTGAAAGTGACAAACCCGCTGGAAGTGTATCCGGATCGGGATTGGGAACATACCTATCGCGATCTTTGGAAGTATGACAGCTCATTTGTCTTCTTGTGCGCGCCCAACGACACGCACAACTGTCTTCTGCGCGCGTATGTGAAAAACGACGTGGTCGTGCGCATCGGGCCGTCCTACGGCTACGGCAAGGCCGAAGATGTTTACGGGAACAAAGCCTCGCATCGCTGGGATCCGCGCTGTTGTCAAAAGGGACTGGCCTTGACCCGCCGCTTCTACGGAGATCGCCGAGTCCGCGGTCCAATGGTCCGAAAGGGATTCAAAGAGTGGGCCGAGAAAGGGTATCCGCGTGATCCGGAAACCGGGAAACCTCCGGTCGAGTATTTCAATCGCGGACGTGACACGTGGGTAAGTATGCCGTGGGATGAGGCGGCCGCGCTGGTGGCGGGAACTTGGATCAATATTGCTGAAACCTACTCAGGTCACGAGGGAGCGGAGCGGCTCAAGGCGCAGGATTACGATCATGACATGATCGAGACGATGCACGAAGCAGGAACTCAGGTTCTGAAGTTTCGCGGCGGAATGCCTCTCCTCGGCGCGCGAGTGTTTGGTGTCGCACGGCTTTCAAATTCACTTGCATTGCTTGATGCAAAAATTCGCGGTGTCGGAGCGGATAAGGCTCTCGGCGCGAGGCACTGGGACAGCTATTCGTGGCATACGGATTTGCCGCCCGGACATCCGATGGTAACCGGACAACAGACCAGCGAGTTTGATCTCTATACCGCCGAGAACGCGAACATGGTGGTTTGCTGGGGCATGAATTGGATCTCAACCAAGATGCCCGATGCGCATTGGCTCACGGAAGCGCGACTGAAGGGCACAAAGGTCGTTGTGATTGCCTGCGAGTATCAATCTACCGCAAACAAGGGTGATGCCGTGGTTGTCGTGAGGCCGGGGACAACTCCCGCGATGGCGCTCGGACTCTCACACGTCATTCTGAAAGAGAATCTCTACGACAAGAAATTCGTGGAGAGACACACGGACTTGCCGCTCTTGGTTCGCCACGACACGATGAAAGTCCTTCACCCTTCCGATTTGGATGCGAGCTACGTCGTTCAACCGCTCTCCAACAATACGTCCGTACTTGAGGCGGGAGAGGCAACTCCGCCCCCTGCCAAGCAGCGCGGTCAGCTGATTCCCAAAGCTCTGCGCGAGAAGTGGGGCGATTTCATGGTATGGGATGTCAACAAAGCACGGGCGGTTGCGGTATCACGAGACGACGTAGGAGATTTCTTTGACAAGAAGGGAATCAAGCCCGCGCTGGAAGGGAAGTTCACGGTCACACTTGCGGACGGCAAGAATGTGGAAGTTTCACCGGTGTTTGCTTTGGTGAAACAATATGTGCTCGATAACTTCTCACCCGAAACGACTTCAGAGATAACGTGGGCGCCCAAAGAGGCGATTGTCGAGGTGGCGCGCGAAATTGCAGCGAATCCGGGCAAGGTGCTGTTTGCGCTCGGCATGGGGCCGAATCAGTTTTTCAACAATGACCTGAAAGACCGCGCCGTTTTCCTGCTTGCTTCGTTAACCGCGAATATCGGACAGATGGGCGGTAACGTGGGAAGTTATGCGGGGAACTATCGAACGGCTCTGTTCAACGGCTACCCACAATTCATCATCGAGAATCCGTTTGATCTTGAGCTTGATCCGGAAAAGCCCGCGCGTCCCAAATCCCTGGGCAAGTATGAGTCGGCGCACTTCTACAACTACGGAGACCGGCCGCTCAGAACGAAATCCCGCAGCTTCACCGGCAAAGGGCACATGCCGACCCCGACGAAGACGATGTGGCTATCGAACTCCAACTCGATACTTGGCAACGCGAAATGGCATTATGACGTGACCCACAACACGCTTCCCAAGATTGAATGCGTCGTGTTGTCGGATTGGTGGTGGACCGGAAGCTGTGAATGGGCCGACGTGGTGTTCGCGGCGGACGCGTGGTTTGAGTTCAAAGTTCCGGATATGTGCGCCTCCGTGACGAATCCGTTCTTGACTGTCTTCCCGCGCACGCCGATTCCACGAACTTTCGATACAAAGGGCGACGCGGAGATCGCCGCGCTGGTGAGCAAACACATGGCGAAACTCACCGGAGACTCTCGATTTGAGGATATGTGGAAGTTTGTGAACGAGGGACGCTTTGACGTCTATCTTCAGAGAGTTCTGAGCGCCAGCACGAACACGAAGGGTTACAAGTTCCTCGACCTTGAGGAGAAGGCGAAGGAGGGCATCCCGGCGTTTATGATGTCGCGCACGACTCCGCGAACTTCAGGCTGGGAGCAAATCCACGACTCGATTCCCTTCCACACGCGGAGCGGAAGGCTGGAATTCTATCGTGATGAGCCGGAGTTCATGGCTAACGGTGAGGCTCTACCGGTCTTCCGTGAACCGATTGACTCGACGTTCTACGAGCCGAACGTAATTGTCGGTTCGCCGCACATTGCGATCAATCCGGACGGCCCGGAGAAGTGCGGTATTGCGGATGATGACTACTCAACTGAAATGCGGCAGATGCGCAATGTCGCAAAACCGTGGTCGGAAGTGTCTAAGACCCAGCATCCGCTGGCGAAAGACGGTTACAACTTCGTCTTCCACACTCCGAAGTATCGCCACGGGGCGCACACAACTCCGGTTGATCTCGAGTTTCTTGCGGTGTGGTTCGGGCCATTTGGAGACCTGCATCGTCACGACAAGCGCACACCCTTCGTGAATGAGGGATTTCTCGACATCAACCCGCATGACGCAAAGGATCTCGGAATCGAGGATGGAGATTACATCTGGGTTGATTCCGATCCGTCGGATCGTCCCTATCGCGGTTGGAAAAAGGATGACCCGCACTACAAGGTTTCGCGCTTGAAATGCCGCGCGAGATACTATCCGGGAACTCCGCGGGGAGTTACACGCATGTGGTACAACATGTATGGTTCGACTCCCGGTTCCGTCCAAGGGCACGAAACGCGCGAAGACGGGTTGGCAAAAAGTCCGATTACGAACTATCAGGCGATGTTTCGCTATGGAAGTCATCAGAGCGGAACGCGAGCGTGGCTGAAACCGACTTTGTTGACGGACACCCTCCCGCGCAAAGAGATGTTCGGCCAATCCATGGGCGAGGGATTTCTTGCGGATGTGCATTGCGCGACCGGCGCGCCGCGAGAGTCCATTATTCGCATCTCAAAAGCCGAAGACGGCGGATTAGGCGGCGAGGGTTTGTGGAGACCCGCTGCATTGGGGCTGAGACCGACCTATGAAAACGACGCGTTTCGGCGCTTTCTGCGCGGTGAATATCAGAGTGAAAGGAGCTGACGCACGTGGCACGAGTCTATAATTGGCAGTTGGGCCGTGAGATGAGCTATTGGTACGCGGGGAATCGCCCTAAGCGCCAGTTTGCCGCGGTCTTCGACGTAAATAAATGTATCGCGTGTCAAACCTGCACCCTCGCATGCAAGACGACGTGGACGAGCGGACGCGGTCAGGAATACATGTTCTGGAACAATGTCGAGACGAAACCCTATGGCTTCTATCCAACGGCATGGGACCTCAAGCTGCTTGACATGCTTGGAACTCAGAACTGGAAGGGAGATCGTTACGAAGGCCAGACGATTTTCGAGGCGGCTCCGGCCGGCGAGCGCGTGTTGGCCCATCGCCCGATGGAACAGGATTACTCGAATCCTAACCTCGGCGAGGATGATGCTTACGGCACGGTGAACAAGGGACATTATTTCCTGCCGCCGCACGCGACGTGGATGTTCTATCTTGCGCGCATTTGCAATCACTGCACTTATCCCGCGTGTCTGGCAAGCTGTCCGCGCGGAGCGATCTACAAGCGCCCCGAAGACGGAATCGTCCTGATTGACCAGAGTCGTTGTCACGGATATCAGGAGTGCGTTCGCGCATGCCCTTACAAGAAGACTTTCTTCAATCCCACGACCGGCACATCGGAAAAATGCATCGCCTGTTTTCCGAAAGTTGAACAGGGCTTGGTCCCGCAGTGTTTTGAGAATTGCATCGGCAAGATTAGAATGCAGGGATGGTTGAACACGCCGGATCAGGCGGACCCCGACAATCCGATGGACTACTTGGTTCATATCCGGAAGCTCGCGCTACCGCTCTATCCGCAATTTGGACTGGAACCGAATATCTATTACATTCCTCCGATCCATACGCCGGATGAGTTCAATGTTCAACTCTTTGGACCCGGCGCGCCGAACGCGGTGCGGGAGTACATGAAGGCGCGATCGGACAAGACCCTTGCAGGATTGCTCGGACTGTTCGGATGCTCAGTGAAGACCGTCGCCTCATTTGCCATTAAGGGCGATCATGCCTACGCTTACGACGACGCCAAATCTGAAACCGTATCGGTTCCAATAGTTGAACCAATTCACATCCGGCCCGAATTTGATCCGGCCCGTGAAGTTGTCCGTCATAACACGCCATAAAAGAGGTGTTCATGCGCAAGTATACTTTTCTTGCAGGAATTGCCGCGCTGTCACTTCTGTTGGGCGGCTGCGGACCGAGCAAAGAATCACTGAAGTCTTCCGGTCAAGTCCTCGCTACACGTCGCGACGGCAACTCCCCATCCAATGATCCGCTCGATCCTGCATGGGGAAAAAGCCATGTCTATTCCTCTCCCATGAAGATGCAGGACATCGTCGAACCTCGTATGAGCGAGCCAGGTGTCGCCTCAGTAGATGTGCGGGCAGTCTATGACGAAAAAGAACTCGTCATTCGTCTGGACTGGCCCGATTCGACGGCGGACACGGTTGCCTTTCCTGCAAAGTTCGGCGACGCAATTGCAATTGAGTTTCCCCTTGCTTCCGGCACGACGGTTCCTGACGCAAACATGGGACAAGAGGGTGGCAAAGTGCAGATCTATCAGTGGAAGGCATTCTGGCAAACCAAAGCGGGACTGACCAAGAGCCTGACGAAGACTCTCTATCCGAATTCCTACATTGATTACTATCCGCCTGAAGCGGCGAAGGACTCCAGTTCGCGCGACTTGCTGGAGAAGCAATATGCTCCCGCTTGGAATGCCGGAAATCCGGTGGCACATCGCACGGGAAGCGCCCAAGCATATGTTGCGGAAGGATTCGGATCACTGACGGCGCTTCATCAGAGCATGGTGGAGGGAAAGGGAATCTGGAAGGACGGACGCTGGTATGTGGCGCTGACTCTTGATCTCTCCCAAGTGAGTTCAGATTCTCCGTTGAAACCGAACGAGAGGACGTTTATTGCGCTTGCAGTGTGGGATGGGAGTTCGCAAAATGTCGGAGCCCGTAAAATGAGAACAACGTGGACTCCCTTCTTGATGAGCCAGGTAGCAAAGTAGGCAGCAACCCATGACAAATCTAATAGAACCTCTGCGCCGAGCCGCACTATATCGTTACCTCGCGCTTTCTTTTATGCCGCCGACGGCAAAAAGGACCGACGAAATCATCGAGTTGATTCCGGAGATGGACAGCCGCCTGCGAGACGAAGCGCTCGGTC
>JADLDM010000082.1 GCA_020846695.1 bacterium | reverse complement strand
GTGCGGCCCCTGCCGCATGATTGCACCTATTGTCGAAGACCTCGCCAACGAATACACCGGCCGCGTGTCTTTCGCGAAAGTAGATGTGGATCAAGCACCGTCCGTCAGTCGCCAATTCCATGTCAGTTCGATTCCCACGCTACTCTTCTTTAAGAACGGTGAACTCGTGGATCGTCAGATCGGCGCGCTGCCTAAGCACGCCCTACAAGCGCGAGTCGAACAACTGCTCAAGTAAGCACATTCGCTCTCAAGTGAAAACCCCGGCCAATTGGTCGGGGTTTTGTGATTTCATTACAGGGGCAATCAATACAATTATTAGTTGCTCATTTGAGTGGTTGAGCAATGGAATCGCCCATGCAGGAGGCATGACAGAATTCCTTCTTTGATCTCTGTGATGTGTCACAATGTAAGGTCAATAAACAATGCATTTACAATTCCCTATAACGTTACTGACCCATGCAGATGTTTGCGGAGACTCCTTGATTTCCTTGACACTCAGATTGCCGGTTGGTATATTTGACTATCCATTAAGGAGTCAATATGCAGATTACCAATGCGTCAGAAATAGCGGGGACGTATAGGATTCGTGACATGGTTGAGGACCAGATATCGCATGGAAGCATGTCGCCTCCAAGTTGCATTCTAAAGAGCGATTCCTCGGATGAAAAAGAAGAACCACGAGAATCTGCATCACAAGTCGTCTACTTCTCGCCAGACAGCGCGATTCGAGTTTTGACCATGCGCAAGCTTCTAATCAGCCTTCGAATGATGACTGACGGAAATGTCAAAGCGGAGGAGTTGATCAACGAACTGGACAAGCAGGCTATTGGAATTATGCAAGACGTTCTGACGGTTCAGACAAAACACGAAAGGGAACTCCGAAGCACGACGCTGCCTGTTCACGAAGTCGTGCAATCGGGGGGAACGGGGGATCGAGAACAGTCAATTGAGACTGTGGAAAGCCTGCTCAGGAAGGCAATGCTGCCAAGTCCTATGCGAGTATGGACGCGAGATGAACTACGAGAGAAACTCCTTCAACAGCTGGCGAACAACAAGAACACCCGTATCGCGAACCCAGAAAACGCGCTTTCAACCTACCTCTATCGTGCTCGAAAACCTGGGACAAGGGCCGCAATCATTGCCATTGGTCCCGCACGAGACAGGTTCATCTTGGCCAGATAGTACAGCTCTTTGAAAAAAAAGGCCAGCATTGCTGCTGGCCCTCAGGCACCCTAAATCTCGGTTTGGAGTTTGATCCCACTCAGGTCGCCTGATAGGCCTACGGAGTAGCAGCTTCGTAGGCCTGGTCAAAATATAAGACAATTTTGACCCTAAGTCAAGAGGCGACTATACTTAACTGGCGAAAGCCGGAAAGTCTGGTGTCCAATGCAGATCAACTATGTTGGATTGCTTCTTGAACGTTGGAGTCGTTCGAGAATTCGGCCCTTGACTCCCCTTTTCGGAAACTGCTGGAAATTCTGGAGTCAGACTTGGGACCCTTCCTTCCGTTACGCTCCCCACGCCGTTGACTCGTTTGCCCACGAGTCCTTACCTCTCCTGACCCTACACTAAGTTGGCTCCAAACCGAGATTGGCGGCGATTAGCAATGATCGCCGCTTTTTTTTCCGGAAATATTTACGATAGGCTCAAATCACGCGAGTGCAAGATCGTATCTATAGATATCTTTCTTTCCGTTCGGTCTGACGTGGACGAGTATAAGCTCAGGGTCAACATTCGTCGCATATTACAATCTCCCCGCCTCCACTCTGAAGAATCCTATCTCTCCCCCAATCCCCATCAGCGCCGTCGTATCCGTCACGATTGTGTAGGTGAGTGGCCACGTCGCCCCATCCGCGCTCTCAAAAACTTTGTATTGAGTCGCCGCAAAAATCGGAGGCCAACTCAAACGCACGCTTGACGAGCTCTCCGGCTTAATTACAACCTGCGGCGCAGCAAGCGGCCCGATGATTTCGTTTGTCAACCACATAGCATTCTCCGGCGTAATTGCCACGTGATCCTGATTCGCAACCGGAAAATACAAACTGTCGAACGGCGACATCTCGTGAAGATTCTGCTCGCCCGCGATATTGAAGAACGGATCAGCCGTATTCAAATCAAGCGCGCTCACCGCCGGAATGAAACAGTGCGATGGATACGGCGCGACAATATCACCATAGCCCGGATCCACCGCAGCCAATTCTGCCATCGTCGCAGTCTTTCCGCCCGGCGCATTGTCCCACGACAGACACGGAGCGATGTTCACATTGCGATAAGTATCCGGCAAAGGCCAGATGTAATTCAATCCGCCCTGAAAAACTCTCGTGTTCACACTATTGCTCACCGCCCATACATTGCCATCAATATCGAGAAGCAAACTGCGATAAGTCCATTGAATGATCTGTGCGCCGCCGTTGAATCCCGAATTCTGCATCGTGCTGCTGCCATTGCAGACCGCGACTTTGCGCAGAGCTTGCGGATAACCCCCCATCGTGTTCAGCTCGTTGTTCATCACCGCGCGCAAAGGATCGGGATTCGCCGTCCCGCCTGATGAACTCGAAAAATGGTAGAGCAGTAATTGCTTCGCAACCGGAGAGTTGAGCGCATCGCGACTCTGCGCAGCTTCCGCCGACAAGTCCGCAAAGAAATCCACCCAATACTGCAATCCGATCGGAATATCCGCCCCGCGCTGAGGAGAATCCATCGAAATGAAATTCCGAATATGATGATCCATCTCGTTCTGTTCCATGTGCATCAGAGCATAACGCGTCGTCAGTCCGCCCAAGCTTGTTCCCACAATCACTCCCTCCACAGCCCCGCCCGTCACGGCATTCACTTGGGCGATCAACTCCTCAACCAGAAATCCGTTCGCCTGCATTGCCACGGTCGAGTTCGTGTAGTTCAACACCACGGCATCAAATCCTAACGCGCGCAAATTCTCCAGCAGCAATTGTTGATTCATCAGATCATAGAGCTGATCCCAATTTCGCGTGTTATCCAGGTCCAGTCCTTCCACCAGAATCATCGGCTTCGTCAAGACGGGATTCAAATCACTTAGATAGACGTAGGCTTCACCCGTCGCCTGCACGCCCTGATAGAGATTCGTTGCCGCAAGCTGCCACGTCTCGGTCGGCGGAGGTGCATCTAAACTGATCACTTCCAAGCGAGTGCTTGCGTGAAGAATCTCACCGCTCTCCAAAGTTGCACGAATCAAAACGGATTTCGCTCCGGTTGATGTATAGGAGACTTCTAATGTTCCTGTTTGAGCCACTTCGCGAAATCCCCGGCCGTCATCAAAGTTCACTTCGAGCCGCGCGATTCGCTCCTTCAGATTCGTGAGGATCAATTGATCGGCATCAAAGCGAAGTCGCGTCGAACTCCCGTGATAAATCTTCTCGTAAAGGACTGCTGCGGAAAACACTCTTGATTGCTTGAGCAAGTCTGCGCGAACTCCGGCAATCTCCCCGTTCTCAATTATGAACAGCTCATCGCCACGCGCAGAATCCGCAACCGCCTGATATTCGTACACCAACAGCGCAATTGGAATCACTCCGTCTCGCGAAGCCTGAGAGCGCAACTCTCTCCAGTGCGCATGCTCAGGTATCGCTATTTCAACAAGCGAGGCTCTGCGTAACTCGTGAGCAATCTGCACCCACGTCTCAAAATCCGCGCTCGGCGAAGCTGTCGAACCATCAAATTTCCTCCAGTCGGAAATCGGCGCGGCCAATTCATAGAGCACTCCGCTGGGCAGCGGGCTCCTTTCGATACTCCCATATTGCTCCGCCAACACGTTGCGCAGGTCTCCTTGAAGCTCCCTTCGATCCGCCTCACCAGCGAATACCGATGCCACGAACAACCCCGCGCACAAGAAAATCATCACCTTCTTCATCATCTCGACTCCGTCTCAACATTGAGTCCTATTCCCGGCATTCGCGCCTGACTGACCTCACCGTAGTCGCCAAAGGGCGCAATCAGTGTTGCAGCCAGTCTTTAAGATACGCAAAATCCCCCCGCCATTCAAGAATCTGCGCTCCTCTTTCAGAATTCCTCGAGTCCCGCCCTAAGCCGCAACCAATCCCTATTCCCCCAAATTGCCGAGCCCCGCAACAGGGCGCTTCGGCCTGCAACGGGGCTCACATGTACTGGGTGCCTATGTTTGCTGTGGTTTGCTCTGTCTGCAATCCTTTCGTGCTAAACTGAGCTTCTCGACCTGAGCCGGATAACCGGCCTCTTCAGCATGACTTGGCAGGACGGGGGTCATGACCCTCCCGACCGGAGCCAGCAGCGCAACACACGTGCGCCGTTCATGGCTCTGCCCTAATATCGTCACGGATGAACGCGATGTCAAGTGACAAAGCTCACACAACCTCCACGATCGGAGCCGGAGTTTCTTGTCGAGATTGGCCGAGGTGCTTGATATTCAACGAGGTATTCTTAAATTCATGCAACACCCTCCAATTCTCCCTCTTCCGCCCATGAGACGACTCCTATTCCTCATTCTGATTGCGACCCTTCTCTCAGCCAATGCCCGGGCC
>JADLDM010000081.1 GCA_020846695.1 bacterium | reverse complement strand
GAATTCTGGTCTTCTTCGGCGGTGATTCGATGTCGTCCATTCCAGACTATGTTCTTTCATGGGGAACGCTCGATGGTGCACGACAATACGGACGCGTGTGCGGCTCTGGAGACACAAACGGGGACGGATTCAATGACCTGACTATCGCCGAGAGCAATACGCCAGGTGGCGGGGGAGCAGCGGACCATTGGCTTGGTTATGCATGGTTGAATCCAAATCCAGTCTGGACGATTTGGGGTGGAGCGGGGCCTTATAATCTCGTAGGAATTCGGACTGCTGCAGGTGTTGGGGACATCAACGATGACGGATTTGATGATGTCGCCTTAGGTGCGTGGCACAGCGATTTCGACATGAGAGGGAGAGTGGTTGTGATTGCCGGGGAGTTTAGAGAGGTTCCCGTCGGGCGAGAGCCGGGAACCGTTCCAAGACAGCTATGTGCTCGAGTGTTTCCCAACCCCTTCAACTCCACCACCACTCTCTCTTTCGATCTCCCTTCTGAGGCATCGCTCACCCTCACGGTCTTCGATATCACGGGCCGCGAAGTGATGAACACACATCTCGGTACGTTGAGCGCCGGCACTCACGTGCATAACATAGATGCAAAGCAGTTGTCCTCCGGCATCTACTTCGCCCGCGTCTCTTCTCCCTCCCTTTCTCCGTTCACGGGGAAAGGGCCGGGGATAGGGGTCGTCAAACTCGCCCTAATCCGCTAATCCCATCGTCTTTCTAGGCGCGACCTCCCGGTCGCGCATGCTGACAGAACACCGAACTCGATATGTAGGGGCAGGTCCCCGACCTGCCTCCTCTGATTAGTCCCCCTGCTCTGCGGGGGAGCCTGTCCTCGTAAGGAACCACAGGGGGGTGTCTTCATAACGTCTACAAAAACAACAAGAGAGGCATAACAGCCTCTCTTTTCCTCATTTATTTTACCAAATCACTGTTTTATATAACCGCCTTCTTCTTGACTTCCGACCCTTTCATGCGTATATTGTAGTTGTTCGGTCTTGTCCCTCATCCCCCGCCCCTTCCCCAAAACAAAGCAGGCTCCCCGAAGCCGAGGAGCCTGCCGAAGCGGAACCCACCAAAGTTGCTTAGAAGCCGCCGCTCGTAACCGGATAGCTCGGAGTCAAATCGGTCCAAACATTCGAGCCCAACATCGCAGGATCACTCGTCACTGCGTTCATGCCGTAGCGCATTGAATACGCGTCGTAGCCCAACATGTTTAGATAAGTGCAAACCTGCGCCGACGTCTGCCCCGTGTAGCAATACACCACGATGGTCTTGTTCGGCGGCAAGTACTTCAAATTCTCAGTCATGCCCAGTGAACCCGGCTCAAAACGGAATGATCCAGGAATGTGGCCCGCGTTGTAGTTCGCTTCCGCCCAGTAGCAGCAGAGGAACCAGTCGTTCGAGCTGTCGCCGTCATTGATGTTGGCGTACACGTCCGACGCGTTCTTCATCTTCCACTCGGGAATCACCACGTCGCAGCGCTCCGCAATCATCCCTTCCAAATCACCCGCATTGCAATCCACCGTCGGAAATCCGTATTCCGTCGTCAGCGGATGCGCCGTTGTCTCCGTCGTCTGTCCGCCCGGAGTCACAGCATACCAACCGCCACCTGCCCCGGTCTGAGCCGTATCGCTCGACCAACTGCAAAATCCCCACTTCAAATTGTAGGCGTCAAAGCCCATCATTCGCAGATAGCTCGTCGTGTAGCTTGCAGTCTGACCCGTGTAGCAATAGACTACAATCTTCTTGTCGGCGGGAAGTTGATCCCAATGCGCGATCAGATCGGCAGGCTCCCAATGCACCGCGCCGGGGATGCGGCCGCGAACGGTATCATCCGCCATTGAACGAATGCTGATCACATAGGGTTGCGTCGCATCCGCGTCATTCAACTCAGTCCACAGCGCTTCCGCCGTGATGTTCTTCGTGCCGCCCGTCAAATAGGCGTCACCCGCTTCCGCAAGCTGCTCAAAATCCGAAACGGTCGGTGTCGGTTCGGTGTCGTCATCATCCTCCGAACATCCGACAAAGAAAAACAGGCTGCCTACCAAGACAAACGGCAGCGCGATACGAAACAAGGCTTTCATGTGTACTCCAAATTATGGGTTGAGAGAAATTCAGTTCAATTCCACGGCGGAGGTCCATCCGGCACGATGTACGGCAGGTTGGCTTCCCGCTCCGCAACTGATAGTGTATCGAGATCACTCAATCTAAGAAAGAATCCGTCCGGACCGTTCGAGGTGTTGTGACAGGCATTGAAACAGCTCTGACCTCCGGAGGTATCGGTGCGCGACGTCCAGCGCACGATGTTGTGAGGGCTTGCATACTTGAACGTCGGAAGTGAAGAATACGTTGACGATTCCACACCCCATGCCGAGTAGGTCTGTTCAGATGAGGGAACATGTCTGAGCACGGCGATGCTTCCCGATCTCAACTCCGAAATCGGATTGCGCCCGATCTTGAATTGCAGATAGGACGGCTCTTGAAGCCCCGAACCCGCGTGGCAGTCGTTGCAATTCTTGTAGTCCTGTGAATGGCAGACCTGACAGGCGAATTCCGAGCCGTGCGTCGCGTGATAGCCGTTCTCCGCGCCGATGTGGTGGCAATCGCGGCAGCGCGTCAGACTCGCGTTTTCATAGCGATGCGCGTATTCCGTACCGTCGCCGTGAATCTGCTCGCCCGTGTGACAGTTCTTGCAGTGCATCGCATTCGGCACATAGTGAACATCACTGCGCAGACCTTGATGCGCGCCCGTGTATTCTTCACCGATGCGGCTGCCGTGACAGGCTGTGCATTGCAAAGACATGTCCGGAGTCTTCTTGATACTGTGGCCCTGAATGAATCCGCCGCCCGCGGATTTCGGACGGCTGATGTGACAGGAGCCGCAGGTCGCATGGCACTTGTTGCACTCGCCTTCATAGTGATCGCGAATCGTCTGAGACGAGTTGAGCGTCTGGCCCGTGCGCGCTTCAAACATCGTGTGATAGCCGCCCATCGTCGTGTGCAGGCTGTGAGACACGCGATCGGCAATTCCGTCGTGACACTGGGCGCAAACATTCACGGAGATTTCCGACGGATAGGCGATCAACCCGGCGTGCGCTTCGGTCTTGTTGCTCTTGCCTTCCACCCCTTGGTGGCAGCCTACGCAGCCGATCATTCCGTGTGCATCCTGAAGGAACTGCTCCGTTCCCGTACCCGTCATGTAAACCTTCTGCCAACCCTCCAACGGAGGGACAGACCCGCCTCAGCCTTCGCCTGAAGAGTCGCCGCTTCCTGAATCGGGAAGAGCTGTGGCGCGCAAGCTCCCTTCATTAGAGTGACAATCCAAACAGGTGGATTGTGCGGTCGGAGCGGTCGGCGAGGACTCGTCGTCGTCCGAGCAGCTCACGAACCAGAGTAGCGACAAGATGAGGAGCGGCAGAACTACGGAACTCCAGACCGGTCGCAAATGATTTTTCAGTATCATGACCTTACACGCAGTGTTTAGCGCGTTCGATGATTTATGGTGCAAATGTAAACAAAGGCGACAACTTGAATGTCTTAAGATATGGGTTCGTAAGCAGAAGTTATGTGAAAAATATCACATAACTTCCTATTAATGCCCGATTATTGATAACAATGCGTCGCATTACCCCTTTCTTCCCCCTCTACTCTTCAGATTGATGTCAGGTGCAAAACAAACAAAATCGGACTTTTCGAGCCCGATTTTGATGAGATGTGCCGTCGGAAGTTTCAGTGATCCTGATTGCTTGTCACGCGCACCAACTTGAAGTCTTTGTCCTCATAGAGCAGCGGAAAGCTCGTGGCAGTCTCCGCATAGAGCACGGCATACGGCGCGTTGTAACGGTTCGAGATGCGCAAGAGTTCGGCGTCGTTCATGCGTCGGTAATTCTCGTTCATCTGCTTCACCGCTTCCCATCCCAATTTGTCGCCCGTGTCGCCGTAACAGGTTTCAATTCGCTCGCGCCACTCGATAATATCGCGCTCGTAGAAGGGAAAGGTCTTGAAGTCCACGACCACCGCGCGATGCGACGCGATCCTGAATCTCCCAAACTCCGCAGGCACAATGAACAGCGCGTCTTGAGGAGTACTCTCACGCGCATAGACCGACACGCGATCAACCGCCCGATCAAAGGCGCGCTCGTCCTTGGGCGTCACGCCGTTCACATAGGCTTGCACAGTCTTGTTGAGCGGCCCGGCAGGAATCACATCGCGATAACTCAAAGAGAGCAACAGCGCGACGGCAACCATTCCGCCGGACCACAGGAGCCTGCGAGACCGGGCGCTTATCACCAGCAGGACGACGCCGCAGAGCAGGATAATGTAGAGCGATAGGAATTCACGCGCGCCGCGGAACTTCACAAGCAACGCAATTTGGATCAGCGCCGCCACTACAAACAGAGCGAAATATGTCCGCGTTTTCAGCTTCGCGCGCAGCCAATCCACTATCGTTGCGCCCAACATCATGACGGGTTGGCCCATACCGAAACCGGTTAGGTAGAGCCAGTTTGGCGACGGGGGCGACGCCTTTTGTTCACTTAACAAGAGAGCAGCCACTGTGCCGCCCATGAGCATCAACGCGAACCACTTGAGGACTGCGGCCATGCGGAAGAGCTGAAGCATCATGACCGCGCGAACGGGAATGACTTCCACAAACAGCCATGCCGAGAGCATAAAGATGAGACACAATCCTCCGGCCACGCCGACGCGCTTGGCCAAGAGGCGATCCGTGGACTCGGCCTTGTACCATCGGCGCCACAGCAAAGCAGAGGCTACGAAGAAGACGATTCCGAGCAGCGTTTGATCACGCGGAAATAGCGACGGAATGTGGTGATGGGGGGCGCGGAGGCGCATCGTGTATTGCAGAACTTCCATCGAGAGTTCGCCGCCACGGAATGGAACGACCCAGAGAAAGTAGTACACAACGACCAAGAGTGCGCCACCGAGGGTGATCCCGGCCCAGCGCTGAACAAGGCTGTTGGTTTGAACAGTTTCACCGTCCCAACGCATAAGCAGGGACAGACCCGCTGTGCCGAATCCGATCATGGCGCCGTGTATTGCAACTTGAGGATGTATCCATGAACCGACAATTGTGAGAATGGCGCAGCGAATCGGATGAAGGTTCACGCCTTCCCATACTGCCCAGAGAGCAAGAAAGAGGATCAAGAGCTTGGGCACCATATAATTCAGCTCGAGATGCGCGGCTCCTCCAATGTAGATGCCGGCGATACTGACGACGAATGTCGTCGCCAAGATCGGCGCCAAATCGCCCCCCGGAAACAGCCTTCGGGCCGCAAACATCGTGACCAGCGCTATGGCGATGTGCTGAATAAGAGTCAGCGAGAAGTAGATTGTCTCAAGCGACGCAAACTGCGTCAGCCAGGCCATCATGTTGACAAAATAGATGCGCGGACTCACCACACTCATTGCGGAGATGAAGTAATCACTCGTCAGGTAGTTCGCATCCAGTTTGCGCAAGATGAGCGGAATCTGCTCCAGCTGATCCGAGGTCATGTATTCGTAGCCGTGCAGCAGCGTGGAGAGGATGCCGGCGGCGACACAGAAGAGCGCGAGTTCCCAGAGCCTGAGCGTGCGATTGCGTGAAGAGAGGATTTCGGCAAGGTGATGCATTGGATAATCCCGGTTTTCACCACTATACGAAAATTCGCTTTAGCCTGCAAGACGCCCCTCACAGAGAAGCCCGCCGGAGGGCGGGCTTCTCGGGATTGCGCGGCACAATCTTCAGCGAAGCAAGACCATCTTCCTTGTCTCGGCGAAGTCCGCCGAGCGCAGAGAATAGAAGTAGATTCCGGAAGCGAGAGAGTGCGCTTCGAAGGTCAGGCGATGCGTCCCCACTGCCATGGGTTGATCCAACAGGCGGGTGACTTCGCGGCCCGTTACATCATAAACAACTAAGGATGTGTGTCCCGAATACGGCAAGGCAAACTCAATCGCCGTCGTCGGATTGAAAGGATTGGGATAGTTCTGCGAGAGCGAATACTCCGTCACGAGGCCGGGAGTCTCATCGGCATCGGTGAAAATCGGATCGTAAAGACGCTGTGCGAAGATGGATTGCTCCATGCTGGTGACCGTGCGCTGGTCAAACCATGCGACAGCGATTCCACCCGCTCCATCGGCAACTGCAACCGGGTCTGACTGCGGGTAGAAGTTTTCGCAAATCGGATTACCTCCGGCCACCCAGTAGGAATCATCGCGGATTTGTCCGGCGGCGTTGACGTGGGTTGCATAGATGTCCACTGTCCAGAACATGGGATTCGGGATCTGGCGGTCATCGCTCCAGACAAAATACACTTCGTTGTCGCTGATTGTGACCGTCGTCACGTCATACTGGTTGCCGGTGCCCATGCTGATCGCTAATCCGCTGTCGGGCCACATCACATCTCCCGACGGGGAGATGCGCTGCGCCAAGAGATCGAGGTCAGTGGCGTTATACTGCTCCCACGCAAAGGTGAGATTGCCGACAACGTCAACATCGCAGGAGAAGTCTCGTGCAGCTTCATCAGGATCCTCGAAGACAACTCCCTCATCCCCCCAAAGAAATTCACCGGAGGCGGAAATATTCTGGACTCGGAGTTGAAATACTTCCTCTGCGTCGTCCATTGTGGACCAGATAACATAGGCGCCACCGGCCGCATTGGCGCATGCCAGCTCCCCGTCATAGTAGGAGTTGTAGACGCTGCTGTCCACGACGATGTTCCAGTGTGTTTCGCCGTCATCCGTGATGCGCGCGAGGTGCAGCTCGGAGTCATGAAATTGATAAGGCTTGTAGAGCACCAGGCAGGAGTTGTCCTCACCGAGAATCACGCTGCTGAAATTGACATCCTGATTCACCGAAGAGAATACGACGGATTCGTTCCAGAGCGGCCGGCAATGCGCATCTATCCGCATGACCACGGTGTTGACATAGAAATTTTGATCATACATCGCGGCCACAACATAGCTGCCGCCATTGCCGTCAGGAATGGAGAGTGCATGGTAGGCCTCGATCCAATCTGTCGTGTCCATGACGAGTTCACCCGCAGGATCAGAGAGATGTTGCCCCAATCCGTTGACATGGGCGGCGCGAAGAAGAAAGCGGCCATCCTCTACTGCGCGATAAACGGCAAAGAATCCTCCGCTTCCGTCCTGACCGAGTTCGCAATCTGTCGAGTATAACGGAGTTCCCGCATCATCGTGGGCCAGCAGGGCGCCTTCTGCTTGCAGCATCGGAGAGCCGAACACATCCATGATTTGGTAGTAGACGGCCGGATAGGACGAGTTATATGCTTGCCAGCTCGAAACGGTAGAGCCATTGGACAACCTGGTCATGGAAAGCTCCCTGACTCCTGCGGGATCCCCGGTAGCAAGAGTGCGAGGTGAAGCAAGCTGCCACTCTCCGGTTGCGAGAGAGAGCCGCTGCTGCTGAATCTCGCGCTGATACATGTAGTTGGCATTGAGCGCGAGAACCTGTACCGCGTTGCCGTGCAGTGTGGGTGTGGTGAACTTCATGTCGCTGTTCGGCTGCGGTGGTATCGCCGTCACTTCACAGGTTTCACCCCACGACAGATCACCGTCGGCATTTACACGCGACAGAAGTAGTTCGGCTGAACCATTCGCGTCGTAGTTCGACTTCTCCATTAGACACAGCGCGCCCCCTGCCTCATCCGAGATCATCCCTGCCTCCCAGAGATGGCCGTCGTTGGGGTTGCGGGAGCAAAGGGTGACGCCGTCGTCACCCCACGGTTTGTTTCCGTCCAACCCCACTTTCTGAGCCAGCATACGAATCTCAGTCTGCCAGTCGTCTTCCCGTAGTACGGTCAATAATCCATTGGGTTGGCCGTTCAAGAAGGACGGCGCGATCTTGACGATTTCACCATAGGTGGTAAGTGTCGCAAGCAGAACTCCGCCGCTATCCCACTGCAATTCGCCCTGCGCGTTGATGTGCTGCGCGCGAGGGGCATTTCCATCTTCACTACCGCGCCAGATGACATAGGCGCCGCCTGCGTGGTCGGCGCAAACAGCAACGTCGTGGAAGTATTGACCGGAGGCATACACCGTGACCCCGAGGGTGTCGTTCCACGCAAACGTCCCGTCCTGCTGAAGACGATTAACCTGAACCACGGTATCTTCAGCGAGAATCTGCGACCAGACGAAGACCAGGCCGCCGAGTTCGTCCTCTACGACGGCAGGTAGTCTGGTGCTATGACGCGCCGGAATGACGACGGGAAGCGGCCAATCGAACTGGCCGTTTTCGGAGATACGCATGGCCCAGTGGGCATTGTAATCGCGCCAAGTTGCAATGACTCCGGTTCCACTCTTGAAGAGGCCGCAAGGTTGGACATCCCACCAGTCAGTCAGGGGGGCGAGTTCGAGTCCCTCGCCTCCTCCGCCCCAGACGGGATTGCCGTTGTCGTCAATGCGGATCAGACGCAGGGAGCCGCGCCCGTTCCAGCCGCGATTGGGGTCGCTGGATGCGGTGATTTCGGCATCCTGCCAGAGGATAACCCACTCGCCCCCGACGGATTGAACGATAGGATAGCCCGCGCGGCGCGAACCGTGAGCGAGTTCAAGTCCTCCTTCAACCCAGAGCGGAAGCCCTGCGGGTGAAAGGAGTTGGCCGACCACAACGGGTTCAAAGCCGCGGGATTCCGCCCACACGACGAGCGTCGCGCCGTCGGTGCGGGTGGTAGATGAGAAGTCCTCAATAACAGAAACCGCGCGAACGGGAACTCCACTATTGTCCCATTGGCGCGGATCGGAAAAGGCTGTCGAGGCAAGTACCAGCAGTAAGAGCGCAAACTGAATACGCTTCATTATGCACCTCCGTTAGGAAAAATCAAGAAAGAAAGTCAGGGTGTCCTTGTAAGATACATCAGAGAGAGGGGGAAGTCAAGGGGAAAGGAATACGTTTCTTCCCGCCGTTGTCGGTCTCCAGACCGGCAATGTCTCCATTGCGGGCTTGTAAGCCCACAACGGCGACAAATCACTCTATCGGCCAACTTGGTATGGCCTGATCAATCGCGTTCATCAGGCGGATGGTTTCGCCAAGGGCCATGACGGTCTTCTCATAGTGTTTGATTTCGTCATGGGTGAGCGTGCGCTCTTTGCGGTCTTTCAGCCATTTCTGGCAGACCTGATAGCCGCCGACGTGGAAGTTCCAGACCTCGGGTGTGACGCGCTCAAAATGCTGCTCTTTGTTAATGGTCACGCGCTGCATCGTGTCTACGTATTGCACGCGCTCCACGATGTTGGAACCGCGCTCGGGGAAGACGATGGGAGTCGAGCCGAGGTCGGGATGTTCCAAGAGATGATACTGCACGAGTTCATGGCCCAAGGGAACGAGCGTCTTGAAGAGGTCGAGATTCGAGGTCAAGGGCACGCGCGGAAAATCAATCTTCAGAAACTCCTTGTAGCGTTCGCGATAGGTCGGCGAATGAAAGACGGCGTAAATATAGTAGAAGATGTCCTCGGGACCGAATTCTTTTGCGGGCGACCACACGGGGTCGCCCCTACGCGACTTTTTCTTTCCGCCGTTGTGGGTCTCCAGACCCGCAATGTCTCCCGCCCACCGCGCCCCCTCTTCCACAAACTTCAACCCCAGCTTTGCGGCAAATTCGGAAACAAATTTCGGATCAAGGTTCGGTTTGCGAGGTGATCCATCAGAGGGGTAGAGATAGAGAGGGAAGTTGTAGTTCTGTTCTCTCGTCTTCAACGACACCACACAACTCTCAGCAAGTTGGTTTGAACAGAAGACATGTCTGAACCCGGGAATTGCCTGTTGCCTCGATGCCATGAGAGTTAGATTCTCTTTGCGAAACACATGACGGAGAAGTTCAGTTCTTGGACGGTCCATGATGGCATGCGAGAACACGCAGTATCGCACATCAAATGGTCTATACAAGCACGGAACGATTTTCTCACGCCTCTCCTTGTCCTTCCGAAGAGCTTCTCTTGCGTTTGAAATCCACACTTCATCGTCGCGTAACGCGAATTCTGTCTTGATTTCAAAGTCAGATTTTCCTTTGCTTGCGAACAGTTCTATTCGGCGAATCAGTTCAGTGTCATGCCACGCAACGGCAAAGTCATCGCGATGTGTTTGGAAGCCAAGTACGTTCCGTTGAAACGCACCTGTTAGGGAGTTGAGCTGATAGAACTCGCCTTGGTCTTTCGACTCAGAATGACAAAACAGATAGAACGGCTTGCTTGGTTCGATCTTTTTCCACTTGGTGTGCTTGTGGTCTTGCGCGGAAAGCCAGTCATATTTTTGATCTCGCTTGCCCCAAAGGTCGCCACGACGGATGACCCCTTGCTCTTTCTCGCGCGCCTTGACGAAGAGACCGATAGACACTCCCTGCATAATATCGAAGACGTTTTCATCTTTGCCGCCTGTCGGAGTCTGCTCTTTCTTCTTGCTGTTGCCGTGCAAATCAAGCACGTAGATTTCGTCAAAGGTACGCTGCAAGCTTCTGCGCATTCCGCGAAACGTCGGATTGTCAAGATAGCTGTGATTGGTGATGAAAGCGAGAATACCCTGTGCATCGTGGTTGCCGACCGTCCATTGCGCAATCCGCCACTGACCATAGCGCAGGAACTTGACGTAGTCATCTTGAAGCCACTTCGGATTCTTCTCACCCAAAGGCTCGCCATCCACAAAATAGTAATCCCTGATCAGCTTGCTTATCCACGCGCCGCTATTCGCCGAATGCCCTGAGTAAGGAGGATTGCCAAGCACAACCAGAATCGGCAGACGATTCTTCACGGTTGAAGCGGCATTTGCCTCCTGCGAGATGATCTTCATCGAGCCGAGCAACTCTTCGGTCTTATATAACGTCTCTTCCAAGCTATTCGTCAGATAGACGTTGAGGCGCTCGTCCTTCTGGAAGTCGTAACCGAATCTT
>JADLDM010000080.1 GCA_020846695.1 bacterium | reverse complement strand
CTGCTGTTTGTTTTTCGTTTGTTCACGGTGCCGCGAGGAGGTCTTTAGGGGGCAGCAGTATTCGTATCCCCCCATGCCTCCGTGGGATAGAGGAACGCCCGGTTGGAACCGGGCGGTTTTGCAGCAATAGTTGCTGAATAGTATTAACTGCTTGCTTTGGCCGCTTCTCGCAGAGAAGTCAGGTAGGAGCGGGCAAACAGTTCGAGATCATTGCCGCTTGGTGCGAAATCCTTGTAAAGGATCGTGTATGCACCGAGAGAACGCAGTTCATCGTGCGCGGAGGGCTGATCACTGATGGGTAGTCCCGTCACCACAACCACTCCGGGTCGCTTGTGACGTCGCACCAGCTTTGTGAGGACTTCCCTTCCGCTCATGCGCGGCATTTCGAGGTCCAGCGATACGACGTCCGGCTTCACGTCTTCCAGCGCCTCAAGGCAGTCATCCCCGTCCGCGACCGACCCTGCGAGTTGAAAGCCCTCGTTGCGCTTGACCAGCGCTTCGAGCACTTTTCTCACGACGGGATTGTCTTCCGCGATTAGTACTCGCACGAGACTCCTTTCCCCTTGCATCTTCATAGGTAGTTAGTCAGTGGCTGCCATCCGGATAAATTCACGCGCGCGATCAATGTTTTCCTCGATTTCCGCAACGAATTGCGAGATGTCGAGGGACATGACCGCGGGATTATCGTTGATCAGCACTTGCCACGCGGGGTCTTGTTGAAGGTGGTCGTTGATTCGCTCGCGTGCATCCTTGTCGAGGATCGCGCGGGCAAAAGAGGACGCGAGATGCACCATCGAGGTCATCACGGCATTTTCCGGAGCAAGATACGGCTGATGGTGATAGCGGATGCACTCAGTGATGGACTTCGGAAGCTGCCATTTCTCGGCGAGCCACGCTCCGACTTCCGTGTGATCCGTACCCAGCACTTTCTGCTCGGCGAGGTTGCCGGGAATGTTCTCCTGTTTCGCAAGCGCGAGCGCTTCACCCAGCTCTGCGGGATAGAATTGATAGAGTACGATCTTTCCGATATTGTGCAGCAGTCCGGCCGTGAATTCGATTCCGTGCAGCCTCAGTTGAAGTTTTGAGGCCAGTACGCGAGCGATTTCGCCGGTTCCGGCGCTGTGTTCCCAGAAGGCTTCCCGGCTGAATCCGCCGTGCTGTCCGGTGACGGGAAATGCCTTGAAGACGGAGATCGAGGTGACCAGGTTTGCTACTTCTCTCATACCCAGCACGACGAGCGCCATATTGAGCGATTCGACACGGCGCGGCATTCCGTAGAAAGCGCTGTTCGCAACCCGCAGAATCTTGGTGGTCATCGCCGGATCGTTGCGGATGATGCGGACGATTTCCGACATCCCGGCCATGGGGTCATTCGCCAGCCGCGCAACTTCTATGGCAATCGTAGGCAGCGTGGGCAGATCATTCGCCTCGGAGAGTCGCTGCTGCACCTGCTTCACCCGCGCTGGGTTTCCGGCGATCAGGGTTTCGCTCGCTATCTGAGCTTCAATATCCGTAGAGGAAAACATTACGAGTTATCTTCAGTATTTAGTTCTTCGGTCAATTGCATCTGATTCAAATCCAGCCAGAAGACGTCTCCCCACCGTGTGATTGCGCGGGCCTTTGCCGGAAGCGGCGCGACGCCGAGTTCGGTATTCATCAATCCGCGCGCGGTGACCGAGATGACTTCATCGGCAACATCGAAAGCCAAGGCGATTTCACGCCCGTGCACGCTCACAAGCGCGGCCACCGGAACCAGCGATCCAAACTCCCGTCGCGAGGGCGAGTTTTCGGCGCGCAAGTCAATCAGCGGAACTCTGCCCTGCGGCAATTGAATCAGGCCGCTTGCGTCAACACGCGAGTCAGGAATCAAGGGCGTGCTTGTGTAAACTCCAAACACTTCATCCACGGCGAGAGCATATCTGAAGCTGCCTAACCGGAAGCAGACGAGCTTTAATGCTGAGCCGGAGTTTCGTCGCGTTTGGTAAGAGGTTCGGGGAGGTGCGACTAACACGGTGTTACTGTTGTTTTAGTTTCTTTTCGAGGCCCAAAAGCAGCCTTGCGGCGATTCTGTTGGGCGTGGACTTGCCGTTTTCCCAGCGGTTCACGGTGGAGAAGGTCACCCCAATGAGGTGAGCGAAGTCCTCCTGTGTAAGCTGCATTCTCTGCCGAATCTGGCGAATCCTTTCGGCATCCATTCTCATCTGTTCCAATGGGCACTCCGTAGTTTTGGGGGAAGCAGTTCAGTTCAAACGTGACACGGAATTGCAAGACTCGTGCCCTCGCGAACGCTATAGAGCAAATGAGCACAGGCATCTTCTAAGTTTATAATATTTATTCATTTGATAGATTGTCAGCAGGCATATCCAGGCGGGAATGTGAGGAGATGGAGGGCTGACTATTGCCGGGAGCAGCGGACGTTTGCGGTAGATTGAGGAGCGTGCGAGCGAAGCAGGAGTAGTGCATTAAGGATGGAAACGGGCGCGAGGATTGCACGGAAAAATGAGACACTATTGCTTGTAATTTATCATGTTAAAGACCCTCCTCGTCCTCCTTATATTGCTCTTCGGCGCAGTTGTTCATGCCCGCGAGTTCGTGATCGAGACCGTGCACGGGCGGATCACGTTCGAACCGCAAACGGATCAGATCGTTGTGGGGTGGGAGAGCGGAAGAAACCCGGAGCAGCTGGCCGGACGTTTGGCCGGAATGAAGGACGTCGCCCATCCTCCATTAGTGCGAGTGATTCCGCATGGAAGTGCAACCATCATCAGGCTGACGAGATTCCTGAGCGACGACGAGGCGGATGAGCTTGCTGAAAACCTGCTGGTTTCCAACAATGTCGCCTGGGTTTCACCGGCGCTGAGCTTGAATGGAGAGTCCTACGTAGCTTCGGGAGAAATTCGGTTTTTTGCGGAGAATGGCGGGATGAGCACGGACGAGGTGGAGCGGTTTGAACTCACTGAGTTGCGCACACTTGCCGACGGGACGACGATTGCGACGCGCGCGCGGGACAGCGCCTGGGACGTGCTCTTCTTATGTAATCAGTTGACGGCGCTCGCGTCGGTCGAGTGGTGTGAGCCGCTCTGGTTTGAGGGGGCTGCGATCAATCAGGCCGCACCGATTGACACGCCGTTGGTGACCATTCGCCGCGAGGGCGAAGATATTCAACTTAGCTGGCAGTGGTGCGGGCATGTGAATTATGAGGTGTGGTCTTCGACAAGTAGAAGCGAGCCGATTCTCGAAGCGATTGTCGAGGAGACACACTTCACCGACGCAGGCGTCCTGTCGCGGCATGCCTACAAGCTTTATCACGTTCGCGCGGCGCCGCGCGAGCGTTAGGTGACTGAAGCAACGGGGAAAGGAGCGAAGATGAGAGGAATGATGGGTTGGATGGCCGGAGGGTTGGTGATGCTGGTGCTCGGGCTGTGGCTAAGCACGCACTTGAATACAAGCATGGTGAGCGAGCGGAATCTCAGGCTGCATGAGAAGCTGGATCAGATGGAGAAGGAGATGGGAATTTTCGATCCTTCACATCGCAGGCTCCCTCCGGTCAAGCGCGTGCAGATGGTAGCGATGTTCGCGCAGGAGCAGTCGGATATTCTCTCGGATGATATGAAGCGTCTGATAGCCGAGGCGGAAGGCCGCGCGATGGGAGCAGATGTCGAGGAGAGCGAGGAAGAGGAGTAGCTGCGCGCTCACTTCACCAAGAACACCTTCGCTTCCGCCAAGCTTCTTCTCCGAATCGGATCGGTCACTCGTGCAAAGTAGATTCCACTCGCCAAGCTCGATCCGTCCACGGTTATCTTCTCTATATCTGACACCGGCCCCTTGAAGAGGGCTTTCACTTCTCGTCCCAGAAGATCATAG
>JADLDM010000079.1 GCA_020846695.1 bacterium | reverse complement strand
CCAAGAGCTGGGTGAGCGAGCAGATTAACTCAGGCTCCGGCCAGCAGGAGGGTGACACGAAAAACTATGACGCGACGAGATATTACGTTCAGCAGCAACTCATTCAGGTTCAGGATTACTCTGACACAAACACCTTTGATGCTACACGCGCGTATGTGCAGTCTCAAATTGGTTCAAGCCAGCAAGATGCGGACACGATCCTATTTGATGCAACTCACTATTACGTGCAGTCTCAGCTTGCAACGTATCAGCAGGATTCCGACACGAACACGTTTGATGCGACGCGCAGCTACGTGCAATCGCAGTTAAGTTCCGGGCAGCAGGCGTCGGATACGAATAGCTATGACGCGACGCGCGCATGGGTGCAGACGAACGGTTATATGAGAGACGCCTCGAATAGTGCAACCGGGACCGGGGGATTCGTCGGGGGTGGCGTGAATAATCACGCGCGTGGTGACTACTCGTTCGTCGGGAGCGGCGGCGGCGCGATCAGTGCAGCCGATTCCAACTCAGCAACCGGTAGCTACTCCGCAATCGTGGGTGGTTTGGGCCACACCGCCGGCGGCCACGCTTCCTTCATAGGCGCCGGAATAGAGAATAGCGCCACAAATACCTATTCCGTGGTTGCCGGTGGATTCTCAAATCTGGCGAGCGGGCAATCGTCGGGAGTCTTGTCGGGCAATTCAAATCAAAGTTCGGGGAATCTCTCAGTCATCGGCGGCGGAAGCGGGAATATTGCGAGCGATGTTGGGAGTTTCATTGGCGGCGGCGGCAACAATCGCGCGCGCGGGCAATACTCAGTGGTTGCGGGGGGAGGAACCGGGACGGTGTCAGATTCTAACTCGGCCCAGGGCTATGTGTCTTTCATTGGAGGTGGAAGAAGAAACCTCACCATGTCGCAAGGCGCGGTCGTTGGCGGAGGTGGGAGCAACCGAGCATGGGGAAGCTACTCGACGATAGCTGGCGGCGGCGGCTCGACGCTGGCTGACTCGAATTACGCGGCAGGCGAATACTCCACCATAGGTGGCGGAAAAGCGCATATTGCCTATGGAAATCACTCGACGATTGCCGGAGGAGCGACGAACCACGTTTGGCAACAATACGGCAACGTCAGCGGAGGAAACTCCAATATCTCAAGCGGCGAAGCTGCGGTCGTAGGCGGCGGATGGAACAATCGTGCCCGCGGGCACTATGCAGTGGTGGCCGGCGGAGGCGGATGGCAGGAGGCCGACTCCAATTCGGCGACGGGATTAGGCGCAACGATTTCCGGAGGACAGCGCAACGGCACGTCGAGCGATTACTGTGCAGTAGGAGGCGGCTTCGACAATCTCTCAGTTGGCGGCGGCTCCACTATCGGCGGCGGCGAGCATAATCGTGCGACATGGAGCCTTGCCACAATAGGCGGTGGATGGACAAACACCGCCGACTTCGGAAGTTCCGTGGGCGGAGGACTGAACAACACTGCTACAGGCTACACATCAACGATCGGCGGTGGCTACTATAACCACGCGCGTGGACAATACTCTTTTGTTGGCGGTGGTGGCGGTATTAACGAAGCGGATTCTAACAGCGCGGTGGGTGACTATTCTGTTATAGGCGGAGGAAATCGAAACTTCTCTGATGGATTCATGTCAACGGTCGGTGGCGGCTTGCATAATCGCTCTCAGGGTGGTCAGTCGTTTGTCGGAGGCGGCAGCACCAACACCGCGTCCGGGGACTTCTCGCATGTTAGCGGAGGAATCTTGAACGTTGCGTCGGGTCTTGGGGCAACAGTGGGCGGCGGCGAATACTGCAAAGCGCGCGGCGACTTTTCTGTTGTGTGCGGCGGCGGCTATAGCAACGAAGCCGATTCAAACTATGCCTACAGTCATGGCTTTGTCGGAGGCGGAGCAAGGAACCGTGCGACGGGGCTTCAGGATGTCGTGTGCGGCGGATGGAATAATTTTGCATCCGAGAACGGCTCTGCAATAGGCGGCGGCTGGGACAACATTGCGAGCGGCCGAACTGCTGTTGTAGGTGGAGGGTACATGAACCAAGCCTCCGGTTGGTATTCTGTCGTCGCAGGAGGCGGAAGCAACTCGGCAACAGGACAGTACACTTGCGTTTTCGGTGGAAGCAATAACACTGTATCCGGAGACTACTCGGCGATTCCGGGCGGTTTGGGCAACTCGTCATCCGGCACCTACTCCTTTGTTTCCGGTCGGAACTCGCATTCAAATCATCCCGGCTGCTTCATTTGGGGAGACGGATGGGGAACCAATCTCACATCTACAGGCAACGATCAATTTCTTTCCCGTGCATCAGGAGGATACAAGCTCTACAGCAACAGCGCTCATACTTCCGGTGTGACGATGGCTGCCGGAGGAAGCTCATGGGTCGCGGTTTCCGATTCAAACATGAAGCGAGACATTCTGCTAAGTGACACAAGGGCAATCTTGCGGAAGATCGAATTGCTGCCGGTGAAAAACTGGGAATACAAGTCTGAGGCGGAAGGGAACGAGCATCTTGGTCCGATGGCTCAGGATTTCTGGAATAGTTTCCATCTCGGAAGCGATTCGCTCGGCATATCCACCATTGACGCCGACGGCGTGCTCTTCGCGGCGGTGCAGGAACTCGCCAAACAGAATTCCGCGAAAGACAAAGAGATCGCCGAGATGAAACAGCAGATCAAGCGGCTTGAGAATGCGATTTTGCAATTCGGTCAGGCGCCAAGCGTAACGAAGCAGTAGGAGGAGAGATGAAATACATTCTCGCAATTCTCCTCCCGCTTGTGCTCTTCGCGCAGCCGCAAAGCCCGAACTTCGTCATGTCGAGCGAGACATTCAGCGCGCTTGCTTCTCATGACAGCACACAGAACTACATTCTGCGTAGCGCCATCGGACAACTTTCGATTGCTGACACCCATACGAGCGCGAACTTCATCTTCACGAGTGGAGTTCTGACTCCCGTCTTCACAATCCCCGCGCCGGAAGTTTCCGTGAATCGGGACACGCTGAATTACGGAGACATTTGGATCAACACAATTGCGACCGATAGCTTCACGATCACGAACACGGGAAACTCCGACCTAATCGTGGATTCTCTACATTCGGACAATCCACTTCTCCCATCACTCACGCAGTCTTTCACCGTCGCTCCCTCGCAAAGTCATACGGTTGTCTATCAATTACAAGTTCCCGATACCTTGAGCTATTCGGCGCTTCTAACGGTTCACTGTAACGCGGAAGAAATTTCGATTGCGATCGCCGCTCACGGTGTCTGGACAGAACTTACTGCAACTCCACAATCCGTGGACATGGGAATTATCGCCGTTGGTGATTCAGCCGATGCGGAGTTGACATTGATCAGCTCGGGCAACACGGGACTCGATATGACGAATTTTGTTCTTACGAGTGATCACTTCATGATCGCACAGGACCCCGAGTTGACTCTCGGCGCGTATGATACGACTTCTCTCCTCCTTCGTTTCCATGCCGTCACGAGCGGAGTCTATCTCGACACGCTGATTATCTCAAGCAGCGTCGGGGGGAATATCGGCATTCCCCTGACTGCGGGCGCGACTGCAATCAATGACCGGGATGCGCAAATTCCGACCGTGTTCTTCATGGATCAGAACTATCCGAATCCTTTCAATCCCTCGACAACGATTCGCTTTGGGGTCCCGCGCGCATCCGAAGTTTCAATCGAAACTTACGATGTATTGGGTCGCCGTGCCGCTGTTCTGATTTCAGGAAGACTTGAGGCAGGATATCACACGGTAAGTTGGAATTGCATGGCATGTCCTTCGGGTCATTACATCGCGCGCATGACTTCTCCCGATGTGACCATCACCCGCAAGCTTCTGCTGCTCAAATAAGTTGCTGTTGAGACCTTCAGAATGCACAAAGAGCGCCCTTTCGGGCGCTCTTTGCATTTGGGGTCCTGTGTCAGGCCTTAGGCGACGTGTGTGCCCGGGCGCGAAGTCGGCTTAGTTTCCACCGCACGGCGGGTGCGGCGGCCATTCTTGGGAGTGGTTTCCGTTGACGAAGACTCGATCTTCATGTTTTTTTCGACCCACTCCTGAAGGGCCTCCTGCGTGAACTTGATTTGCCCGCCGAGCCGGAAGTGCGGAATGCCCCACCGTTTGTACCCGTTACGCAGCGCGGCCGGGGTCTTCCCTAAGAACTTCGCAGCCTCCTGAACGCTGAGAATCACCATGATGTCCATCCTTCCTATGCGAGGTTGCCAAATTGGCAGGCCGTTTCGCCCGCCTTCATAGGATAATACGCCATAGGATTCACGAAAGTTCCCGTTTTCTCACGGACTTTGGAAATGGCTTAATGTGGAACTATTCGTAGCAAAAGCAAACCCCTTGAACGTATGTTAAGAAGTTGTTATATTACAGATTACAGATAATGGAGTCTGAATTTGGAAGCAAGCAAGATTTGGAAGCTGGTGCTTGGAATCGCCTTTGTAGGGCTGGTGTTTTGGTGGTTCTACTGGCGGAAGGGAGGCAGGTCCGGCCCTCGCGAGGAGCGGAAACTCCAGCAGGTTGAGACGAAGCTCATGAACGGGAAGCTGGAGCCTTCGGAGATTGTGCTCAAGGTTGATTTGCCTGTGCAATGGCTGATCCATCGCTACGACTCTGAGCCTGCCGACTAGATATTCGAGATTGCCGAACTGGAATTGTACGAACTGCTTCCCGCCGCGCACACGACGATCATGGCTTTTCTTCCTGAAAAGAAAGGCACCTTCGACATCATTCTCGGTGCGGAGAAAAAGGTGGGCAAGGTGAGAGTGGAGTAGGGACGACTCCGAAGTGGAACAAAAAAACGGCGACCTGTGCTTGTCAAGCACGGGCCGCCGTTTTCATTTAGAGAGCTTTTTATCAGTCTTTGAGCGGTTGCAACTCCGGCAATCGGTAGGAGGAAAACACTCCCGGTGTCACCGTGATGTAGTAGAATTGCTTATCCTGCAGAGGGACAATTCCCGCATCGGTGTAGGACATCGTATTCGACGTGCCGATTTCGGTGTAGCCTGCGTCGAGTTGAGCAGAGCGGAACACGCGGAAGGGATAGTGATCGGGATTCGCCGTCCAATTCAGCACGATGTCATTGCCCGAACGCGAAATCACTACCACCGGCCCGACGATGAATGTATCAATCAGCGTCAAACTCCAGTTGTCCACTTCATCACGAAAACGAATTCCAAAAAGATGCGCGCCTGCAGGAAGTCCGGTTAAGACAGCCAACGTGCTCTCATCGCCTTCATCCCACGCGCCGTCCTGCGGAAAGTTAATCGAAACTCCGTTGCCCACTCCGGGATCGGCATTCACAAAATACTCCGCGCCCGCAAGACGAGCCGGTGCGCTTGTGCCAGCGCCTGTCCACACGAAGAAGGGCAGATGCTCCTTATTCGAGCGGACTCCGTTCTCATCCACATAGCGGAAGTAGAAGCTGTGCGGCCCGGCGCTCGCGTAATGCGGCACGAGACTATTGAACGAAACACTGTGCGCATCGGCAATATCCACCATCAAGGGAGCGTCGCTATCAATCCAGTACTCCACTGCGCTGACATCATCCCATGTCAAGGTTCCATCCGGCGATTCATGCACGAAAACATAGCGCGCTTCCGGGTTACTCCAGTAGCCGCGCTCATCAAGATAACGAACGGACAACTTGTGCGATTGATTCACGGTCAAACCCAGTGAGGGAATCAACGCCGAGTAGTTGATGCTTTGTCCATCCGTCACATCCTCCACAACCGGACTCACGTTGTCGTAGGAATACTCGATGTGCGTGATGTCGAAATACTCGACCGTGCCGCCTTCGAGCTGAATGGCGAAGAAGTAGCGCGATTCGTAATTCCCCCACAGACCATCTTCATTCAAATAGCGAACGGAAAACTTGTGCTGCATGTTCGGCGCAAGTCCTGCGATGGGAATCAGGTCGTAGTAATCCACATCGAAGTTGTTGCCCAGATCAATTTGCACAGGCGGAAGATTGTCAAAGTGATACTCGACGTCGGTAATATCCCGGCTGTACCAAATGCCCGGGATCGGCTCATGCAGGAAGAAGTAGCGCGATTCCGTATTGCCGATGGTGCCGTTCGTCCCGTAGTAGCGAATCGAGAATTTGTGAGCCTGACGCGTGGCAAGACCTGCGGAAGGGATCAGAGCGGCAAAGACCACTTCCGGATCGTCGTCAATATCAACGAGCGTGGGCGCGAGGTCGTCAAACCAATACTCCGCCGAAACTACGTCGCGTCCGGCGAAGATATTCGGAGCGGGCTGGTGAATGAAGAAATACCGTGCTTCGGTATTGCCCCAATATCCCAACTCATCGCGATAACGAACGAGCAGCTTGTGGTCGTCGTTATTTGCGAGCAAGTTGGTCGGAACCATCAGGCCAGTTATGTTCACGGACTCTCCCGGCGTGATCGGAATATCCATTCCGTTTCCCGGCCCCGGATCCGTGTTGATGTAGTATTCCGCTTCCGTAATGGTCGCGCCCACCGCCGAGCCGATGAGAAGCAGAATACAGAGAATGCGTGTGATCATCAGGATTAGTTCTCCTGATTAATAACGCGGTCCGATGCGGCCAGACGACGTGACGTTCACGCTGTCGCCGACTTCCACAAGATTGTCAATAGATAGAGTGAGTGCAAATGGATACGCGGGAACGCCGTGATCCACAAACGGTTTCGGTCCGCCGTAGACTCCGAGATCAGAAGGTGAACTATCCAGATCGAGAATGGAAGGATAGCCTGCGTCCACACACAGCAAACCACCCGCGCCGCCGTTCAAATGAAGATTTGAATCCGGGTACGTATAGTAAGTGTTGTCGTAGGTAACAAAGGGATTGTTTGCACCGAGCGAGATGTTAGTTGTGAAACTCGCAGGAAAGGCAGGCGCGCCGCTTCCCGAGGCAGTGTATTCGAACACGGAACCGACGGGAAGGGTGCCGTACGTCGGCGACGCGCCCCAATCCCAGAAGATGTTGTTGAGCCCGATGACCTGCGGAATACCCGTAACTTCAAAAGGCTTGACGAAATTCAGGAAGACACAGTTGTAAATTTCCACTGTTCCACCGTTTGGACCGTTGAGCGCGTTGTTGTTGACGCTCTGCGTGATGCAGTTGAAGACTGTGTTGCGAAAAACCATGTTGCCGTTGCTGGTCATATAGACAGCTTGCCCTCCGTTGGAGTGCAGTACACAGTCGGTAACGTAGGTTCTGCCCGACGCCAAATAGAGCGGCACATAACCCGCAATTGATAGAATATTGCAGCGGCGATAGGTGACAGAATCTACGCTGGAGTGATTGTAAAAGGTATAGTATCCGCCTCCAAGAAAGCGGATCCCCTCGAAAGTTGTGCCGCTAGCAGCGCTTCCATTGACTTGAAAGACGCCGGTCCACGTGCAGACATCCCAGCCTGCTCCAATGAAGTGGATTCGCTTGCCGTTTGGGTTCAAGTTTTCCGAGTAATTGCCCGGGCCGATCACAATCGTGTCCCCGGTGGCTGCGGCACTCCACGCTTGGGTGATAGTCGAGTGTGGTGCAGACCCCGGATTGGGTGAGACAAATCGAATCGTTGCGAAGGCGTTAGAGGCAATAGCCAGCAAAGCTGAAAGCAAAACAAGTCTAAGGGCGCTTTTCATGTGTTTTCGGGTCCACTAATTAATAATTGACAAATTTGTTCGCGAATGTCCAAGATAGTAAAGAAGTTGCGACGATGCAACATATAAGTGGGTCAACTCGGTTTCTGATCAGTGATATCACGAAGAAAAGCGCAGAAAAAGCGGCAACCAGAGGGTCGCCGCCAATCTCCTACAAACACAAGACCCCCGGGGAGAACAGGGGTCTCGGTCGCCATCCGCCTGAGCAAACGCCTATCAATTTGATCTGATCGTCTCACTCCTCACTTACTAACAAAACTTGCGGCACATAATCGTAATTCCCGTCGCCTGCACAAGCCTGATGCCTGCGCCAGAGTATAAGGCTGCCGTGCCGCTAAGTCAAGAGGCAAAGTATGACAACTGCAAGATTTTTCTAAGTTCGTCCAAGCCATATCTTGCAGTTTTGCCAACACATGCACAACTTATCAACATTATGCGAAGCGAATGTGCCTCGCCCAGTCAGTATGAACCCTCGAATGGGTCAGCAATATTTTGAAAATGATGAATTTCCACGCACAATGACGAAGTTGAGCCTGAGGGGTTTGGGATTTCGGCCCAGAAGCCTTGCAACTCTGCAACAAAGACAGTAGTTTGCTGGCTCTAAGTTAGCGAAGTCAGGACATTCAACATAGCACAGGAGACTTGAGATGAAGCAAGGTTGGGCAAAGTGGTTTCCGGGGTTCGCGATCCTATTTGCGTTTAGCACTCTGATCGCAGTGGCAGCGGAAGAAATGCCGGAACGCAGCCAGATCGAAGACAAGTATAAGTGGGATCTGACCGCGATGTATCCGAACACTGCGGCATGGGATGCGGATTACAAGTGGATAGAGTCCAAGCTGCCGGAATTGCAGGCATACCAGGGCAAAATCAGCAAGTCAGGAAAAGACCTGCTCGCCTTCATGGAACTTGTGGTTGAAGTTGGCGCGCATCAGGAAAACCTCTACACCTATGCGAACATGTCGCACCATCTTGATACTCGTGTACCGGAATATATCGCGCTACGCGATCGCGCGGATGTTACCGGAAGCCAGTTCGGACAGGCGGTGTCGTGGTTCTCACCCGAGCTGACTTCAATCCCTGATGCCACGCTTCAGATGTGGTACAAGGATGTAAAGGGCCTCGATTTGTACAAGCAATCTTTCGCCGATGAGATGCGTCAGAAGAAATACGTGCTCTCGACGGAAGAAGAGAAGATCATGGCGATGACCGGCGAGATGATCAATCAGTCTGAATCCGCTGCCGAGGCCTTGCGCAACACCGATATTCAATTTCCGGAGATCAAAGGGCCGGACGGCGAAATGGTGAAGCTAACTGAGGGAAGGTATCGCGCTCTGCTTGAGTCCACCAATCCGACGGTTCGCCACGACGCGGCAATCGCATTGCATGACGAATATGCGAAATACAAGAATACCTTCGCGAGTCTGATGGGCGCCAACGTCGCGGCGCAGGTTTTTCAGGCGCGCGCCCGCGGCTATGACTCCGCGCTGCATCTCGCCGTGGACAATGACAACGTAGATACCACCGTCTATCTGAATCTGATTTCCACCGTGAAGGCGAATCTCAAGCCATTGCAGAAGTATTCGCGTCTGCGCCGCGAAGCGCTCGGTTTGAAAGAGCTGCATCTTTATGATTTCAGCGCACCGATCGTCGGCGACGCCCCAAACTGGGAATATGAGACCGGCGTGGCCATGATCAAGACTGCGCTGAAGCCTTTGGGTGAAGAATACGGCGGCGCGCTGGCCACTGCCTATGACAACCGCTGGGTGGATGTCTATGAAACACCTGCCAAGCGCGGCGGCGCGTATTCGTGGGGAAGCTACAAGAGTCATCCCTACATGCTTCTGAACTACCACGGCACGCTCGATGACGTGTTCACAAATGCGCACGAAATCGGCCACACCATGCACACGTGGTACACCTACAAGTATCAGCCGCAAATCTACGCGGATTACGAAATCTTCGTGGCCGAAGTCGCTTCGACGTTCAACGAGGCGCTGCTCATGGATCACCTCTTGAAAACGGAAACCGATCCCGACAAGCGCCTGGTCTACATCAATCAGTACATTGACAACATCCACGGAACGATAATCCGTCAGACCGTCTTCGCGGAATACGAACTCGAGATGCATCGGATGTACGAACGCGGAGAGCCGTTGACGGCCGAGTCCCTGAGCGAATTGTATCGCAGGATTCTCTCGGAGTACTATGCCCCCGAAGTCGTGATTGATCCGCAGTATGATTTCACGTGGCTGCGCATTCCCCACTTCTACAACAACTTCTACGTGTATAAGTACGCAACCTCAATGTCGGCGGCTCTTGCGCTTTCCGAAAAAGTGCTGAGCGGCGGCGAGAAAGAGCGTCAGGACTATCTCGGCTTCCTCGCCGGAGGCAAGTCGAAGTATCCGCTCGACCTGCTCAAGGGCGCGGGCGTAGACATGTCGTCCCCTGCTCCGATTGAAGCCGCCATGAAGAAGTTCGGCGAACTCGTGGACGAACTCGAAGTGATGCTCAAGAACAAGAAGGGCTAACAAGCCTTGCGGTGTCGGCTGCTTGCAGCCGACCCTTTGAAAGCAAAGAAAAACCCCGGCCATTAGGTCGGGGTTTTTTCGAAGTCCTAAACTCGGAATCATGAATCTCGGCTGCTCTTAGAGGCCGATTTCCTAAACACATCAAAAACAAATCGGGAACTTTTCAAGTACTCACCGAGTATAAGCTACAACCGCAAGAGAAAAGTGCATTTAAGTCATGGCTGAGTTGAAACGAATAGCCTGCTGACTTTCAAGCGCCCAAATCTTCCCACCTCACTCGCTCGCCTTCAGCACTCCGACCACTTCCAGAAAATCCGTCTCATTCCAAAGCTGCGTCCAGCAATCTTCTGTGCGCACACCGATTGCATAGCTTGAATCCAGCGCAATCACTCTGCGAAGCTGCACGAGCGCCTCATCCTTCTTCCCGTTGATCGCATACATGCAGCCGTGATGAAAGATTGCCTGCCTGTTGCGCGAATTGTATTTCTCCGCGTTCTTGTAAGCAATCTCAGCCTCGTCATATCGCTTGAGGTTATGCAGCATCAAAGCGCGTCCGTGCCACGCCTGCGAATTCTCCGGATTGTATTTCAACGAAGAGTCGAACAATACTAATCCCGAATCAAAGTCCTCATAGGAGTATTGATCCCATCCCAACTCCTCGAAATCATCCGCAAGGAAGAGCGTATCTTCACGCGAGGATGCCGGAGTCTTCTGCACGCCCGGCTGCGAGTGATCTGAATTCGCGCAGGACGCAAGCAGAAAAGCACAGATCAAGAATCGGATCATCCAATTCCTTCCAGAAGGTTTCGCACAGCGCGTGGTCCCTCGTAGATGAAGGCCGTATAGATCTGAATCAGGTTCGCGCCGGCCTCGAGCATCTCCTTCACTCTTCCAGCAGAGTCAATGCCGCCGACGGCAATCAGAGTCTGCTCCGCTTTGAGTTCGGAGCGCAGCAATTTTGCGAGATGCAGCGTGCGCGGATAGAGTGGGCTTCCCGACAATCCTCCTCTGTCTAAAGAGGCCGCGCGCGGAACCTGCGCTCGATTAATGGTCGTGTTTGCTGAGACGATTCCGTCGAGTGCAAATTCTCGCACAAGCCTTGCAATCGCAATCACGTCGTCATTTGAGAGATCGGGCGCAATTTTCACCAAGAGCGGTTTCGGTGACTTCGCGCGCAACTCAAGCAGTGGATGCAGAATTAACTTCAGCGACTCGACACTCTGCATGTCGCGCAAACCCGGAGTGTTCGGCGACGAAACGTTTACCACAAAATAGTCACCCGCATCTGACAACTCCCGAAACACGGCGAGATAATCGCTCGGCGCACTCTCCGCTGATGTATCCTTGTTCTTCCCGAGATTAATTCCGATGGGGACACGAATCAGCTTCCGCTCTCGCAATTCCTCCAGACGCTCACGCACAACGTTCATTCCCTCGCCCGGAAATCCAAGTGCATTGACGAGCGTATTCGCTTCAGGAAATCTCCACACACGCGGCTTGGGATTTCCCGGTTGCGGCCGCGGTGTGACGGTTCCGATTTCGAGAAATGAGAAGTTGAGAGCTTGCAGAGCCGGAATTGCCGACGCATTCTTGTCGAAACCCGCAGCCAATCCAATTGGATGCGGAAACAAAAGGCCCATCGCATGAACCGGACTCGAGATGGGCGCGCCGGCAAATGAATGAAGCAGCGCTCTTCCCGCCGCGCTGTTCCCCGCGGTCGCCAAGCGTGCGAGCATCAGGTCATGCACGCGCTCCGGATCCCGAAGAAACAGCAGCCGCTTGAGAACTGAGTAGATCATCAGAAGCGCACTCCGGTTGCCATAATGAACTGTCCCTCACCATTCTGATTCCACGCGTAGGAAAACTCGAAGACCTGCACATACGGAAATCTCAGGTGAACTGCGCCGCCATAACCAAGCAAATCCTCGCGCGCTCCATCCAGCGATAATTGCGCGCGCTCAACAAAGAGCGCACCGCCAAGCCAAAACGGAATATCCTGCCCGTATCTTCCGACCAGTGGAACATCGTATGTGATTTCACGCGTGATAGGAAAGCGAAGTTCCATTTCGCCCGAAAGAAAGTTCGCAGCCTCCGCCTGCTCTGAAGCATAACCCCTGACCTCGTCCGCAAAACCGAAGTAGTAATGCGCCCAAGCAGGAGTCTTGGAGTCGGATATTCCTCCATAGAGACGCGCGGCTATCGAAGGGCCGCGCCCTCCCTTTGCAAATGGAACATAAGCCGCCGCGATTCCCCGCGAGCGTACAAAGTCCGGTGAATCCAAAACATATTCAATATCCGTCCGCGCGTAAATTCCCTCGGTCGGATACCATTCGAGGTTTCTCCGATCCAATGCGACGAAAGGATTGATGAAGAGCGAGGAGTAATCCCTGCCCTGCGCAGGGTATTCGTCGGATTCATGCAATCCCTGATAGAGAAACTGCAATCCGATTCGCGACGGCGCGCCGCGTCGTGTCGCAACTTCGACGTAAGCAACTTCGCTCTTCGACTTCAATTCATATCCGAGAACCGAAGCGTGTCTGTTTGATACGCGTACCGCTCGTCCACCGAAGCGCAACACAATCGGAAGCGAAGGCGAGAGCCAGCGCGAACTGTAGTCAAGCGAAAACCCCGTGCGCGCTCCGACTTGCGCAGTTGCCGCAGCAAGCGCCGATGTTCCGCGATGATTGATGTCCGCCGCGCCGAACGTCACGACCAGAATCTTCATCGCATCACCCGGCTTCGTGAGCGCATCGTTGATGGTGCCTTCAACCGGACTCACATCGAACACGGGAATGTAACGAAACTGCTCCGAAACCTGAATCGTGACCACGCCTTCGTCGTCCGTGTCAATCCGCACGTTATTGAAAATCCCGAGGCTCAACAACCGTAATCGCGCACGGTCAAGCTCCTCGCGCGTAACCCGATCCTCCGCGTCAAACTGCAACTCACGCAGAATCACCCACTCCTTGGTCGTCTGATTCCCGATGATCTCGATAGCGCTAACTTGAATCGCAGCGTCCTGCGCAAAACCGGGAGCAACGCACACAAGGAGAATGAGCAGGACGAGTAAGTTTCGTCTCATCGCCATTCAAATTGCAGATACACCACGAAGGAACTCACCTGATCACCGCTGGTCTGAGACATCTGTTCCGCCGAAAGTTTAAGCCAATCCAGTAACCTGTAGTCAATCGAAACCGTTTGCCCCGCCTGAATCGTTTCAATGGGCTGAAGCACGCGCACAAAGAGACGATCCGTAATATACGTTCCCACCTCAAGCGAACCCGAGGACAAATCGCTTAATCCGCCCTCACCGGGACGAAATTCAAACACGTCGAGTTTCGACGCGCGTCCGACAATATCGGAAATCTGCCCACTCGCTGCGGAAATCGCCTGCTCTTCGGCATTCAAATTCTCCGTATCCTGAAGACCGAGCAGATAGGTAATTGCCTCCGCTTCACTGAGAGCGGTCCCGTCGCTTCGTGTTCCGCTGAACGTGAGCTGTGTCACGTCCGGAGTTCCGGTCACCGTCGCCAGCACTTCAAATGACCCGCTCTTATCCGCGCCTTTGTAGGCTGCCGAGATGTCCATCGTCGGCATAGTCGGCGGTCCGACAAACGTGAGCGCCGAGTTCTCCTGCACACGCAGTTCTTTACCGTAAAACTTCACAGTGCCCTGCCGAATGGCAATCTTTCCATCGGCGCTCGGCGGCTGATGATGCGCCTTATCAAGCAGCATATCTCCGCTCAATTCAATATTCACTCCCGCGCCGCGAATCCAGAAGTTGCCCGGAATCGAAATACTCAAGTGATGCGCAGTTGAGTTGTAAAGCGCATCCGCATTGAAACCCTGCTCAATCGTATCGCCTCGCATCACGGCAAGCACACTGTCGAGATTGACGGTCTCAATGTCCTTGGTCGCCGATTGCGTGATCCGATAAAACCCCTCTTCAAGTGTGATGTCGCCAGATGCGTCAAGAGAATCGAACGGCCCGACGATGTGCAGCGCGCCGTCCAATTTCGCCTTCTGAATCCGCGAATCCACCGCATTGAATTTGTCGAAATTCAAAGTCAAATCCAAGCGCTCGGGCCATGGCACGCCTAACACGGCGTATCCTGATCCGGTCAAGGTTCCTTTGCTGGTCGCACGGAATTGTCTGATCAGCAGCGAGTCCCGCAGAAGCTCCGCGTCAAACATGATCCACTTGTAACCGATGCCGTAACGATTGTCACCGTAATAACCGTCGCGCAAATGAATCTCGCCGTTCCAATCCGGCTCGCGCAATGTTCCTTTCAAATTCAAGTCGGCGGAGCAAACTCCGTCAAGATGCGTGTTCTGTTCCAACCACGGACTGATTCTTCCGATGGATTGCTCCAGCAAAAGCAATCGGCCCGAAAGCGGCAGCGAGTCCACCACACTGATTCCGTTTTCCAATGAGAGTGTCGCGGGAACGGACGCCGAAAACACAAGCGAAGTATCACCAAACCAGATCGAGTTACCGCTCGCTGAAAGCACGCCGTTGTTTCCGATTTCCGCACTCAGTGAAAATTCATCGGAGATCGGCGACTGATTGTAGGTCACGCTGTCCAGCGACGCGTCGAGATTTCCCACAATCGCTGAGGCGGGCCCTGCGAATTGCAGTCGCAAATTGAGCTTTCCATCGGGCACTTCCGCACCGGTAAATGTGGAGAGCTGTCCCGTGCGGAATCCGGAAAACTCCAGCGCGAGATCCTGTTCACCTGTTCTTGAAACGAGTCCCGCCGCGCGCAAGACTCCCAAGCCGGAACGCATCGTCAGCCCGTCCACTTCGTAAGTCAAGCTGTCGAAGGATAGCTCGAACGGATAGTCGTTCACCCAATGGCTTCCAAAAATCTCAAGCGAAAGACTGTCCATCGAAATTCGATATCGCGCACGGGTGAGGTCGTAGTCTCCGCTTGAGGCAATACGAAAGGTGTCGCCACGCGCCGACATCCTTGCTCCGAAGTGCGAACGCAGCCAATTCCCCTCTGTGTCCACGCGGATATTCGTTATGGTTTCCCCGGATAAGGAGAGTGAATCCGCGTCGAGTGCAACAGTAATGGTCGAATCCTCAAGCGAAAATTCCGCGAAGGAAATCTCGGCGGTTTTCAGCTTCATGTCGCCGTAGGTCACGTCACTCAATTTAATGCTTCCATGCGCGCGCAAATCCGCAAGCGCACTGTCTTGAAGCAGAATTGTCGCGCGTGATGTCAAAGTCAATGCGCCGTCCAGCGAATCTGTCTCAAGCGTGAAACCTGCGGCAAGCTCAAAGAGTTCCGCAAGCTTCGGCACATCCGCATCAATCTCAACCTCAATCGAGTCTTCAAGACTTCCTTGCGCCGAAACCGTGAAAGCGGAGCTTCCTAATCTCGCAACCGTGGGATGAAGCTGCACATGCGAGCCTTCAAGTTCCGCATTGAGCGACAGACTGTCAAGTTTGTGTTTCCCGAAAGTAAGCGTCGAAAGTTCCGCGCGCACTCGCGCCTCCGTCGCCTTCGTGTCTCCCTGCTTCCATGCAAATTCCACACGTCCTGTCAGCGGCGAAAGCGAATCCGGAATCTGCGGTGCGAATTTGTGCAGCTCGATTCTCTCGACCAAACCCGATCCCTCAACCTGCAATTGTTCCGACTCCAATCCATGCGCGGAAGCATCAAGTCTTGCGCTACCGAACTCTGTGGAAATTTCTCCGTCGGCGCGCGCCGAATCACCGTGGTAGTTGACAGAGAGCTTTGCGTCTATTCCGATGTGATTCAGCATCGAACTATCCAGTACAAGCTCGCCGCTCCAATCATGAATCCAGTCTGCGGATCGAGTTTTCTGAAAGGTTGCGTGCCCGGAGAAACGATGCGCAAGCGAATCACCAATCCACGGAACCAGCGACAGCGTATCAAAGAACATCTCGCCGCGAACCTCCGGCATCGTGCTCATGTTCGAGACCATCACGTCAAATGCGCCGCTCCCCACCTGATCAGCGCTGACGAAACAATCTGCGTGAATACTCGAAGCAGTTGCTCGCACATTTCCTTCCAACATGAGATTCCCCGGATTCGGCAGCGCGGGAACATACTTCAGGACTAAACTGGAATCGGCCTTCACGGCAAAGTGTCCCGAATGGCGAAACTCAGGTTGAATCCACACCGTTCCATCGCCCGTTAGCTCGATCAGCGGTTTCGACTCCAACTCAATTTCGTAACCGATTGTAGAATCCGTCAGCAGGGCCGAAAGTTCCAGCTTCACGTTTTCAAGCGAATATTCAGTCAAAGAATCGAGCGTAACCGCAATCGAGTCAAATGAAATGCTCGTCCGGTCAACCCGCACCCATGTCTCCGACTGTGTTGTGTCCTTCTTGGCAGGTGCTCGCGACGCGAACGATCTTTGAAGATTCGAGCCTGTGGAATCCTGCACGTAGTGAACGCGAACTCCGGTGATGTCCGCCTTCAAGACATGCACTCTGCCGAGCACAAGGTCCCAAGGCGCGAGCCACACCGCAACGGTCTTCGCCGAAAGCGCGGCCTCATCGCGCTCGTCCCGAATCACCAAATCCGAAACATACACTTGCCCGGTAAATGAAAATCGCGCTCTCTCAACCTGAATGGAGCCGCGCAGCGATTCATTAACAATCTTAAGCGCGCGCTGAGCCGCAAAGTTCAGCACCGGTTCAAGCTGCAGCGCGAAGAACAGCGCGCAAAGAATCGCCGCAATCAGTGCGAATGGCCAAATCAATATTCTGCTCAGGACGCGTAGCATCTCAGAAAGTCGAGCCCAGGACAAGATGAATTGCCCAGGGCCTTTCTCCGTAGGGATTCTCGGTCAATTGATAGCCAAAGTCCGTGCGCACCGGCCCGAACGGCGTCAGAAACTGCAAACCTGCTCCGCCTGCATAATAGACGTCGTCCAAGCGTACGGCTTTGGAATCGTTCCACGCATTTCCCGCATCGGCAAACAGCACAAACGTTACGGGTCCCCAAATCTGGCGACGCACTTCCGCAGATGCATACATCGAAACATCTCCGCCGAGCACCGCAGCGCCATCCGTAGTTCGCGGTCCCACCATATCATTTCCCCAGCCGCGAATGTCCGAAGCTCCGCCCAAACGAAAGCGCTCATTGATCGGCGTCTCTTCGGATTGATGAAGCGGTCCCATTGCTCCCGCTTCGCCGCGAAAAGCAAACGTTGTGAAGCGATTCGCCGGCGCCAGCACGCGCCCACCCAACACCGCACGCCACCAACGATTGTCAATATTCCAAAACGCGCCCGATTCCGACGCGGAGAAACTTAGGAAATGTCCGCGACGCGGCACCAGCGGATTGTCGCGCGTGTCCCAACCAATCGAGAAAGACTCAATCGAAATTGTGCTCGTCTCGGAAGGAATCGTATCCTGTCCCGCGAGTTCCACCGTCTGACTACCGAACTCATTGGAAACCGAAATCGCCGTCTTCCGCAATGGCGCCGCAGAAAGAATCGTGGTGGAAGAGCGTGTTTCCGTAATCGCGCCGCCGTTAAATTCATACTTCCAAGCCGGAGCAAGGGTGATGTCCGTAGCGTTCCACGGCGTGTGCGGCCAGAAGAGATTGAATCCGATGCTTCGGTTCACTTCATCGCTCGCTCCGAACAGGCGCGAGGCTTTCACCTCCGTTGTAAAACGACGCGCCCGCCCGAAGAAATTCAAATCCGTCAACTTCGCTTCCGCGCGCGCGCCGTCTTCCGTGTCGTAGCCGCCGCCCGTGCGAATCAGATAGCGGTTGCCTTCCTCCGTGCTGTACTGCACGTCAATCGTATCCGCGCGGCTCACCGAATCCAGTTCAACACGCACCAGTCGGAAGGTCTCCAATCTCAGCAATCTCTTGCGTGTCTCTTCAATAACAAGCGGCGAATAGGGATCATGCTCATGATAGGTCAATTCGCGCCGCGCCGTCGGTTCGCGCACCTGCTTCAAACCCGCAATCGCTGTCCGCCCGATACGGCAATATGGCCCCGGATTGAGCTTGAAGACAACATCGGCTTCAAACGGCGTGGAACTCTCCAGAGTGTCCACTTGCACCCGCGCCTTCGCGTGTCCGTTGAGCTGCAATTCGTAGCGAAGTGTATCAGCGGACATCTTCAGAGTCGTTCCTGAAATCCGCTTGCCGATCTTGATTGGCAGCTTTGCCGACCAGCGTGCGGAATCCACGCGCGCTTGACTTCCTTCGGCAAGCTGCATTCGCCAACTGCGCAACAGCAGGGGCTCACCCTCACTGATGCGCACCAACAGTCTAAGCTGCTTCTCTTCGGGAATCACAAGCCCAGTCACTTCCGCTCGCGGAAATCCCTCTCGCGCATAGAAGTTCCGCACGCGAATCAGGTCCGTCGCAAAGTCGTCCGCATAAAACGTCGTGCGGCTGCCGATGGGTACGTATCGCCTGAGCCACGTCGGCTTCTCGGTCGCCATGACGGTTAGAAGGTCCGCGCGCGCAAAGGCATGAATGCCCGGAAACTCGATCACTCGAATCGGCCAGCCAGTGTAGCGCTGCCACGATTCGTACTCCTCAAGCGTGAACTGCGCGCGCGCGGATGAGCTAAGGAACAGCAAGAGTGCAAAGAGAGCAAACCGCCGCAAAGGAGCGCGTGCTCCAAAGCTGCGGACGGGGTATTGCATCGTCTTTTTCACCATTCTTGAAATTATGCGAAAATCGGAGGAAAAAGCAAGAGCGCCCACACAAAATGCGGGCGCTCTTCAGAGGAAAGAGAGGCGTCAGGCCGCCGCCGGTGTGTAGCGGCGAAACCAACGCCGCTTGGAAAGCGCACCAAGCCAGGCCGACGTGTGCTGTCCGGGAGCCGTTCGGCTTCCTTCGCGCCGTCCTTCAAGCAGGGTCGTCAGGCGATCAATTCCCTCCAGTCCGCGCCTCAGCGCCTCATGATCGGGAAGTCCCTGGTTGATCTGCGCAGCGGCAATCTGCACGCGCACGCGTTGCTCAACCGTGTGCAGAAAGTTGTCGCACCATTCCTGAAAGTCGCTTTCCAAAGTCTGCTGCACCAGCTTCGAGGCGCGCGCGAGCTGGTTCTTCCGTTGCTGAACAATCTCATCCGACTTTCCCATCAGCGACCCGACCAATCCCGCGCGTTCGCCGCCGCCTTTTGTGAAAAAGCTCTTTGCGCTCAATTCGTTTTCAATCTGGGAAGCGAGCGGCTGCGGATTCCAGACCGTGTCAAGGTCCTTCAGCGGAATAGAGCGAAGATCAACACGCGTCGCCAAAGCGCTGAGTCCCTGCACAAACTCCGCCATGCGATCGGTCATCATCTCCGTCAAGCGCTTGTTCAAGGTCTGCATGGCCATCGCCTGCAAGAAATTCTCCGCCTGCGGTCCGGCCTGCTTCGGCTCAAGCAGCGTCGCAAATGCCTGACCCGTGACCTTCTTCGTCATGTAATCGCTGATGAGGTTGCGAACTCCGCTGATCCAGTTCCGGCGATACTCTCCAAGCATCTGCCTCGTTGTCTGCACCTTGCCGTTCTGCCGGTCGATTTCAAGCGTATATTGCTGACGAAGTGCATCGAGGGAATCCAGCAATCTCGGCGAAAGAAACTGCCACGTCGCATCCAACACACTCTGGTGCTCGGCGGCTCCCTGCTCGCGAAGTGCGCAAAGCTGCGAAAGTAGCGGCCCGCGCACGTCATCGCGGCAAATTTCCGTCGTCGCGAGTTGAAAGCTCACAAGTCCGGGTCTCGAAAGCCACGGCGCGAAATTTTGCGGCAGATCATCGCCAATCACCACCACAACCTGTGCCGCCATGAGAGCTTCCAAGAGCGCAGGCCAACCCATGAATCTGCTCAGGAGTTCCGGATCGGAAATCCACGCTGCGCGCCACGACGATTCGGATTCCACCTGCTTCGCTAAGACCGTCACACGATCCATCGGCAAATCCGAACCAAGCAGTGCATGAAGCGCGTTCTCCGAAAGTTCCCTGTAGTTGTTCCCAACAGAAATCGCCGATGCGTTAGTCTCACCCGGCTTCACCCACCACAAGAGCGGCGCCTCCACTGCGGCCGGCAACTGTGTGCGCAATCCGAAACAGTGCGCCACGTCGGACGCCGTCTGCTCGTCTCCTCCGCAAATGAACACGGCAGGCTCTCTATCGCACACCGCACTGAAGACGTCCAGCAGCGAGAGATGCAGTCCCGCTTCCCGGCAAAGGGTCTGGAGTTCAAGAAGCTGCGGAGCCGCAAGCCGGTCGGCGTCGCGCATCGCACTCTCCACCAGACGATTGAGAAACGCCAGCGCCGCTGTGGATGAAGCTGAGAATCGGTTGGACATTGCTTGGCTGCCTGTCGGTTAGAAGGAGAAAAGCCGATAGTGGAGCGCAAACTGAACCAGCACTCCAAGGCCGACCAGCCCCGCGATCATCGTCAGCATCTTCTTCGTGTTCTTCCGGTCTTCTTCCAGCCGCGTCGTCAATTCCGCGCGAAACGCATTCTGCCGATCCGCGTTCGTGCTCTCGATGAAATCAAATTTTGATTGAATCAAGTTGATCAGTTCGCGCCGGAAGGCGGGGAGATCATTGCGTTGCAGCTTCTCAAGTTCACCGTAAATCGAGTGCAGCATCTGATCGAGTTCCGTAAGCCGCGTTTGCTCCGCGCCTTCGACCCTTCGGATCTCGCCCTTCAGATCAATAAGGAATCGCGTCAACTCATCACGCGTCTCATGTTGATACTTGCTCTGCTTATCCAGCGCCTTATCCTGCTCAGCCTGCGCACGCCGCACGCCTTCCAACATGCCGCCGTGCTTCTCCAGACTCTTGTTAATCAGCGGAAACAGCTTCTTCTGCGCCTCGGTATTCGCGCGAATCTCTTCAAACTCTGCTTTGGCCAATGTAAGCAGGTTTGCCGTGTCGCCGGAAATCCCTTGCAGCGCAAGCTGACTGCTCTGGTGCATCGCCTCCGTGAATTTCGAATAGCGTTCCAGCGCCTGCGGCACGGTGCGGATCTGTTCGAGGAAGCGATCGAATCCTCCGTCAATCACTTCCTTCAGTCGTGCGGAGTTGTCGTCGTAGTTCGCGCGAATCGCCTCTTTCAGAACTTCAAGCTGCTCCTGCGATTTCGAGCGCAAGGTCGTAACTTCCGAGGCCACCACCTTTACGTGCTGCTCAATCGCCCGCGAAAACTGCTCGTTCTCTTCGCGCGATGACTCAAATTTCGACATTCTCTCGTCGAGAATCGTGTGCGCGCGTATGAGTTCGTCGGAAAGATCAGCGGATCGCAATTCCTGCTGCTTGGTCTGCTCGCGAACGAAGCCCGCCAGCTTCTCCAAATCCGACTTCAGGATATCTCCCGCCCCATCAAGTTTCTTCTCAATGTCGCCCTTGAGCTGGCGATACTGCTCCGCCCACGATGTCGCAAGCTCCTTGAGCGACTCTTCACTCTTCTGGAGCGAACTGTCAAACCGCCCGTCCAGTTTCCCGCGCAAATCATTTAGCGCCGCCTCTATTCGCTCCCTTACGGCGCGGCTTTCCTGAACCGCCTGCTCAACCGTCTTCGGAAGATACTCTTCAATACGTGCGACGTTCGTCTTCAGCGTGCTGAACCCGGAGTCCACAGCGTCCTTCACGTGCTGCGCAAGCTGTGCTTGAACGCCCATCTTTTCAAGCGAGCCCGACACGAGCTGCGTAAGCTGCGTCACCGAGTGCGCCTGCTGCGCCTTCAGCGCTTCAAGCTGCTGCTTGCCTTCGCCGAGATGCTTCGACACAATCCCGAATTCTGCGGCCCGCTCCTTCAGCATCCGATCCACTTTGATCAGCGATTCCTTAATCGTCTGCTGCTCTTTCTCGACTCGCTCCGTCTGCTTCTCTGTAATCTCGGCCAAATCGAGAGCCAGGTTGGCAAGCCCCTTTTGTATCTCCGTAAGCTCAGACGTTCCCGATTTACGCAATTCATCGAACTCGCGCAACAGCCGGTTTTCCGTCGAAGTCAAAGACGTGATGACCACCGTCGCGGGGGCCTGCTCTTGATGCTGCTCGACCGGAGCAGGCAGCGCCTCGCGCTCCGCTCGCACAATCGCATCCATCTGATCGCGCAATCTGGTCAGCGCGCTGTCCAATTCACTCTGGACGCGCGGAGCCACGGCGCGCAATGCTTCATCAATCGTCTTGTCCAGTCGCGTCAGCCGCTCCTGACTCTCCTTCGTATTCGAGTTTAACAGCTCGCGGATCTCGCTCGAATGCCGGGATAATTCATCCGCAACACTGCTCTCCGCGCGCGACAAATACGACTTGAGTTCTTCGCTCGATTCCAGAGTGATCTGCGCCGTCGCAACCTGCTGAGGCGCCGCGGTTGCAACCGGCGCTGCCGGCTCGCTCGATCTGGCTGCAAGCGCCGAGAACTGCCCGAGTTCCTGCTCCGCTCGGGCACAAAGCTGATCGAGCTTCTGCGAGAACAACGAAAGCCGCTCTTCAACCTCTCCCGATATCCGCATCACGGCTTCACGTCCCGCCGAAGAATGATCGCCCAACAGACCTGACTCGCGCCTGAGCGCGGTCTCCAATTCTGAATGCGAAGTTTGAAGTTGCGTCAGAACTTCGTTAGCTTGTGTGCGCAACAGGTCCGAATTGGAGCGCATCTGCGCCTCCAACTCCTTGACTCCGTCGAGCATTCGCGTTCCGGCAGGGGCGAAGACGTCGCGCAACCTGTCAACACCGCGCGCAACCTGTTGCAGGGTGTCACCGGCCTGTTGGATATTTTCGAATGCCTGGGCCAGCTTTCCAAGCTCATCCCTGAACGCCGGAATAAACTGCTGTTCTGTAAGCTCTTGCGTGAAGGACTCGAGGAAATTGCGTAGCGGCTCTACTAATTCGGTGCCCAGGCCGGGTTTGGAAGGCGTCATATCATTATCTCCATCGTGAAGCAAAATAGCTCATCGCGACCCCTCTGTGCAAGTTTGTGGCCAGACGAGGAAGCAGGTCTGCAACATTTCCCCGGGTTCCTGCTCCATTCCTATTGAACGGGGTATTGTAAGCCGCGCCCGTCGCGGTCAATGAAGTGCGCCCCTTGGGGTCAACTTAGTGGGTCAGAAAATCATGACGAAGAAGACAAGACGTATTCTCTGGATCGGCGGCGTGCTCGTCGTCGCAGGCGTGGTCATTGGAGCAATCCAGAAGAACAACGCCGAAAAGAAAAAAGTTACCGAAGTCACAGTCGAGGCCGCGAGCTTGCGCCGCCTCGTTGCCACTGTTGCCGCCGAAGGCAAGATTGATCCCGTCACTCAGGTCAAGGTCTCTGCTGAAATTCCGGGCCGCATTGTCAAACTGACGGTCAAGGAAGGAGACGTGGTTCAACAGGGCGATTTCCTCGTAGAGCTCGATCCCGAGGTTTACATCTCGGCTCTCGATGCTTCCAAGTCCGCTCTCAAATCCGCGCAAGCCAACAAGCAGAAATCTGACGCGGATTATCGCAGAATCTCCGAACTTGTTGCGCGCGGCATGGCTTCGCAGGCAGACAAAGACGGAGCCGAAGCTGCATACAAACTTGCCGAAGCTGAACTCGAACGCGCCGAAGCCAACGAGCGTCAGTCGCGCGAAAATCTCGGCAAGACCCGCCTCTCCGCTCCCATGTCGGGAACCATCTCCGTATTGAACAAAGAAGTCGGCGAACTCACTCTTGGAAGTCAGTTTCAAGAGGACGTTATTCTCATCGTCGCCGATCTGAGCAAGATGCAGGTGCTCGCCAGCGTGGATGAAAACGACGTTATCAATGTCGCGCTTGGAGATACCGCGCGCGTCGAAATTGACGCCTTCCCCGATACCACCTTCAAGGGCGTGGTCACCGAAATCGCTCAATCCGCCAGCAACATCACGGCCTCCGGCGATTTCGGCGCGGACGTTTCCGCGACTAATTTTGAAGTTAAAATCTTTTTGATTGACAGCATCCCCGGTATCCGTCCCGGCATGTCCGCTACGGTGGATGTCGAAACCGACTATCGCACTGGCGCCCTTTCCGTTCCTATTCAGGCCGTGGCCGTGCGCAAGAAGGGCGAAGGCGAAATCGTCTCAGTCTCCCGCGAAGTCGAAGAGCAATCCTCTCGCCAGATTCAAGAGCAAGTTCGGGCCGGCACGCTCGATACCTCGAAGGTGCAGAATCAGAAAGACGAACTTGAAACCGGCGTCTTTGTCTTCGCCAACGGTGAAGCGATGTGGAAGATCATTACAACCGGCATCGCCGCCGATCGCTACATGGAAATCACATCCGGCTTGGCAGATGGCGACTCCATCATCGCCGGGCCCTATCGCGTGCTCGCACGTGAGCTGAAGAACGGCGACAAGGTCAAGATCGAAGAGAAGAAAAAGAACGGCAAAGACGGCAAAGGCGGCAACGAACGCGGATAAGTAGCTTCTCCAATTATCCCTGCTTGCGGGGGGGGGCACAAGGAGGGTGCGATTCAGTTCGCGCGCAATCCGGTCGAAACCAAAGGAACAAGAATATGAACGGCGAACGCCGCCCGATGATTGAGATTCGTGAACTCCGCAAGATCTACGACCTGGGCGCAGTCAAGGTAGAGGCGCTCGCCGGAGTGAACGTCAACATACTTGAAAATGATTACGTGGCCATCATGGGACCATCCGGTTCCGGCAAGTCCACGTTGATGAATCTGATCGGTTGTCTGGACACCGCGACTTCCGGCGAATATTTTCTTGCAGGTGAGCGCGTAGCCGGACTTTCCGACAAACAGCTTGCGGAGATTCGCAATCGCCGTATCGGCTTCGTATTTCAGACCTTCAATCTCCTCCCTCGCGCGTCGGCGCTGCAAAACGTGGAACTCCCTCTCGTCTATGCAGGTGAATCCCCCTCGGAGCGGCGCAGACGCGCAAGGGAGGCGCTGGAGGCCGTCGGGCTTGGCGATAGAATGAAGCACAAGCCCAACGAAATGTCCGGAGGTCAACGTCAGCGCGTCGCGATTGCCCGCGCGCTGGTCACCAATCCCGCGATCATTCTCGCCGACGAGCCGACCGGCAATCTCGACTCGAAGACCGGAAATGAAATCATGCTCTTGCTCGAAACAATCTATGAAAAGGGCAACACGATAATTCTCGTCACGCACGAAGAAGACATCGCGCGTCACGCTCACCGCATCGTCCGCCTCCGAGACGGTCTGATTGAATCCGACGAAGTTATTCACCGCGCTGCATAGATTTGACTTTCTTCTCCGCTCTCCATCTCTGTTTACGGGGAAGGGGCGGGGGATGGGGTTCGCTTCCGACTTCTAACTTATCCATGCGTTTCTTCATTGACGTTATCAACGGACTCCGCATCGCTTTCGGCGCTTTGCGCGCAAACAAACTGCGCGCGGGCCTGACGGCGCTCGGAATCGTGATCGGCGTGATGACAGTCATCATGATGGTCGTGATTGTGCTCGGTCTGAACAAGGCGCTGCGCAGTCAGCTCGATTTTCTCGGCGCTGAAACCGTCTTCGTTTCGCGCTGGGACTGGATGAGCAACAATTGGCGCGACATGATCAAACGCCGAGATATGCGTGTGGACTACATCGAAGCGCTGCGCGAGGAATCCGAATACGTCGAGGCCATCTCGCCCTTCTATGACCGCGAAATGACCGTGACCTATCGCGGCTCGTCACTCTCGCGTGTCAATGTGCAGGGCGTGTCCGAAGAATTCTTCATCACCAATCCGAAAGAACTCGCCGAAGGCCGCATCTTCACGGAACAGGAAGTCAGCCGTAATGCTCACGTCGCCGTGATCGGTCAGGATGTCGCTCGCTCGCTCTTCCCCGAAGAGTCACCCATCGGCAAGACCATCAAGCTCAACGGCTGGGATTTTGAAGTCATCGGCATGAGCACACCTTTCGGAAAAGTTTTTGGACAAAGCTGGGACAACTTCGCCGTCGTTCCCTACGGCGCCTTTCAGAAGCGCTTCAGCGGCCGCTGGGCAGATTTGACCATTGTCGCCAAATCGGTCGAAGGCGGACATCTCGACGACATGAAATGGGAAGTCGAAGGCATCATGCGCCGCCTGCGCAAACTCGACCCGCGTCAGGCCAATGATTTTGGTTTGAACACGCAGTCGGCAATTCTTGAGCAGTTTGATCAAATGACCGCCGCCGTTTACGCCGGCGGCATCATCATCGGCTTCATCTCGCTTCTGGTCGGCGGGATCGGCATCATGAACATCATGTTGGTTTCCGTCACTGAGCGCACTGCCGAAATCGGATTGCGCAAAGCACTCGGCGCAAAAAACTGGAATATCTCCTGGCAATTTCTGGTTGAGTCCGCCGTGATCTGCGCCATCGGCGGAATTTTTGGCGTGGCCATGGCGGCCGGATTGTCCAAGGCCATCAACAACTTCCTCCCGACCTACATGCCGATGTGGATTGTCGGCGTCGGCGTCATCTTCTCCGGCGTCGTTGGCATCATTTTCGGTCTATATCCCGCAATGAAAGCCGCGCGACTTTCACCCATCGAAGCCCTGCGCTCGGACTGATCATGAGCAAACCGCATTTCCTGCTCTATTCGCTCTGGGAGTCATTTCGTATGGCTCTCGAAGCGTTGCGCGCTCACAAGATGCGCGCCTTTCTGACACTGATCGGTGTAGTGATCGGCGTGGCCACCATCATCTCTATGATGACCGTGTTGGGCGGAATCAAGTACAAGATTGACGATGCGATGCTCAATTCGCTCGGCGCCAATGTCTTTCAGGTGCAACGATTCGATCAGTCTGGGGGTATTCAATTCGGCCCACACCGCAGGAAATGGCGGCCCAAACTCAAGGCTGAGTACGCCGTCGAAATCAAACAGCGCTGCCCCTCGGTGAAATATGTCGGCGTGGAGTCCTGGAGCTTCGGCAGACGCATCACACGAGGCGGACTTGAAACCAACGAGAATCAGAGTATTGCTGGTGGATCCGTCGAGTTCGCCGTCAACAACTCTCGCTACATCGCGATGGGCCGCCCCATCACGGAGCAGGATATTTCCTCTGCGCGGCGCGTCATAGTGCTCGGTTTTGACGTCTACAAAACCCTCTTCGCCGGTCTCGATCCCGCCGGCCAATTCGTGCGGGTGGACGGACAGAAATTCGAAGTCGTCGGAGTCTTTGAGGAGCGAGGCGAAATGTTTGGCGAATCGCAAGATACCGAGAACTGGATTCCGCTCTCGACTTTCGAGCGAATTTATGGCGAAAAATCCGTTAACCTCACTGTGGCCGCATGGGATCCTACCGTCTATCGCAAAGCTCAAAGCGAAGTGCACGAGGCAATGCGCATTATTCGCGGATTGAAACCCGGCGAAGAGAATGATTTCGCGATGTGGACTCCGGACATTATGCAGAAGCAGTTCACCGAGCAAACCGCCATCATCGGCATCGCAGCCTTCGGAATCTGCGGTATCTCGCTATTGATCGCCGGTATCGGCATCATGAATATCATGCTCGTGTCCGTCACCGAGCGCACACGTGAAATCGGTGTGCGCAAGGCATTGGGCGGCACACGCTCATCCATCCTGCGTCAATTCCTGATTGAGGCCACGCTGCTCTCTCTGGTTGGCGGCGCGATCGGAATCTTTCTGGGATACGGCGCCGCAATCTTCATCAACGAAAGCTTCAATTTCCCCGCGCCGGTCCCGGTCTGGGCCGTCTTCCTCGCTGTCATCTTCTGCACTGGAGTCGGCGTTGGCTTCGGCATGTGGCCCGCAATGAAAGCCTCACGCTTGGATCCCATCGAAGCCCTTCGCTACGAATAACAGAGAGTCCCCCGGTGTCAGATCTTCACACACACTTTCTGCGCGGAAAGCAGGTCAGCTTGCGCGCGTTAGATGATTCAGAGATTCCGCTTCTGGCGGATTTAGTCAATGATCCGGACATCTACTTGAATCTCCTGCTGAGTGAGCCGAATCGCGAAAAGGATTCGCGTGAGTTTGTTGAGAGGATGTCGAATGCGGAAGATGCGCAGTTGTTCGCAATCTGCGGGCACGACGATCGCTGGCTCGGAATGACTGGATTGCATAACATCAATTGGATTAATCGTAACTCGACATCGGGCCTCTGGATCGGTCGTTCTGAAGATCGCGGCAAGGGATATGCCACGGACGCGAAGATGCTGTTGTGCTATCACGCGTTCTGCACGCTGAATCTGCACCGACTCTACACTTACAGCTATGAATTCAACGTGGCGAGTCAACGGTACAACGAGAAGTGCGGTTACAAAATTGAGGGGCGGCGACGCGAGCATCTGTTTCGTGCGGGGAGATATTGGGATTCAATTGAGACCGGACTGCTCAGAGAAGACTGGCTACCTATCTGGGAATCCTACCGTGAGGGCAACTCCAATATCCGTGTGCCCGAACCGCAATTTCGATAACGAATGATCACACAAAAGACTGAAAGAGAAATGTCTCGCATTCTGCTATCCACCTTCGCGCTCCTTGCACTGCTTATGAATACCGCCTGCTCCAAGACTGCCTCCGATCTCCCGCTCGAAGAGTTCTTCAAGACTTATCGCGTCGGCAGCCTGAGCTTCTCGCCCGACGAAACGCGCTTCGTCTTCGTCTCAGACAAATATGGCCACTCGCAGCCCTTCACGATGCCCGTGCGCGGCGGCGAATGGACGCGCCTCTTTGAATCCGAAGACGCCGTCTATGTCGTGAGCTGGTGTCCCACCGACGAAAAGAAGATCTTCTTCCTGAAAGACAAAGGCGGAGACGAGAACTTCCGCCTCTTCTCTTTCAATCTCGAAAGCAAGGAACAAGAGGCTCTCACTCCCGAAGGTGCCCGCGCGGAGATATTCGGATGGTCGCAAAGCGGGTTCTATCTCTATTACCACTCCAACGAACGCGATCCGCAGTTCATGGATACCTATCGCCTCGACGTGCGAGCCATGACCACCGAGCGCATCTTTGAAAATAACACGACCTTCTCGGTCTCTGATATCTCACGGGACGACAAGCTCCTGATTCTCTCCGAATTTATCAATGTCACCTCGTCAAATCTCTATACCTACGATCTTGATTCGAAGGAGATGAAAGCCTTCACCTCACAGGAGGACGGCGAGGCCGGCTACGAATTCGCGGACTTCTCTCCCGACGGAAAGCTCTTCTACATCCTGACCGACAAAGGTTCCGAGTTCCAGAAACTTGCGACCTTCAACCGCGAAACCGGTGAATGGAAAACGCTTCTCGAAACGAACTGGGACGTTACCAAAGCCGGCTTCAGCCATAACAACACCTACTTCTTCACGACGGTCAACATAGACGGCGTTTCAAACGTCAGCATCAAGAGTGTGAAAAGCGGAGAGGAATTTCTCCTTCCTCCGCTGCCTAACGCGGAAGTCATTCCCGTCGGCTTTTCGAGAAGCGAGCGCTATTTGCGCATCTACGTCAATGCCGACAACATCCCCGGCGATCAATACGTTTACGACATTAGCGCAAACGAGCTGATCAAGCTCACGAATCTCTTCGATCAAAGTGAAGTCTCGTCCGAGATGCTCGTCAAGTCGGAACTCATCCATTACAAGTCCTTCGACGGAATGACGATCCCCGCATGGCTCTACAAGCCAAAGAATGCGACCAAGCGATCGCCCGTCGTGATCGAGGTTCATGGCGGCCCGATGGCTCAGCAGAAGGCGGGATACAGTCCCTGGATTCAGTTTCTGGTTAGTCGCGGCTTTATCGTTGCCGCTCCCAACGTGCGCGGGTCAACTGGCTATGGAAAATCCTATTACTTAGCCGATGACCAGAAGTGGGGCGAAGCTCCGTTGCAGGATGTCGTCTATCTGAAGAAACATCTCGGCGCGCTCCCCGAGGCCGATACATCGCGCACGGTTATCTGGGGCGGAAGCTACGGCGGAGACATGGTGCTCGCTGCTCTGACCTTCATGCCCGAAGAGTTCGCTCTCGGTATGGATTGGGTCGGCCCCTCCAATCTCTTCACATTGCTTAATTCCGTTCCGCCTTACTGGAAGCCGTTCCTGAAATACTTCTACACGGAAATCGGCAATCCGGAGATTCCCGAAGACAGTGCGCGCATGTGGCGACAATCTCCCGTCAATTTCGCCGATCGCATCGTCCGTCCCCTATTCATTGTTCAGGGAAGAAATGACCCGCGCGTAAAAGTCGCTGAGTCCGATCAGATTGTCGAAGCCGCGCGCAAGAACAACAAAGAAGTCGAATACATGATCTTCGAAGATGAAGGTCACGGACTGCGCAAGCGCGACAACAAGCTGAAAGCCTACAATACGATGTATGATTTCATGCAGACGAACCTCGGCATGAAAAAGACGGACTGACTTCGTAGGTGCGCAAAGCAACAACAAGAGCCGACCCAGACACTCTGAGTCGGCTCTGCTCACTTTCTCCCGTGGGCTACATGCCACTCTGACGGAACCCGCTACTCAATTGCCGCAAACGCCATCTCCAGTGTCCGACCGAAACCCGCTGCAACGTCTAACTATCCTCCGAAACGGCACTCCTCAAAATGGAAAGAGCTTAGTGCGGGAGGACGATCTGGAGGCGCTGCAAGTTCGCGGATATGGCGCGACATCTGTGAAAGTAGTATCTGCAACTGTGCCAATCTGATTGGCTGGTTCGGGTGATGGACAGTTCTCTGCGGCTGGACATTTAAGGTGTTGATTTCGTAAATTCGGGGGGGGGCAGAAAAGGAGTCATGGTGTGGCACGTCTTCGTCGGTCATTCGGTTCGGAGTCTAAGTGTAAGTCTCCTATTAGATAAACATCCGTGCAACTCGGAGTTCATAAAATCGAGCCAGATGGCAGAAGACCAATTGTGGCTCGGTAAGCTGAAGTTGCAGGCTTGTCAGATTTTCAGAGAGAAGTAGATCAAATATTGAAGAGGCTGTCACTCAGAAGTTGAATCAAGAGAATCACATTAAAGAGATAACATACAATGATTTGTAGTGTTCCGGTGTTTATCAGCACCCCTTGACAGCAAGCTCCAAACACCTTATATTTGGATTAAAAGATGCAATACTCCAAAATGTTATTTTCGCACTCTACTGCTTACGCTGTCCGGGCACTCGTCTGGCTGGCTCGCAAACCTCAGCGAAGCCGATGGCTGGTGGGGGATGTGGCTAATGACGAGGGGATCCCGCAGCCCTATCTGAGTAAGGTCATGGGCACCCTTAAGTCACAGGGTATGGTAACATCTTCTCGCGGGCCGCATGGTGGATACAGTCTGGCTAAGGATCCTGCTGTGATAACACTTCGAGAGGTCGCTCGGCTGTTTGACGGCGAGCAGCCCGAGAATGTCTGTCTACTCGCCTATGGCTCTTGCCGCGATTGTTCGCGCTGTCCGATTAGCGGTCTGTGGGATAGTAACCGAATAGCGATCAGTCAGTTTCTCGACGATGTCACGATAGGAACGCTTGCCGGCCGAGCGGGACAAAGTGCATCGGGGTAGTGCACTCTGGGAAGCAGATATTGTCTAATAACAGACTGACTGAAATCGGAAGATGGCCGAAGGTGAGTCATAAAGTGAATCCGTTTCCGCTCCGAGTGAGCCGACAAATCAGGACGGGTGATGGTATGAAAAGACTACTCGTGAATCTTGCGCTGCTCATATTGATGTCTTGTGTTGCAACTGCGCAGGACAGCACATTCGTTGCAGATACTGACACAACTGCAAGCGGGCAAAGTCAGGCGGATGACGTCGCGGCAAAATACGCCATGAAATGCGCGGGCTGCCACACGATCGGCGGAGGAAAGCTTACAGGGCCGGACCTCCTCCCTACGCGTGTGTGGCCGAAGAGCGAGCTGTTCACAAAGATTAAGTTGATGGAGCAGCGCGTCGGACCGATGACAGATGACGAAGTAAACGGTTTCGTTGATCTTCTACATGATGCGCGCGCCGGAGAGCGTGTGAAAGTCGCTCAATATCTGGCGAGCAAGGCCGTAGCCGCGACATTAGAACCCGCGTCCAAGAGTGAAGGTCAGAGACTCTATGAAGGCGAAAAGCCGCTCTCGAACGGTGGAATTGCCTGCGCAACCTGCCATCGGGCGGGAGCACGTGGCGGGACACTT
>JADLDM010000078.1 GCA_020846695.1 bacterium | reverse complement strand
TCGACCTCGGATCCGACCATAGTGTTTGTGGACCTCTGCGGCGGTTCGACCTTCATGGCCTGCGCGACGCTTCCCGGCGAACGAAACAATTGCGCCCTCGTCGCGGGAGTCAACCTCCCCATGCTGCTCTCATTTTTTACCAAACGAGACAAATTAAGTCTTAGCGAACTTGCGGAGACCGTCCAGAAGGATGGTATTCGCGGCATTCTTAGCTCTCAGGTTACATGATCACGCTTCCGTGGCTGCGCAAGAAGACGGCCTATCCCATTGTGCGTATTGACGACCGTCTGCTGCACGGACAAGTTGTTGTCGGTTGGGGTCAGCAACTCGGTCTGGAGTGGATCATACTGGCTTCCGATCGCATCGCGGAAAGCCCGACGATGGTGGCCGCGATGAAGGCAGGCGCACCTCTTGAATTGCAGGCTGACGTCTACGATCTCGAGGAAACGGCGCGGCGCTTCAGCGCCGGAGAGTTCTCATTGAGGAAATCCATGCTCGTCTTCGAGAGTCCAGGAGATCTGCTGAAGCTGATACACAAAGGCGTAGCAGTCAAACAGATTCATATCGGCGGCTTGCATTTTCGCGAAGGCGCGGAAGAGCTGTTGCCTTATGTCTTTCTCTCCAATTGGGATCGCATGGCTCTGGATGAAATGACGAAGCGCGGCATTCGTGTGACCTGTCAGGACCTCCCCGGCAACCATCCTCTCGTCTATCGCTAACGCAGGCTTTGCCTCGCTAGGCGGTTCCAATAAACAATTTATGAAGAACGAACTAAAGGTCGGCGCCGCTCTGCTGCTTTCTCTGGTCATTATTGTCGGAGGAATCATGTGGGGTAAGGGCTTCCGCTTGCAGGCCCAGCGCTATATGATCTCCGTCAAGTTTACAAATACCGGCGGCTTGGAGCCGGGCGCCAACGTCATGGCCAACGGCGTGGTCAAAGGCCGCGTGCACTCCATTGAGTTCAATGAAGGCTACGTGCTCGTCACGGCCTCGCTGGACAATGACGTGAATCTCTACTCGGACTACATTGCCACCATCGAATCGCCCACCGTCATGGCCGGTTCCGCTCTGTCTATTTACACGGGGGATGACCTTCCCAAGGCAGACGTGACGCAAGTTCTGAAAGGGACCGATCCTCAGGGTGTGGGTTCTCTGGTCAATCGCATGTCGGAGTTCACGGACAGGCTCGAAGTCACGCTTTCGAATCTTGATTCCGTCTTGATCAGCTCGAATCTCATTCTCGGCGACACGTCCAATCGCAAGAATTTTGCGCGCTTCGTTGATCATGCTGCGTCCACTGCGGAATCCACCGATGAGTTATTGAAGACAAATCGCGCCGCGATCGAGAACTCTCTGTCCAACCTGCAAGCGGCTTTGGCTTCGACCCGCGAACTAACTGAGAATCTGAATCGCCGATCGGACTCGACTCTCGCAGCCGTGGACTCTGCGATGTACGCTTTGAGCGGTGTTGCGAAGGAGGTCCAGACGCTTGTGGCCTCGATCAACGCCGGCGAAGGCACGGTCGGCAAGCTCGTAACCGACGACGAACTCTATCAAAAACTGAATGATGCGCTCGCGCAGATAGACTCTCTCTCCTCTGATCTCCGCAACAATGGTCTGCGTCACAGAATTGTGATTTTCTAATCCGCTTTGTTGCGGCGTCGCATTCCCTCCCCGACATTTCCGATGAATATTCAGGCTACTCAACGACTGCTTGAGGTTGCGCGCGGAGACGCGCCTGCCGATCTCTTGCTCAGAAATGCGCGCGTCGTGAATACGGTCTCCTATGAGATTGAAGAGACCGATGTCGCGGTGTTCGAAGGCAGGATCGCGGGGCTCGGTGATTACAGCGCGCGCGAAACCATTGAACTTCACGGGCGCTATCTTGCTCCCGCGCTGCTTGACGGGCACATTCATATCGAATCCACACTGCTGACGCCGCCCGAGTTTGCTCGCATCGCCGTGCCGCGCGGAACCGGCGGCGTGATGTGTGATCCGCATGAAATTGCCAACGTGCTCGGCGCACGCGGCATCCAATTCATGCTCGATAGTTCGGAGAATCTTCCGCTCAACATATGGGTGATGGTTCCCTCTTGCGTGCCCGCTACGCACATGGAGAATGCCGGCGCGGAGATGGATGCTGAGGCAATGCGGCCCTTTCTAAAGCATCAGCGCGTATTGGGAATTGCCGAGGTGATGAATTTCCCCGGCGTAATTCTCGGCTTGCCTGAGGTATTGAAAAAGGTTGCGCTGGCCGACGGTCGTCCCGTGGATGGACACGCGCCCGGAGTCAAGGGGATGTGGCTGAATGCCTATGCTGCTGCGGGAATCGGCACGGATCACGAATGCACCGAGTTGGATGAAGCGCGCGAAAAACTCCGTCGCGGATTGGCGATTTTCATACGAGAAGGTTCGACCGCGCGAAATCTTGAGGCGCTCTTGCCTCTGGTGAAGAAGGAGACCGCGTATCGCTTCGCGTTTGTTTCGGATGACCGTCATGCTGACGAGATTCTGTCCGAAGGTCACATGGACGCGACCCTGCGCAAAGCGGTCGCGCTTGGCCTTGATCCCATCGTTGCGGTGGCCATGGCAAGCACTCACACCGCAAACATCTTCGGCGTGAAACGCACCGGCGCGATTCTGCCGGGACGCGACGCCGATTTTGTCTTATTTGAGGACTTAAAGAACTTCAAACCGCTGCGCGTTTGGCACAAGGGCTGGGAAGTCGCCCGTGAGGGCGAGATGATTGCGGAAATCAAGGTTGCGGATGTATCGAATGTCAAGAACACCGTGAAGCTCTCAAGCGTATCTTTGTCGGATTTCTCCGTTCGTGCAAGTTCGTCGCGAATAAAAGTCATTGACGTCATTCCCGATCAAATTGTCACTGCGCAGTATCACGCAACGCTTCCGATGCGCGACGGCTCCTTGCAGTCGGATCCGACGCAGGACATCGCAAAGATGGTGGTGATTGAGCGGCACGGACGAGGCGGCGGAATCGGCAAGGGATTTGTGCGCGGGCTTGGCTTCAAGAGCGGCGCGCTCGCGTCAACGGTCGCGCATGATTCGCACAATCTGATTTGCGCGGGTATGAGCGACGAAGACATGCTTGTGGCCGTAAACTTCCTGCGCGAGTGCGGCGGCGGATGGGTTGCGGTTCAAGATGGAAAAGTCCTCGCGTCTCTCCCACTGCCTGTAGCGGGGCTGATGTCCGACAGAAGTGCGCGCGCCATGACGCCGGAAATTGAAGCGCTGCATCACGCGGTGAAGAAAATGGGCTGCCCGCTTTCTGCTCCTTTCATGGCTTTGGCATTTCTGGCGCTGCCCGTGATTCCCGCGCTGAAACTGACGGACAAAGGGCTGGTAGACGTGAACAAATTCTCTCTGGTACCACTCGAGGCCGATGCTTAGGGATGAACTAAGAAATCAATTTCGCAATCGCTATCTTGAAATTGCGAAGTGGACTTTCCGCGCGATGGGCGAGGAGCTTCCTCACGACGATTGGAGCGAGTTTGTTCTCGAACTTGATAAGTTGCTCGCAACTGCGGCGCTCACGCCCCTCACGTTCTTCGATAGCGATTCTGAGCGGGGTTTGGTCAAGAAGACTTTTCCTGCGGGGCTTCCGGGAATAGAAGACTATCGCTCGCTGCCCGAGACGCCGCGCGTTCTGACCGAACGCGCCGCGCAAAATGCGGGGCTTGTCGGGCAGAGCAAACCACTGATCGAAATCGTGACGCGTGCGCTGTTGCTTGCCGATACTCATGCGCGAGTCTTGATTTCGGGTGAAAGCGGCACGGGCAAAGAGCTGCTCGCGCGCATGATTCATCACAATTCACCGCGCCGTCGCGGTCCGTTTATCGTGGTCAATTGCGGCGCGCTGGAGGGCAATCTTGCGATCTCGGAATTGTTCGGTCACGAGCCGCACGCCTTCACCGGAGCCGATCCGCGCGGTCGGCAGGGCAAGACGGAAGCTGCGGATGGTGGAACTCTCTTTCTTGATGAAGTGGCCGAGCTTCCTTCAGTGGCGCAGGCCGCTTTGTTGAGATTTCTCGACTCAGGTGAAGTTCAGAAGATCGGACGCATTCAGCCTCGCCGAGCAGACGTCCGCATCATCTCTGCGTCGCATACCGACTTGACTGCGCGCATTCAGGAAGGCCGCTTCCGCGAGGACCTCTACTATCGTCTCTTCGTGGCGCAACTTCACATGCCCGCCCTGCGCGATAGGATGGAAGACCTATTGCCGCTCTGTCTGCATATTCTCAATCGCCTCTGTATTGAGTACGGACGCACGCAGCCGCGACTGGTTTCCAACACCGCGCTCGAAAAACTTGCGCAGCTCGAATGGAAGGGCAACATTCGTCAGCTTGCTCATCAGCTTGAATACGCGTTCATCAATCACTCTGTCGCCGAACTGGAACCTGAGCATTTTCCGATTCTGAAAACTCACATCACTCCGACTGTATCGCTGGACAGCAGCCCCTTGAGTGATGCGCTGCGGAATCTCGATCATCTGTCCTCGTCAGAAATCCGGGGTTGGGCAACCACTCTGACTCAGCACGGGCGCGAGTGGTTTTCGTCTTCGCAGATAGCTCATAGTCTGGCTATCTCGGTGTCCGGTTCGCGCGCCAAACTGCGGCACCTTACGCAGCAGGGGATAGTGGAGGCCGAGGGCGAACAGAAGGGCCGTCGCTACCGTCTCGCAGAGCGGTTTGTCCTTGATTTTCCCTCTCAAAGTTCGCATATTAAAGGTTTAGGTGAATTGGGCGAGTAGCGGTCGAGACTAATAGCAATCCGACCAAGCGACCCCTTCATCGGGGTTTTCTCTTCTAAAAACAATAACTTAGAAATTTGTCTCGAATCGAACCCCGCACCTTCCGCGGAACCCGCGACTTCCTGCCCTCGGAACTGATCCCTCGCAGGCAGATTCTCTCCGTCATTGAGGAGGCGTACCGCCGCTACGGGTTCCAGCCGCTCGAAACTCCCGCCATCGAGTATCTCGACATTTTGACCGGCAAGTCCGAGGAGAATGACAAGCTGATCTACGAGATCAAGCGTGCGCGGGGTGGGGAAGAAGACTCGGCCGAATCAGCGATTGCCTTGCACTACGATCTGACCGTTCCGCTTGCACGCGTGGTGGCGCAATATGCTGAACTCCCGCGACCCTTCAAGCGCTATCAGATTCAGCCCGTGTGGCGCGCCGACCGTCCGCAGCCCAGGCAGGGCCGCTATCGCGAGTTTGTGCAATGTGATGCGGATATTCTTGGAACCAATTCTCTTCTTGCCGATGCGGAGATTCTTGCGCTGACTTATGAAGTGCTGCGCGCGCTTGGTTTCGACAAGTTTAAGATTCGCCTTTCATCACGCAAGTTTCTTTTTGGCTTGTCGAACTTGATCACCGGCGACGATTCGCATTTCTTTGATTTCTGCCGCTGCCTTGACAAACTGGATAAGATCGGCTGGGAAAAAGTCGAAGAGGAATTTCGCGTGGCGGGAATTCCCGGCGACCGAGCGCGCGAAATAGTCACAGACATCTTCTCGGTTGCAGGTGAGAAACCGGACTTCTCTCAGGCGAAATCCAAAGTAACAGGTCATCAGAAAGCAGAAGAGGGAATCGCAGAGATTGAAGAGGTTTTTGTTTCCGCTCGCAATCTCGGAGTTGCCGAAGGATTCCTGAGTTTCGACCCGACTCTCGCACGCGGGCTTGATTACTACACCGGGCCGATCTTTGAAACTGTGCTTCCCGATTTGCCGCACTTGGGTTCCTTGACAGGCGGCGGAAGATACGACGGATTGGTTGCCACGTTTTCAAAAGAGAATGTCCCTGCGACCGGCACCACCATCGGTCTGGATCGCATTCAAGCCGCTCTCACGCAGTTGGGCCGCTTTGAACCGCAGCCGTCGCTGACACAAGTTCTGATTGCCCGCTTTGATTCCGAAGGCATGGCGCACAACCTCGTGCTCGCCTCGCAGCTTCGCAACGCCGGGCTGCGCGTCGAAATTTGGTATGATGACGACCGCATGAAGAAACAGTTTGCCTATGCCGATCATCAGAAGATCAAGTATGTGCTGATTGCCGGGCCGGACGAGCGCAAAGAGGGGCTGATCTCACTGAAAGACATGCTCTCGGGTGAGCAGCGAAAGCTCCCCGAGTCCACGCTGATTGCCGAAATGAAGTCCCGACTGTCGCCGAGCGGGGATTAAGCGAAGCGGTTCCCCGCCGGAATCTGACGTGAATTTCTCCGATCCTCTGCTTCGCGGAATACTGCTTCGCCGCTACAAGCGCTTTCTCTGTGACATTCGACTGGACGACGGGCGTGAAATTGTCGCGGTAACTCCCAACACGGGTTCGATGAAGGGCGTGCTAATTCCCGGCGCGCCGGTGCTGGTAAGTGAATCAAAGAGTCTGACGCGCAAGATTCCCTTCACGTGGGAGATGATCTTCATCGAAGGCGCTTGGGTGGGCGTAAACACTCATCTGCCGAACCTGCTTGTCGCGGAAGCTCTCGAAAAGAGAATCATTCCCGGCCTCAAACAATATCGCGAGTATCGCAGAGAGGTTCGACTCGCCAGCGGTTCGAGGCTTGATTTCGCGCTTGGTAATGATGAGTCCGCATTGATTGAGGTGAAAAACGTCACGCTCGTCGAAAACGGCGTTGCGTTGTTTCCCGATTCCGTCACTGAGCGTGGCACAAGACATCTGCATGAATTGATGGAAGCGGTCAAGCACGGTAAGCGTGCCTACATGCTCTTCGTCTGCCAGCATCATCAGGCGAAGTGGGTGAGCCCGGCAGACTCCATTGATCCCGTTTACGGGAGGACTCTGCGCAAAGCCGCGAATGCAGGAGTCAAACTGCTTGCAATGAAAGCAAGGGTTACCCCCTCCATCATCGAATTGGACAGCTTACTGCCTGTAGTGCTCTGACTTCATATTTCATATTTTTGATTTCATATTTCTCGATGCACGAATTCGTCACACTGAACGGCAATCTGCGTGAACCCGCCCGCGAGCCTCATGCGCAAGCAAACGGCCACGGCCCGCTCGTGTTCATTCAGACCTATGGCTGTCAGATGAATGTGTCGGATTCGCAAACTATCGAGACCATGCTCTCCGATGCGGGCTTCGGCTTCGCCTCGCGCGCGGACGACGCCGACGTCGTGCTGGTCAATACCTGCATGATTCGCGAGTCCGCCGAAGTGCGCGCACTGGGCCAGCTTGCCAATCTCTCGGCGCTGAAGAAAACCAATCCGTCGCGCGTAATCGGAATTCTCGGATGCGTCGCGCAGGCTAAGCGCAAGGAGATTCTCGATTCGTATCCCTACGTGGATATGGTTATTGGCCCGGATTCCTATCGCAAGTTGCCGATTCTCTTGGAAGAACGCCGCATCACGCCTCAGGGAACTCCCGGCCTTCTTGAAACCACATTGTTGCGGGATGAACTTTACGACGACATTGTTCCTCGTCATCATGGCGGTGTGACCGCGTTTGTGACGATCATTCGCGGTTGCGATAAGTTTTGCAGTTTCTGCGTCGTTCCTCGCACGCGCGGACGCGAACGCTCTCGCCCTTTGCCGAGTATTCTTCGCGAAGTCGAGATGCTCGCAGATCAAGGCGTGCGCGATGTCATGCTGCTCGGGCAAAACGTGGATTCCTATCAGTGGGAAGGCCGCGATTTCGCCGATTGTCTGCTCGCTGTGGCGGAGTTGCCTTCCATTCATCGGGTGCGCTACATGACCTCGCATCCGTCCGACATTACCGAGAAGCTCTTGCGCACGATGGGCGCTCATGAAAAGATCTGCCCTTATCTTCATCTTCCGGTTCAATCGGGAAACAATCGCATTCTTGAAGCGATGAATCGGCCCTACACACGCGAACACTATCTGCACTTGATCGAATTGGCGCGCAAGCACGTCCCGAATCTTGCGCTCTCCACCGACGTCATCGTCGGCTTTCCCACGGAGAGTGATGCGGAGTTTGAAGACACCTACTCGTTGATGCGCGAAGTTCGCTACGACACCGCCTTCACGTTCAAATATTCCGAGCGGCCCCTGACCAAAGCGTCGCGCATGAACGACGATGTTCCCGAAGAAATCAAAGTCGCGCGGCTTGAAAAGCTGATTGAACTTCAGCAGCAGATTGCGCGCGAACGAAATCTCGAACAGCTTGCTCGCACGACACAAATCCTGATCGAAGGCCCGTCTCCCAAGGACGCCGCGATGTGGACGGGCCGCACGCCCTGTTTCCGTCCCGTGGTCATCTCGCGCAACGGAGAGTCCGTCGGCGACTTGGTCACGGTTCAACTCAAAACACTCAACGGCTTCACGTTCCACGCGGAACGAACGCCGCATTAGGTTCGATTCATTCATCCGCTAAGGGAATTCCCATGTGGATATTTCGCTGGTTCCTGCTCACCATCGTCGTCTTCTTTCTGGTCTTCTTCTTGTCTCAGAATTCCGACGATAAGGTGATGGTGCGGCTCTTGGGCTGGGAGACGCCCGAACTGCCGCTCTCGTTCATGCTCTTCCTTGCGGCGCTGGTAGGCTATGTCGTGAGCCTGCTGGTTGCCATCGTCAATCAAATTCGTCTTCGTTCCGAAATCTCGCGTGAGCGTCGTCGCAACAAAGCTCTGGAACAGGAGATCGAGCGCTTGCGCAATTTCATGCTCGAAGAAGACGGCGCGATGTCGGAGCCCGTACACCATGAGTGAATTCGTAAATTTCCTCTTTCTGCTGCTCGTCGTCGTCGGCGGAGTCGGTGCGGCCATGTATTTCCGAGAATGGAAAGTCCGCCGTCAGGGCGCGCCGGTCACTCCCTATGCGGAGGGCCTGAAGGCCGTGCTCGACAAGGACTATCCGCGAGCGATTCAGAAACTCCGCGAGACGGTCACCGCAGACACGAATAACCTCGACGCGTATCTGCGTTTGGGTCATCTCTATGCGGAATCAGGCGATCTTTCGCGCGCCATAAAGATTCACCGTGCGTTGACGCTGCGTAGCGATCTGGTAGATCGTCAGAAGCTCGATGTCTATCGCGCGTTGGCGGAAGATTACATGCAGGTTCCCGACCTTCCCAAAGCGCTGGAATCCGTTCATCACATGCTTGCAGTGTCCAAGAAGGATCCGTGGGCTCTCGAGAAACGCAGCGATATTCTCGCACAGCAGGGCGATTGGAACGGCGCCTTTGAGTCCGCGTCGAAACTGAACGGCACGAGCGCCGCGTCCACACCGCGCCGCATGGCAATTCTGAAAACTCTTGAAGGCGCGAGACTCTGCGAAGGCGGTAAGGAGCGCGACGGACGCATCCAGTTCCGCGAAGCGATCAAGCATGACGCGGCGCTCTCGGCTCCCTATCTGTTTTGGGGTGATTCCTACGTGCGTGAACGCCGAATCGAAGACGCCGTGAAAATTTGGCGCCGCCTGCTCGACGTAAATCCCGCGCAAAGCTACGTTGCGTTTGATCGCTTGGAATCGCAACTCTTCGATCTGGGCAGATTTTCCGAAATTGAGCAAATCTATCGCACGGTCATTCGCACGTGGCCGCAAAACGTCCACGCCTACGCCGCGCTCTCGAAGTTCCTGCGTAAGAAGGGAGATGCCGGCGGAGCAATTACGGTGCTGCGCGACGGACTCGATCACAACCCCGAAAGCCTCTGGATGCGCCGCCGACTGATCCGCATGTTTCACGACGTGCATGACGTGGACGGCGTGCTCCAAATGTCGCGCGATATTCTCTCCCGTGTCATGAAAGAGAACTACGAATACACCTGCAACAACTGTGGCCATGTTTCACGCGAACCGATCTGGCACTGTCCCAAATGCGGCAAAGTGGACACCTACAATGTCTAAACTTGTTCTCGCGCTCGCGACCTTCGCTCTCGCTGCAATCGCCGCCGAGAAAACTCCGGTGGATCTGATTCGCGACGGCAGAGTCTCCGAAGCGCGCCGTATCATCGAGCAAACCAAGGCTCCCGAGCGCTACACGCTTCTGCTCGACGCGCTAAACGAACCCAACGCGATTGAAGCCTGTTTTCTCTATCGCGAAATCTCTTCGCGCTTCCCCGGAACTGACTGCGATGAATTCGCGCAGGAAAGACTCCTGCAAGCTGCAGAACTGGGCATAGATATTTCCGCGCTTGTTCTTGAACAGCCGGATATGCCGGACTCCGATTTCGATCAATCGCATCACTATGAAGTAGAGCGTCCGCTTGCGGTGTCCACGACTGTTCCCGAAGAGCTGAAAGCTCCCTTCCCCGTTTCAACCGAACCGGTTGACGAAGCAGCTCCCGAGCCGGAAGTTGAGAAGCCAATCGAGCGCCTGCCGATTGCATCAACATCGGCACCCGCTCCGCAAGCACAGCCTGTCGTGGTTCCGGCAGAAGAGAAGAAGACGGAATCTCCGGTTGAGACCGAACCCGAGACTCCCGCTTCGCCCACCGCCGGTGTTACGCTTGATTATGGAAGCATCTCGAAGAACGACACGTCCGTGAGACAGGCCGCGATGACTCCCGATCAGAGCATGGTTCGCGAAGAAGAACCGCGCACGGAACAAATTGAAAAACAGGAGTCCTTGCAGGCGGGTGTGACGCCTGTTGAAGAAGAGATTGAAATTCCTCACGACACGGAACCTAATGGAGGTGAGTGGTACATTCAAGTTGGAGCGTTTGGCAGTCTTGCCAATGCAGACAGAATTGCCGCCAAACTCCGTTCGGCGGGCTATCGTGTCGTGCTCGTGCCTTTCGATGAAGGCGGTCGCCACCTCATGCAGGTGCGTGTCGGCGGCTATTCTTCAAAGGGCGAAAGTCGGAAGATTGGCGACGAAATCCATGCGAAATTCAATGTCCCCGCTGTGCTCGTCACACAATAATTTCCCTGCGCAAATTCAGAGGACTTGCGCCGCCCCATCGGGCGGCGTTTCTGACTGAAGAATCGGCTCCCGCATGTCAACACCCATGATGAAACAGTATAAGGAGATTAAGGCGCGCTACCCCGACGTCGTGCTCTTCTATCGCATGGGTGACTTCTACGAAATGTTCTTCGAGGACGCCGTCCTCACCTCGCAAGTTCTCGGGCTGACGCTCACCAAACGAAATCACGGGCGCGAGACCGGCGATGTTCCGCTTGCGGGCTTTCCGCATCATCAGCTTGAAAACTATCTCTCAAAGATGACGCGCGCGGGCTATCGCGTCGCGGTCTGCGATCAATTGGAGGATCCCAAGCTCGCGAAGGGCGTGGTCAAGCGCGATGTCACCGAAGTCGTCTCAGCGGGGACGACGTTTTCAGGTTCAATGTTAGATGAGCGCCGCAACAACTACCTCGCTGCGGTCTGGATGGATGAAAATCAATGCGGCTTGGCTTATGCGGATGTCACGGCTCAGGAGTTTTTCACGGGAGTCTTGCCAGCGCGCGAACTTCAATCGCGGCTCCTAAGTCTCGAACCTGCGGAGGTCTTATGCACGCAGGAAGACGTTGAATCCGTTCGCGCGATACTCGCAACTTTGAAGCAGTGCACCGTCACCTCCGCGCCGCGTTGGCAATTCGATGAGAATTCCGCCGAGCGCACGCTGACCGGGCACATGCAGGTCGCCAATCTAAAAGGCTTCGGCCTGACGCAGATGCAGCCCGCCATTCGCGCGGCCGGCGCGCTACTGTTCTATGTGAAGTTCTTGCACATGGACAGCAACGTGTTGCTTCCCGACTTGCGCGTCTTTGCGGACGACGCGGAGTTGAGCCTCGATCCCGGCACCAAGCGCAATCTCGAACTGGTGGAATCGTTGACCGGAAATCGCGAGGCCACGCTCTTGCACGTCATGGATCGCACGCGAACTTCCGCCGGAGGCAGGTTGCTGCGCCGCTGGCTGCTCGCTCCCTTGCGCGACGTGAATCAGATCAATCGGCGGCTTGACGCAATCTCTTTCTTCGTCGCCGATTCCGTCCTGCTTGCGAATCTCTCAGAGCTGTTGAAGTCGTCTCATGATCTTCAGCGTCTACTCTCAAGACTCTCGACACGCCGCGCATCTCCCCGTGACGCCGTCGCCATCCGCAAGACGCTCGATCTGCTTCCGAAAATCGAGAAGCTCTTCCATTTGAAATCTTCAGAGTCGGTCGCAGATCAGCTTGCCGCTCTGAAGCAGCCGCGCGATCTGGTCGAGCTGATCAGCGCGATCCTGGTCGAGGATCCTCCACTCGCGGTCGGCGACGGCAACTCGATTCGTGAAGGCTATTCTCCCGATCTCGACGAATTGCGTCACATTGGCTCGCGCGCCCGCACGTGGATGCAGGAACACCAGGAGTCGGAG
>JADLDM010000077.1 GCA_020846695.1 bacterium | reverse complement strand
CTCGCCTTTCTCTGCGGAATGTTGCTTGCTTGGAATACGTATTTCATTTCCTTGATCACGGCGTCTCACGGCGGAAAGCTCGCGACGTTCATCTACATTCCGCTGCTGATCTATCTCGCGTGGCAGGTGATGGAGAAGCGCGGTCTCTTGGATTTTGGACTTTTCGCGATGGTTTTCGGCTGGCAGGTTCAGCACGGCGGCCACACGCAGGTGCTCTTTTACTCCGTAATCTCCGTCGCAATTCTGTTTGTGGTGTGGGCCATCTTTGAGTTGCGAGAGGGAGGCGCGCTTAGAGCGGCAACTGCCGCAGGATATTTGGCAGTCGGAGGAATACTCGCGGTGGGAGTCGGCGCGCTCTGGTACATTCCGCTCCTCGAATATGTTGAATACTCAATCAGAGGAGTCGGTCCGGCATTAGGTTCTGCGTCGCAAGGCGGATACTCGATGGACGACGCGACTGCTTGGAGCATGGCGCCCTCCGAATTGATTACGGTTATCTTTCCTTCGTGGTATGGATTGAAGTCGCCGGTTTATTGGGGCGACATGCTGTTTACGAGTTCGAGTTTCTATTTTGGAATCGTGCCGCTGTTTCTTGCTGTGTTGGGAATTCTTGGCAAGAAGAGCCGACTCGTCTGGGGGCTGATCGCGCTGTCGGTGTTCTCGATTCTGCTTTCCTTCGGCAAACACTTCTCGCTATTCTATTCGATCTTTTTTGACTACTTCCCCTTCTTCAATAAGTTTCGCACGCCGAGCCTGATTCTCCTGCTGGTGATGATGTGCGCAGCGATACTTGCGGCTTATGGATATCGCGCGCTCGATGAGAAGATCGGCAATGAGAAGTGGAAGAAGTATCTCTTCTACGGCGCAATCGCCTGCACCGTGTTGATGATCCTCTCGATCATCGGCGGCAAGTCGCTTGCGACCAGTCTTGCATCATTTTCAAGAGAGGGAGAAGCGCAGCGCTACTCCGCGCAGCAGATTGCGGGGTTGAAGACTCAACGCGCCGACGCGCTCGCGCAGGACTTGGCCATTCGATTCACATTTCTTGCCGCCGCGCTGTGGATGGCCTACCTGTTCGTCGTCGGCAAAATGAAATCGGTTGCGCTGCTTTCGGGACTGACCTTGATTACTCTGATTGACCTCGGATCATTTGCCGGAAAATTTTTCGATCCGCAACCCGCGGCTCAGCAGAAGGCTCTGCTCAGAACGAATCGAGTCGTTGACGGGCTCGCGCAGGAGAAGGACGTATTTCGCGTTTTCCCGGTCGGAAGATTGAATCAGGACAATCGTTGGGCCGCGTGGGGCGTGCAGTCCTTGGGCGGTTATCACGGAGCGAAACTGCGCAGTTGGCAGGACATGGCGGACAACGTTTTTTACAACGGAAGCAATCGTCAGTTCCCGTTGAACTATGAATTGCTCGGATCGCTCAATTGCAAATACATCATCACTGAGGGGCTGCTGCCGCCCGAATTCGGCATGACGCTCGCCTATGAAGACGCCGGGGCGAAGATGGCGGCTTACAAACTTCCGACTTACAAGGAGCGCGCGTATTTTGCAGACTCGGTGATCGTCATTGAGGACAGAGCGCGCACATTCGAGACGATGAAGGCTCCGGGATTCTCCTTCATGTCCAAGGCCATCGTCAACAAGGCGCTGCCCGGAATTGCGGCAAAGAGCGCGGATGCAACCGCGCGCGTGACGAACTACGCCGCGCACAAGGTTGAAATCTCCTCGAGTAATTCTTCATCGGGACTACTCGTGTTGAGTGACGCCTACTATGAGCCGGAGTGGACTGCGACCGTTGACGGACAGCCCGCAGAGATTTTTCTTGTCAACGGTTTTGCTCGAGGAGTTTATTTAACGGCGGGTTCACATTCGGTCATATTTGAATACGCGGGTCACAAAGAGGCGACCGGCGCAACCGTGGCGACCGTCTCACATTTCCTCGTGCTGGCTCTTGTGGGAGTCGGCTTCTACATGAATCGCCGCAAGAAATCCCTCGCATGAGCGACGCCGTTACCGTCCCCGAAGTCACGCTGCGCGGCGAGAAGTTAGTTAAGTTCTACGGCCGTCGCAAAGTAGTGGATGAGGTCTCCGTTGTCGTCAAGACCGGAGAAATCGTCGGGCTGCTCGGTCCCAACGGCGCGGGCAAGACGACGACCTTTTACATGGTCACAGGGATGATCAGGCCGCGCTCGGGGGATATCTATCTCCTGGATCAGCGTGTCACCGACTGGCCGATGTATCGCCGCGCGCGACTGGGAATGGGCTATCTTTCGCAGGAGCCGTCCGTTTTTCGCAAGCTCACCGTTCGCGAAAACTTGATGGCTATCTTGGAGCTGCTTCCGATTTCGAGGCCCGAGCGCGTGCGACGCATGGAAGAGTTGATTGAGGAGTTTTCGCTTGGCCACGTGATCAACAACAAGGGCTTTCAACTCTCAGGCGGCGAGCGAAGAAGAGTAGAGATTGCGCGGTCGCTCGTGACGAGGCCGAAGTTCATGCTGCTCGACGAGCCGTTCGCGGGAATTGATCCGATTGCGGTCGCGGACATTCAGAGCATCGTGCGCTCGCTGACTAATCGCGGCATCGGCGTACTGATTACCGATCATAATGTGCGCGAGACTTTAGCAATCACGGATCGCGCTTATCTGATTTTCGCGGGGAAACTCCTGATGGAAGGTTCTTCGGAGTTCCTTGCCAATAGTGAAGAGGCCCGCCGCATCTACCTCGGCGAATCCTTCCGGCTGTAGCGGAGCAAACGACCCACCAAGGACTGACAATATGCTAAGAACTCTTCGTATCAAAGATGTTGGCCCGGCTGATACCATGGACAGGGAGTTTGGGAGTCGCCTCAACGTCATTACAGGGGACAACGGGCTCGGAAAGAGCTTTCTGCTTGACATTGCGTGGTGGGCACTCACGAGACAATGGCCAAGCCAAGTAAACAAGAAGCTGACATCAGGACTGATGGCCAGGCCGCGCAAGGGTGCGCGCCACGCTGAGATTGTGTTCTCACTGGATGCGAAGACGTCAGTCGTAGATTATTCGAGCAACTTCGTCCATGAAAGGCAGGCTTGGACAGCGCCCGCGGGTCGGCCATGGAATCCCGGACTCGTGCTTTATGCACAATCCGACGGGAGCTTTGCAGTGTGGGATCCCGCCCGAAATTACTGGAAGAAGAGTCGTGAGGAATTCGACCAGGGAATCGCGATAGAAGACGAGTCTGACCGCTCCAGACTTCCGGCCTACGTATTCACTCCGCAAGAGGTGTGGAATGGCTTGACCTCAGACGAAGGCCGCTCCATGTGCGAGGGGTTGCTTCGCGATTGGGCCGGATGGCAGAAGCAGAGTGGCTCTGAATTTGAGATATTGAAGAAAGTGCTTCGTGTTCTGTCGCCTAGCGATACGGAAGTCATTGAACCCGGCGAACTGACTCGTATCAGCATTGATGACGCGCGCGATGTTCCCACAATTCGCATGCCGTACGGCCTTGAAGTCCCGATTCTTCATGCGTCGGCAGGTATTCGTAGAGTAGTCGCGCTTGCCTATCTGCTCGTCTGGAGTTGGAGCGAGCATAAGAAAGCAAGCAAAGTGCTTGAGCAGGAAACGGCGAAGCAGATTATCTTTCTGATCGACGAAATCGAAGCTCATCTGCATCCAAAATGGCAGCGGAAGATTGTCAATTCTCTGTTGCATGTCATGAACGAGCTTCCTGATCATGCAGAGGTGCAAATCGTCCTGGCAACCCATTCGCCGCTTGTCATGGCATCCATTGAACCGCACTTCAAATATGAAACCGACGCATGGTTCGACTTGGATTACGTGGAAACCGAGGGAGCCAAGACCGCAGTTTGTCTACAGAAGCGCGACTTTCTGAGGCAAGGAGACGTGTCAATGTGGTTGCTCAGTGATGCCTTCGATTTGAAGAGCTCCCGCTCTGTCGAGGCGGAAGTGATTCTTCGCAAGGCCGAGAATCTGCTTGAGCAGAACGATGCCCGTCGCTCTCAAGCTCTGAAGATCGACGACGAGCTACGCAGTGTCCTGGGCGAACTCGATCCTTTCTGGGTCACCTGGCGTTTCATTGGGAGGAAGAAGGGTTGGTTCAGAGAGTCCGGAGAATCAGGCTCGAACAACTATCTGGATGATTCACCAGATCCCACCACTCCTTTGCCTCCGCTTACCGCATAATGATTAGGTTAACCATTCAGGACGAGCCCGGTGCTTTTGACTCAAAGGTCAGAAAGAAGGGTGAAACGTACCTTCAGAAGAACGGCATTGACTTGTACAAACCTCTCCCGAGTGGCACCAAGCTTCCGCCATATTGGTGCGACTGTTTGGAGGAGCTGTATGAGAGTTATGGTGGAATGTGCGCGTACCTGGCGGTCTACTTTGAATTGGAGACGGGTGCGGGCACGGTTGAGCACTTCTTCCCCAAGTCGCTCATGCCTCAATTTGCGTACGAATGGGAGAACTACCGACTTGTCACGCGGATTGTAAACAGCCGTAAGCGCGATTACTTAGATGTGCTGGATCCCGCCGACATTGAGAATGACTGGTTCCTTCTCAATCTGCTGTCGGGCAAGCCCTATCCGAATCCGCAACTTGATTGTGACATCATGGGTAAGGTGAGCGTCACTATTAACCGTCTGGGCCTTGACAAACCCCGCGTGAATGCCATGCGAGCGCTGCACTACCAGAAATATGTGAGCGGCAAGTGGTCTGCAGAGGAGCTGCACGAGTCCTCACCATTTGTTTGGAACGAGGCAAGCCGTCAGGGTCTTCTGTGAGGGCGAATCCTTCCGGCTGTAAGTTGCTATAGCACCTGCTTTGCCGGGCAAGGGCCGGAAATGGTCGCTCGCACTACTTGCTGGCGACCGTGAGTCATTGTGTAAGCCATATGACAACAACTGTAAACATTAATCTTAAGCACTTAGCCGATTCCGGTTTCGGGTTGGCAGACACGGTGAATACGATTTGGCACGGAGTGTGCGTTAAGGGGTAACGCTTCCACCCATCTGATTCGATCCCCTTTCCGACACGAGGGTTTCCCATGCATGAACTGAGACAAGTTCAACGACCCGACTTAGTACAATACCTCCAACCCCAGCAGATTCTGCGCAGCGAGCTGATTCAACTTCCGATGCTGGAGCTTGAGCTGCGCGTGCGTGCGGAACTTCAGGAGAATCCATTCCTGGAAGAAATCGCCGAAGATGAGGCGGTGGTGGACAAGCAGCTTGCGGAGGTAGACACAGATCAGTCTTCTGCAAGTCTTGAAGAGCCCGCTGAACTTGTCGGCTTCGATCGCCTTACTCGCGGGGAGGCCGACGAAGCTCCGTCTCCGCGCACCGACGACGACGTGGATTGGGAAGGCTTTCTGGCCGATGATGATCCGCACGTTTATCGCGCGTCGCGTTTCACGGGCTCCGGCGAAGAGTTGACGGAATTGCCGCGACCGTTTGTGCAGTCCCTCGCCGAGTATCTTGAAGATCAGATGCGCCTACAGAGACTTGATGACGAGGAGTTCCGTGTCGGTCAATACATCATCGGTTCGATCAATCGCGACGGTTTTCTGAGTTATCCCATTGAAGAGATCGCGCGTGAATTGAACGTGACGGTGGAGACCGCGCTACGCGTCCTGCGCATGATTCAAGAACTCGATCCGCCGGGGATTGCGGCGCGTGACTTGAAGGAGTGCCTGCTGATTCAACTTCGACAGCTTGACGAACCGGAAAAGCATAGGATTCCCTTGCGGATTCTGAATGAAGCCTATGACGACTTCATGAACAAGAGATTTGAAGTTGTCGCAAGGAAGCTCGCGATTACGTTGGACGACGTACGGTCGTCTTACGATGAAATCCGAAGACTGAATCCGAAGCCGGGTGAAGGATACTTCGACGAGAAGCAGAACTACATTGTTCCCGATCTCGTCGTGGCGCGCGTGGACGACGAGGGCGAGTTCGCGGTTTATCTAAACGACGGCAACACACCAAACTTTCACATCAACACTGCCTACAAAGAGATGTTCCTTTCGGGGAACACGGACAAGAAGGTCAAGGAGTTCGTGACGCGCAAACTTGAGTCCGCGCGCTGGTTCATCAATGCGATTCACCAGCGCCGCACGACGATTCTCCGCACGATGCGCGCCATCGTCGCGCGCCAGATTGACTTTTTCCAGAAGGGCCGCGAGTTCCTGAAGCCGATGATCCTGCAGGATATTGCCGAAGACATCAGCATGGACATCTCGACGATTTCGCGCGTAACGAGTGGTAAGTATGTGCAGACGGAGTGGGGCGTGTTTGAGTTGAAGTATTTCTTCTCGGAGAGAATGGAGACATCCGATGGTGAAGAGATTTCAACAAAGGTCATCAAGTCTCGTTTGCAGGAGATCATTGACGCAGAGGAAAAGGGTGACCCCTACAGCGACCAGGCGATTGCCGAAATGCTCGCCAAGGAGGGCTTCCCGATTGCGCGCAGAACCGTGCAGAAATACCGTGAACAACTGGGGATTCCGGTGAAGCGACTCAGACGGGAGATTTGATCCGGGCAGCGTGGCATTTCACGAGAAAAGTATTTATCTTAAGGGCCGGCAGTCGCAATGCGCCGGCCCTTTTCTTGTGCCGACCCGCCG